>VGFL01000013.1 GCA_016868915.1 Bacteroidota bacterium | reverse complement strand
AATTTTCCCAACGCTTAAAAACTTTGTGTCCCTTTCCTTTTTCAATAATTTTACCTTCCCAGTATGCCTCAAAGGCCGTTTGGGTTTCATAAAAATTAACATTCGGATTCTTCATCATTTCGACCCATTCTTGAGAGAACGAATTAAAAGAAATGAAAGAGCTTATCACAAAAAAATAAAAGGTAATTCTAAGTTTCATATTTTAAAGATACAAAAGGATTATTAAATGTAATATTATTCAGCTGAAATTACAACAACTATTTCTCCTTTTAGTTCTTTTTTCTCAGACATTTTAATGAGATCTTCAATGTTTCCTCTCCATACTTCCTCATACAATTTTGAAATTTCACGAATAATTGCAATTTGTCGAAATGGATTTATATTTTCTTTTAACTGCTGCAATAATTTTTGAACTCTATGAGGAGACTCGAAAATAACACTTGTCCTTTTTTCTAAGCAAATTTCTTGAATTCGAGATTTTCTTCCTTTTTTGTGCGGAAGAAATCCTTCAAAAACAAATCGGTCGGTTGGAAAGCCACTTACAACTAATGCAGGAATAACTGAGGTAGGACCTGGTAAACACTCAATTTGAATTCCTTTTAATATACAAGAACGTATCAATAAAAAACCCGGATCTGAAATACCAGGGGTTCCCGCATCACTGACGAGGCCTACCTGGTTTACTTCTGTAATTTTAGCAATTACCTGATCTAATATCTTGTGTTCATTGTGAGTGTGAAAAGAAAAAACTTGTTTTGTAATATTTAGATGACTCAATAATTTTTTAGTGACACGAGTATCTTCAGCGAGGAGAAAATCACATTCGCGCAACATCCGAATTGATCGCAAAGTTATATCCTCTAAGTTGCCAATTGGAGTAGGAATTAAAATAAGTTTAGCCATTGGACTTAATTATTCTGTTTTTCGTCGTCCTCAGGTAGTTTTTCACCCCTAATTAATCTCATTCTTTTTCGAGCTTCTGCAGAAAATAAGCTTCCTTTAAAGTTAGTAATAATTGACTTATAATAGTCAAATGCCTTCTCCTTGTCCCCTTTCTGAATCTCGTAAATTTCTGCTAAATTGAATGCTGCATCATCAGCTAAGATATCTCTACCAAAGTCAGAAATAACTCTTTCTAAATAAGGAATAGCATCATCCCATTTACCTTGCAGTTGCATTGCCTTTGCTTTTCGAAAAAGTATTTCATCCTCTAAAGAATGTCCAGGTTCTGCCCTCAAGACGCTATCGTAATAGTTGAATGCAATTTCGTATTGATGTTGCTCCAACTGCAAATCTCCCTGAGAAAACCACCCCATTATCTGGAAATTTGAATCCAAACCAAAATTATCAGTAATTAAATTGGATAATTGAATAGCATCATTTGCAATAAGTTTTGAAGTAGATTCTTTCAATATACTCAATTGAGCTTGCGCAAA
Source organism: Bacteroidota bacterium (assembly GCA_016868915.1). Classification (GTDB taxonomy): domain Bacteria; phylum Bacteroidota; class Bacteroidia; order Flavobacteriales_D; family Crocinitomicaceae; genus UBA952. The sequence continues at coordinate 41,718 of VGFL01000013.1, read as the reverse complement.
ATCAAATTCTCCGTCGTAATAAAATATTCGTGCGTTTTTGAATTTTGCTTCTTGACCAATAACCTCGTACTTGTAATCATTGTCAATTTGCATATACAAGAGACTTGCTTCCCAAATTTCACCTGTCAAAACCTGGATATCGGCTAATTGCATCTTACACGTTGCCTTTTGAATATCTGTTATTCCTGAAACTAACATTAATTCATTAAGAAAGGTAATTGCCTGTTTAACTTGATTTCCATAAAAGGCCTGAATATATGTGAGCTCTAATCCTAATTCAAATGAAATTCTATTATTATCAATACGACTTATGGTTTTTCTGTACTCATCGATTGAAGCAGTAATTTCATCTTGCGAATAATTTCTATTTGTGGTTAATTCCAAGAAACGTACTTTGAGATTTAAACGCTCCGCATCAACAAAATATGGAGAGTCAAACCCATAACTCATGACACTTTTAAACGCTTTTCGAGCAAACTCATAGTAGCGGTTCTCAAGTGCTATTTTTCCAACATCTAAAGTTTGTTCTCCAAATGTATTCAACCTTTTATCAATTGCTATTGATTGCGTTATAGCTGCTCCAAAATCATCTGATTGAATAAAAAACCAAATTAGCATTTCAGTAAAAATAAAATTATCTGAATTTTTTTTACTCTTATCAAATAAAATTGACTTCAAAGATTGATATTCTTTACTTTCTTTATCAGAAAAATCTACAAAGCGAACCAATGTATTTTGCACCGCAGATTGATTTGTTACGCTAATTTCTAGAAAATCAATGAGTTCTTTAAACATATTTTCAAAATCTCCATTTGCCGCATAAACCTCCGCAAATTGTACATTTAACGGATAAGAATATCTAAGTAGTTTCCTGCCTTTTTGCAAAACATTTAAGGCCCAATCGAATTTCTTTTTCGTTATAAATAAATTCGATAATTCAATAATTTGATTTGGTACTGGCGATATGTCGTCAACAAGTTCGTTATATATCTTTTCAGCTGACTTCGTATTTTTATCCTCTTCGTAGAATAATCCAAGCATAATTTTCAACTCAACATCTTTTCGATTCGAATTAATTTGTTTTTTCAGTAATTTTTCGGCTTCTTTTCTATTTTTAGTCTTATTCAAACAATCAAAATATCTCAAAAAATAAACTTTTGTTGGGCTTTTGGAATACAAGTTTTGATAATATCCCAAGGCTTTATCAAACTCACCATTTGAATAATAATATTGAGCCAATTGGATATCTGTTTCAGACTGAGAATACCCGAAATTGAACCAAATGATAGATAAACATAATAGCCAAGTTCGCATTTTCAAAAATAACTTTGTACAATAATTAAACTCATCGAAAAATTATATAACTCCGGGTGTAATTTACTGTAAGTTTCTACTATTTTTTTTTGTCCTCGTTTACTATCATCATTCAACAACCCTAATTGATTTAATTTATTTTTTTCAAATTTTATGTACTCATCATATTTTTCTCGTTTTCCACTATTATTCTCAATATCAGTTTTAAGATTACTTAAAGTTTTACGCATTTCAAAAATTCCTTTCTTTACTTTTTCCCAATTACCTTTTAACTTTGGAATTGCTCTTCTCATTCTCTTGTACTCGTCCATTTTTTTTCCAAATTCCAGATTTATCGTGTCTAATTTGTAATTATTTTTAATTCTTAATTCAACACCTTGGGCAGCTAATTGCATATTTGAAAGAGAATCAATCTTAGATGAAGTCATTACTTTTTCAATACTATCCAACGTTTTTTCTAGAGCTAAAATTCTGTCAATGCGTTCATTTTTTTTAAGATCTGTACACGAAATTAAGTATGAAAAAAGTATTGTGATTAAGGGAAAATATTTCATATTTAATCAATTCTACTAAAAGTTAAATATTTATGTAAGACCTCTGGTATTTGAATTCCATTTTGATCCTGAAAATTTTCAAGAATTGAGGCCAAAATTCGGGGAAGAGCAAGAGCAGAACCATTTAAGGTATGACATAATTGTGTTTTTTTATCCGCCGTCTTGAATCTTAATTTTAAACGATTAGATTGAAATGTATCAAAACGAGAAACGGAACTAACCTCTAGCCATTTTTGTTGCGCAGCAGAATAAACCTCAAAATCATATGTTAGCGCAGAGGCGAACCCCATATCACCTCCACATAATCGCAAAATTCTAAATTGAAGACCTAGTTTTTCCAATAATTTTTTGACGTATTCAACCATTTCATCGAGCGCTCTCGCGGTGTTGGAGGGATGTTCGATTCGAACGATTTCAACCTTATCGAACTGATGAAGACGGTTTAAACCACGTACATCCTTTCCATATGAACCGGCTTCGCGTCGAAAACAAGGTGTATATCCTGTCAATTTAATTGAGAAATCCTCCGAGGGAAAGACTACGTCTCTATAAATATTTGTTAATGGCACTTCTGCAGTCGGAATAAGATAAAAGTCATCAGTTGGTGAGTGATACATTTGACCTTCTTTATCGGGAAGTTGGCCGGTCCCAGTTGCACTAGCCTCATTTACCATAAATGGAGCTATGTATTCGGTGTATCCTTCTTTTTCGGCTTCATCGAGAAAAAACTGTATCAATGCCCGTTGCAATTTAGCACCTTTGCCAATATAGAATGGAAATCCAGCTCCTGTCACCTTGACTCCTAATTCAAAATCAATTAAATTATATTTTTTAACAAGGTCCCAATGTGGAAGAGGATCAAAATTATACAAAGGTGCCTCGCCTTTTTCAAAAATTATCTCGTTATCCTCTGCACTTTTTCCCTGTTTAACTAATTCATTTGGAATATTTGGTAAAGAATACATCAAATTAGATATTTGAATATCCAACTCTTCGACATGCAATTTTAACTCGGATTCTCGCATTTTTAGCTCTCCTGTTTCGTTTTTCAGCTCATCGGCTTCTTTTTGCTTTCCTTGTTGAAAATATTCTCCAATTATTTTTGAAAGTTGATTTAATTTAGCGGAAATAACTTCCATTTCTGTTTTTGCCCCTCTCCACTCTGAATCTTTTTTTAGAATTTCATCCAAAATTTTTTCAGCGTGCAAATTTCGCTTCGCTAACCCTTTAATTACGATTTCTTTACTTTGACGAAGAGTATTTATTTCCAACATGGTTTATGATTATATCACAAAAATAAGGATTAATTATCAAACCCTTTAAAGAATAAAGGTTCAAATTGTAACATAACAAAAAGCCTCGGAGATTTCGAGGCCCTTTGATACCAAGAACTAATTAATTTATTTTAAAATTAAATGGCAGTCTACAAACGGTTCGTTTCTTGTCACCACCTACTTCACCGGCAAACCATTTGGGCATTTTATTTAAAACTCTGGTAGCTTCTTTCACAAACTCATCGCAGCCAGTCCTATTTGTCTCAACTGAGATATTTGTAATACTTCCATCTTTCTCAACGGTAAACTTCATAAAAACACGCCCTTGAGCATCCATGTCCATACATATTTCAGGAAATTTAACATTCTCGCCTAAGAATTTTTGAAGTGCTACTTCACCACCTGGAAATGCGGCTTCAACATCAGGAAATTCTATTGCCTCCTCTTGCTCAGGACAACCATTGTTTGATGCTGGACCATACTCCTCAGGACATAAATCTACTTCATTTAGTACCCCATCATCATCCAAATCATTATCAATAGGACAGCCTCCATTTTCTGAAGGACCAAATTGATCTGGGCACTTATCATCTATATCACAAACACCATCCAAGTCGTAATCTGACTGACAACCGTTACCTGCACTTACAGGTTCTTTGGTTTCATCAGTTGTTTTAATTTCTGAATCGGTTGGTCCCACTGCAGGAGTTGGTGCAACAACAGGAGTTGGTGGTGGTGGTGGTGGTGGTGGTGGAGTATTTGCTTCTTCTTCTTTCGAATCTTTCTTTTCAGATTTTGCAAGTTCAGAGGCTTTATCACCTTCAGAAACTGATTGATATGAAAAGGATGCCAATACAATAGTTACTATAAATAAAAACCCTGTAAAAATCAACGGCAACCTCAATTTTTCAAGGTCAGCGTCGGGACTTTTCTTACTTTCCATAATTTTTAGTTTTTAAAATTCAATTCAAATATTATTCCAAACTAGTCTAAATAAACACAACCGTTTTCTATATCAAGGTATTGGATTAACTAATCAATGATATGTATGCCTCAGAATCCAATAATCCATCCAATTCGCTGATATCACTAATTTTAACTTTCACCATCCAACCATCATTATAAGGATTTGTATTAACTAATTCTGGACTACCATCCAAACCTTCATTGAATTCCAATACTTCGCCTGAAAGGGGCATAAATAAATCTGAAACTGTTTTAACTGCCTCAACAGAACCAAAAACCTCTTCTTTCCCTAAGGTCTCTCCGACAGTTTCAATTTCTACATATACGATATCCCCTAATTCATGTTGAGCATAGTCTGTGATACCTATAACGGCAATATCTCCTTCTACTCTCACCCATTCGTGATCTTTCGTATACTTTAATTCTTTAGGAACATTCATATTTGTTTACTTTTAAAGTACAAAGTTAATAAGATTATTATTTAAAATTTGTACTTAATAAAAAGTTTTAAACTTGCTATTCATTCACCATATACATCTTCAAAAAGATTTTAACTGATCGCTCACTCAATCAAAAATATCGTTCATGGTTATTTGAATCTCTTGAACTTCCAAAATACGATGAATTACCCTATCCATAATAGAATCTGGACAAGACGCTCCCGAGGTAATTGCAATACTAATTTTTTCTTTTTGAGGTAAAAAGTTATGCGTACTTTTTAATTTCTTACTATGAATATCAAAATGCCTAATTTCTTTATTTGAAATTATTTCTGATTCCCCTTTAATGAAATAAACAGGATATTTTGACTCCATTAACTCGACCAAGTGTGTTGTGTTCGAACTATTGTATCCACCAACAACAATACCAACATCGGCCTCTAATTCCATCAAGCCAATCGTAGCACTCTGATTGTCATTGGTCGCATAACACAAGGTATCGCGGGTGTCGGCCATGTGATTTTTAATATTCAACTCACCGAACTTATCAATCATCACGCTTCGTAAATAATCCGTGATTTCCTGCGTTTCGCTTGCAAGCATTGTAGTTTGGTTAACAACACCAATTCTATCAAGATGAACTTTCGGGTCAAAGTTTTGAGAAAAACGACCTTCAAAATCCTTGTAAAATGTTTGACAATCCTTTTTCCCGTTAATATATCGTGCAAGGATACGCGCCTCGTTAATATCTTTTAAAATTAAGGAGGGTCCGTGTATGGAACTTCTTGAAAAAGTAGCTCTAGTTTCTTCATGATTATATTTTCCATGAATAATGATTGTATGATTCGACTCCCCTAATTTCTCAGATCTATTCCATACTTTTTCAACAAACGGACATGTGGTATTGTATTTTTGAATGTCTATTCCCTTAAGCGTCAAAATTTTTTCAATAGCTAAAGTTGATCCAAAGGCAGGTATTAAAACAACATCGTCTTTTGTCAATGTTTCAAAATCAATATTTTGCTTTCCTGATGTGTCTTGAAGAAAACGAATTCCGTTAGCTTCCAAATCTTCATTAACATCCGGATTATGAATCATCTGACTCAATAAGAAAATACGTTTCCCAGGATTTTCATTAATTGCTTTATAGGCTCTTTCTATGGCATTTTCAACACCGAAACAAAATCCAAAATGACGCGAAATAATAAAACTTACTTTCCCAAAATCTAAAATCGTGGGTGAAAAATCCTTTTTTCGTGGGTCATCCAATTTTCTCATTGTTTTTACCTTCGAAATAATAGGAGAACGATAAAATTCAGGAATTTGAAATTGTTTCATGAAACTATTTACGTTTTAACCGCCGAATTGAATTATTGTTTTAATTATACAAAGGTAAAAATATGTCTTTATTGAAATTCGAATACAACTATTATTTTTAATTAATCAAGATTTTTTAATTATCTGTTTTGTAACTTTGAAGTGATGGACTTCAAACAAATAATTCATTCAATCAGGAACAAGGAATTTAAACCAATCTATATTCTGCATGGGGATGAGCCTTATTTTATAGATAAAATTAGTAACACAATCGAAGAATATGTTTTGGAGGAACACGAAAGAGATTTTAATCAAACCATAATTTATGGCAGAGATGCCGATTTAGTGAATCTAATCAGCGAATTGAAAGGATATCCAATGATGTCTGAAAGACGACTAGTTATCCTGCGCGAAGCCCAGGATTTTAAACAAATTGAATTACTCGAATCATACGCAGAAACACCAATGAATTCTACGATTTTTGTTATCTGTTGTAAATACAAAACCCTTGATTCTCGTAAAAAACTAATAAAAGAAACGACAAAAAGCGGTATTGTTTACAAATCAGATAAGGTCAAAGAATATCAATTACCTGATTGGATCGTAAGCTATTTAAAAGAAAAAGGATTTACAATAAATTCGAAAGCGACTATGCTTTTGGCTGAAAATGTCGGTAACGATTTGTCAAGATTGGTAAATGAGATTGAAAAATTAAGTATTATTCTTCCTAAAGGCAGCTTAATTACGGATCAACATATTGAAGAAAACATAGGGATTTCGAAGGATTACAATGTATTTGAACTGACAAATGCCATCTCTAAACTTGATATTTCTAAAGCGAATAAAATCGTAAATTATTTTGAGCACAATCCTAAAGCAACGGATTTGACCGTTGTTGTTAGCAATTTATTTAAGTTTTTTACTCAAATTATGCGAATTCACTTTTACCCCAATAAATCGCGTGATTTTGTTGCAAACGCTTTAAAAGTTCATCCTTTTGTTGCAGGGGAGTTAAGTCAAGCATCTGGAAAATTTCCACCAAAAAAAATTGCAGCTAATATCGAGATTTTGTATGAATTTGATTTGCGTTCAAAAGGCGTAAATAGTAATAATGTAGAGCAAGCAGAATTACTTAAAGAATTGATTTTTAGACTATTAAATTAATGCACCGTTTTTATACCCCCGAATTGACCATTGATTTTTCTAATCTCACTTTGTCTGAGCAAGAATCAAAACATGCGGTTCAGGTAATGCGCTTGCAAAATGATCAACAAATCGAACTTTTTAATGGGAAAGGGTTGTCTGCAATTGCTACTGTAATTGATAATCATCCCAAAAGATGTTCTGTACGAATTGATCAAAAAAGTGAACATCCCGAAGAAAAACCAATACATATTGCCATTGCTCCTACAAAAAACATGGAGCGTTTGGAATGGTTTATTGAAAAAGCCACTGAGATCGGCATCACAAAAATTAGTTTTATAATTTGTCAAAATAGTGAGCGTCGAGAGGTTAAAACGGAACGACTAGAAAAAATACTTATTTCCGCTGTTAAGCAATCTGGTCGTTATTTTCTACCTATAGTTATTGGTCCCATTAAATGGAAAGATTTTTTAAAACAATATCCAACTGGTTTAATCGCTCATTGTCGAGAAGGCGAAAAAATGAAGATTGAAACTTCATTTCAAAATAAGGTCATAGTAATAGGACCAGAGGGTGATTTTACGGTCGAAGAAATTGAATTAGCGCTGACCACAGGATATGTGTCAATTACACTAGGTGAAAATCGGTTACGCACAGAAACCGCAGCCTTAGTGGCTTGTATACAAGCAAAATTCAGCTCGTAACTCTCTAACTTATTTTGCCAATTTCAATCCTTCTTCCAACCATTTCTTGAATGCGGCAGCATTTCCGTGGTGTTCAAAATCGGCCGGACCGTTATCTAAATCCTTTCCATCCGGAGAAAGCATTCTGTAATGAGGTTGTGAATTGCTTTTGTAGCGACTCATTTGCATAAAGCCCCATTTATGTCCAACCTGTGTAATTGACATTTTCTTTCCAGGAGCATATTCTAATTCTTTGTGCTCAGATGCCGGCAATTCTTTTTTCTCATCAACATATAAAGAAGCGACAACCACTTGGTCTTTCAAAATAGATAAAACTCCCTCTACATTCCAAACAGTTTCTTCCATTTTTCGACAATTTTGGCAACCCCACCCCGTAAAATCTAGCATTAAGGGTTTATTCACCTTTCTAGCATAAGCTAACGCCTTATCGTAATCGTCAAACATCATTATTCCGTGAACTCCTTCATGCATTCCTTCAACGTGTTCTTGGGAGGTAGTTAATGCTGATGAGGCACTTTGTTTCCATTCACTGTAGGTTGGTGGCGGCGGAAACCCACTAATCAACTTCAATGGAGCTCCCCACATTCCAGGAATTAAATAGGCAACAAAAACTAGAGTAGTTATTCCTAATAAAACACGACCGACTGATAACCTTTCAATTGGACTATCATGAGGGAGTTTAAACCCACCGAATAGGTAAACTGCTAGAGCTGTAAATATTCCAATCCAAATAGCGATAAATAATTCTCTTTCCAACAAATGTGCTTGAGAAACAAGATCTGCTGTCGATAAAAATTTAAATGCCAATGCAAGTTCTAAGAATCCAAGGAATACTTTCACGGTATTCAACCAACCACCTGATTTTGGCAATGAATTCATCCAACCCGGAAAGGCAGCAAATAAGGTAAAAGGCAAGGCTAATGCTAATGAAAAACCGAACATTCCGACAAAAGGAGCGATTCCACCGATGGATGCCGACTCAACTAATAAAGTTCCTACTATCGGACCAGTACATGAAAAAGAAACAAGCGCCAATGCCAACGCCATGAAGAAAATACCGATAAAACCTCCTTTATCCGAAGCCTTATCTGCCTTGTTCAACCATGAATTAGGTAGCGTAATTTCAAATGCTCCCATGAATGAAATAGCAAAAACCACGAGTAATATGAAGAAAACTATATTGAACCAAACATTTGTTGATAAGGCATTTAGCGCTGCAGGACCAAAAATGGCAGTTACAATTGTTCCTAAAATCACGTATATTGCAATTATTGAAAAACCATAAAAGAGTGCATTTCGAATACCAATCGCTCTGTTTTTACTTCTATGAGTAAAAAAACTAACTGTCATTGGAATCATGGGAAAAACGCAGGGAGTTAATAAAGCAGCGAAACCACTTAAAAATGAAAGGATAAAAATAACCCAAATAGATTTGTTTGCGTTCTTATTTTCAATAGGTTTCGTTATAAAAGGCTTTTCATCTGAATTAGTTGAACCCTGTGTATTTTCATTGGCAGAGGTGGTATGTGCACCTGTAAGAATGCTATCGATTTTCTCCTTGCTCATTGCACATGCTTTTGCAGGTAGAGAGAATTTCATGATAAATTCAGGTAGGCATTTTACTTCATTACATGTTTGAAAAGAGAATGAACCTGAAATTGTCAAATCTTTATCAGAAGAAATGAGAATTTTTCTTTTTAATATAAAACTCCCTTTGTGATAACTTAAAATTTCGTCAATATCTGCATTGTTTTCTATGATGGGCTTTGGTTCAATAACACCAGATACTATTGATACCCCAGTTGATGCATTAATATTCAAATTTGTTGGAATCGAAAAAGATCCTGGAGGTAGTTTGTTTGAATTAATATGCCAACTCGGAACAACAGTTACTTTGGCTACTACAAATGCATCACATCCATTTTGTTCGAGTGAAAAGACTGCTCTGACCTTTTCTTCAGGACTTTCCATCTGAGCAAAGTATTGACCAAACATCAATAAACTCAATAAAACCAAACAAACTTTTAGCAACTTCATCATTTTTCTAATTTAATTGTAAATTTTTCCTCTTTCGGGGGCAGACACCTCGTTTTATCACATACCATATAAGTAACGGAAATTTCTATTTCGGTACTTTTTTTCAATTTAATTTTTTGTCTAAAAATCGCATTATTGTCAAAAACTGCAATGTTAGCCATAAAATTTTCATCGTACATTGCGTGTCCGTTTTCTTCCTTGGGCTTACCTTTCAGTTTTAGATTTTTATTTTTCGTGAATTTTATCGTTGTTGGAATTGGTCCTGCATTCGATGAGATATACTGACTATATAAATGCCAATTTTCATCAATTTTGGCGATAATAAGAATCTCAGATGTTTCTTTTGAGTAAGATGCACTCCATTTCACAACATTTTGTGCGAAGAACAAATTTGTTGCGAATAAGAAAAAAATAAGAAAAAACCTCATTAAAATTTTATATTTCAATTTCTATAAGGCGACTAATCGGGATCCAAACACCACCTTTGAGACAAATAAATTTTGTTCCAGCAGACCAAATTGTTGTTTCAACCTTTTTCATACTAATATCATCCAAAAAATAAATAGCCACTTTAGAATGATGGGTATTTCCCAAAATGGTTGCCTTTTCAATTTGCTTCAATAATTCCGGATGCTGGGAAACCTTGATATTTTCTTTAAAAGTAAGTGACGGAATATCTTCTTTTTGGATTAACTCGGCTTTCATTTGTATATCTTGCATCCTAAAATAACGATTAAACTTGATAAAATTATGTTTGATTTCATATTTTTTTTCAAAAGTCGCGTATTCGTGCTGAAGCTTGGACGGATTGATCTACAAAATTATTTTGCAAATAATTAAAATATCCAGAGACAGCAATCATACCAGCATTATCAGTACAAAATTGAAAATCAGGAATAAAGATTTTCCATTTTTTTTGTTTTTCATACGATTTTAACCTATTTCTTAAACCGCTATTTGCAGAAACTCCTCCTGCTATTGCGACCGAAGTAATTCCACTTTTAAAAGAGGCTAACTCAAGGTTATGAAATAAAATATCTAAAATTGTTTTTTGTAAACTCGCACAAAGATCAGTAAGATTTTCCTTAATGAAACTTTCATTTTGTTTTTTTTCCTTTTCAATAAAGTATAAAAAGGATGTTTTAAGTCCACTGAAACTAAAATCTAAACCTTCAACTTTTGGTTTGTTAAAGTGAAATCGATTTGCATTGCCCTGTTGCGCATACTTATCAATCAGTGGTCCACCTGGATAGGGTAAGCCCATTATTTTGGCGCATTTATCAAAAGCTTCGCCAGCTGCATCATCTATTGTCGATCCCAAAATTTCAAAATCATAATAAGAATTAACTCTAACTATTTGTGTGTGTCCACCTGAAACTGTTAAGCACAAAAAAGGAAATTCAGGTTTTTTATTCTCTTCATTATCAATAAAATGAGCCAGAATATGAGCTTTCATGTGATGTACCTCAATTAATGGTTTTTCGAGAGCCAAACATAATGATTTGGCAAAGGAAGTTCCAACTATCAATGAACCTAGTAATCCAGGACCCCTCGTAAAAGCTATTGCATTTATTTGTTCTAAAGAAATACCAGCTTGGTTTATTGCTTCTTGAACAACAGGAACAATATTTTGCATATGTGATCTACTTGCCAATTCGGGTACAACACCACCGTATTTTTCATGTATCTTTTGCGAAGAAATTACGTTAGAAAGAATTTGAGTATCAACAGAAATGGATGCACATGTATCATCGCATGATGATTCAATTCCTAGGATATAAATTTTTGGTTGCACCGGAATTATTTAACTTTGTATACTAGAGCAAATAAATGACAAAAGTATTTAAAATCATCAGTAGAACAACGGGAATCTTTCTCGAATGGCTGTTGATTGCTTTTTTTTTAGTCGCTTTTCTAATTCGAACATCAAGTTTTCAAACCTATTTGGCCAAAATTACGACAGCCTACTTGTCGAATGAACTCAATGCCAAAGTTTCAATAGATAAAGTTGACATACTTTTTTTTGATCGTTTAGAGTTAGTAAATTTTTATATTGGAGATCAACAAAATCGGACGCTTGCGTCATTAAATTCAATTGTAGTAACAATTCGTTTAATAGATATTTCGAAGCAAGATTTTGTTCTTGAAAACGTACAATTGAATCAAGGGTTGATTAAAATCAATCGCTCAGCAAAGGACGGTAAATACAACTATGCGTTTTTAGAAGATTATTTCAGTTCCAATAAAAAAACAAAAGAACCAAGTCCTTTTTCTCTTAAAATAAATCAAATTCAACTTTCTAAAATCAATTTTTACTATGATGATTTTAGACAACAGCAAATTTCGAAAGGGATAGATTGGAATCATCTAGTAATAAAAGATATAAATCTCTCGGCAAGAGATTTATTTGTCAGTCTTCATACTTTTAATGTTAATCTATTGGAATTAAAACTTCGGGATGATTCTGGATTTACGATCAATCAACTATCGGGAAAACTGACCATTGACAATAAGGGTATTCAAATTCAAAATTTTGATTTATGTACGAATGAATCGGAATTACAAGCGAGTAAATTTAATCTTCTTTATGCTCGGGGAAAAGATTTTCAGGATTTTACGAACAAGGTTAAATTTGATGCCTCCATAATTCAATCCTCAATCTCTCTTGGTGAGTTGGCCTATTTCACCTCGGAAACAGAAGGAATGCAAGATTTCGTCACATTAAAGGGCGATGTTTCAAATGTAGTCAACCAGCTTTCTTTAACCAATTTTTCACTTGGCTTTGGTAAAGTATCAAAAATTCAAGGAGATTTTATTTTGCCAAATTTTGAAAATAAAAGCGCGCTTAAACTAAATCAAAAAATTAATTATGCCTACATATCAATTGAAGATCTTACCAACTTTAAACTACCCAAAAGTGCAGGAATTTCAAAATTGAATCTCGGCAAAGAGGTTGAACGATTGGCTTTTTTTGAAATGCAAAACATGCAAATTGACGGAACGGAAAACGATCTATCATTACTTTTTGAATCTACAAAAACCAAATTAGGTGAAGTAAGATTGAATAATCCTATACAACTAAAATTTTCTGATCAAAAAACAGAAATTAATACATCCACAAAAAATGGAAATGACATTGTATTTATTGATTTTAGGTTAGGTGAATTATTAGCAGACAATTCACTCAATAAAATTGATGGAGCTATAAGTATAAACTCAACCTATTTCGACAATGGTAATTTTGAGATCTCTCAATTGGATGGAAAATTAAACCAATTTGATATCAATAATTACTCGCTGAATAGGGCAACTATAACAAATGGATCTTTAATCAATAATATTTTCAAATCTGACATTCAGCTTGATGACGATATTTTGAAACTCACTTATTCTGGATACATTGATCTCAAAGGAAATAAAGAATTAAAGTTTTCGATTAATTTAACTGAGGCCATTTTAAACAGTTTAAATTTAGCAAGAAGTAAAAAGGTTTCGAAACTTAAATCAAATATTGAGGTTGACATCAGAGGATTAGACCCCATGACAATGAGTGGAAATATTCTGCTTACAGGTTTTATTTATCGTGAGGGTGAGGACGAAATTGAAATTCCGAGTATTGAATTAGGAATTTCACGCGGCAAATACGAAGATATTTTCCGAATAATTAGTTCAGGTGTTCTTGATCTAGAGGTAAAAGGGAGATTTGATCTAAGAAGCATCAAAGATGAATTACTCAATAAATTAACGGATGCTTTCCCTTTTCTGATCACATCAATTCCTAAGAAGAAAATAGTAAAAAGAAATAATTTCTCGTATAATTTAACACTTGAGAATACAAAAGATTTATTGCCTCGGTTTTTTCCGAATATTCGAAATTTTGTAATTTCCAATGGCACAAACATCAGTGGAAAATACGACTCTGATAATAATTATTTTGATCTCAATCTCTTTTCATTAGGCGGACTCTCGTTTAATGATTTCTCTTTTGGAACAATTTCATTGAATCAGAGAATCGATATGGATAAGCTGGATTTTAATTTAGACATGTTAAATTCTTCTTACGATAAAAAGGTGAAATTCAAAAGTATTAATTTCACTACTACCAATGAAGGAAAACGAAAAGATTTACTTACATCAACAATCACATGGAAAACCACTGATAATATTAATTCCAATTTATCCTGGTTAACAACTGTCAAAGATGTAAATAATTTTGAAATAAATCTAAATGAATCTGATTTTTCAATAAATGGCCAATTATGGCACATCAATGAAACAGCATACATCTCCTACGATTCAAAATCTTTTACATTTGATAATTTTTTACTCTCTAATACATCGCAAAAAATAGGTCTTAACGGCAGTTTATCCAATACAAATAGCGATTCCCTTTCTTTCTTCTTAGAAAATATTGATTTAGCAGAGCTTGATAACCTGCTTGGATTAAAACAAGGATTAAGTGGAAAATTAAATGGTATTGGTAAAATATCAGATCCTTTAAATCGCACTATATTGACAAGTAAAATTGACGTTCTACAGTTCAAATTACAAAAGCAAAATGTTGGAAATGTTCGTATAGTTCTTGATTGGGATCCATCTAAAGACTATCTTGACCTAACGGGAAATATAAAAAATGGAGAAAAAACTAACTTTGACTACACCGGAAAATATTATTTTTCAAAAACAAGAGATAACCTCGATTTTTTATTAAATTTTAAAGAATTTGATATTTCGTTTGCCAACGCTTATGTTGATAAAGATGTAATTAACGATATAAAAGGGGTTATTTCAGGGTCTTTAAAATTAAATGGAACACCAAATAAACCTATTTTTACAAGTGATGATTTATCGATTAAACGAGCAAATGCCAAAATCGAAATTTTAGGAACTAATTTAGCCATAAACGGAAAAATTAATATCAAGGACAATAAAATTTTCGGCGAAAAACTAGAAGTCATTGATGAGGAAAATAATCGCGCATTACTGAATTTCGGGCTGAATGATTTCCTTGGAAAGTGGAACTATCAGATATCAATTAATATTCTCGAGAATCTAAATCCTTCTGGAAGATTCTTAGTGCTTAACACAAACTATAAGGATGGTGATTATTACTTTGGAAAGGTTTATGGAACTGGAAATTGCAGTATTTCGGGTAGCTCAAATAATTTAGATGTATTTGCTGACATAAAAACATGCAAGGGAAGTAAGTTAATTCTTCCACTTTACGGTGCAAGTGAGATTGAAAAAGATGATGATTTTATCATTTTCGCGAAATCAAACATAAACATAGATACCGTAAAAAAAATCAATCTTAGCGGTGTTACTTTGGATATGAATTTTGAGATCACACCCGAAACCGAACTTAATGTTGTTTTTGATGATCAAACACAAGATAAAATTGTCAGTTATGGCAATGGAAAGATAAATATGAAAATAGACAACAGTGACAACGATATTAAAATGACAGGTAAATACGATATTGAAAATGGAAGTAAATATAATTTTGCCATGGGTCAAATTAAAAAAGAATTTAATATTGAAGCAGGTAGTTTTATCGAATGGTCAGATAACATAGAAAATGCAACTGTAAATATTATTACCTCATTTAATACCAAAATAGACTATGGCGAATTAGCTCCTGAATTAGAGGAAACAACACTTGCAAATCAACTTGTAAAATGTGAATTAATGCTTAACGGCCAACTTTTAAAACCTGAAATTACATTTAATCTGAAATCTGATCCAGCTCTTCCAGAAACCGGAAAAGCTTTATTGGATAGAGTGCTTGACGATAATACTGAAATCAATCGCCAATTTTTTTCCTTACTCGTTTTCAATCGCTTTCAACCCTTGAAGGGAGACATTTCTGCAAGCGGTTCAGCAGCTCTTGATATAGCTGAGGCACAAATCAATGATTTGTTATCCAAAGCATCTGAAGAATTTAAAATGAAGATGAATATTGATAATCAAATTGAATTAAATATACAGAAAACATTTTTAGAGGATAGACTGATAATTTCTACCTCGCTCGGAGTTGAAACAGGAACAAATGACTTAAATAGTGAAATTGAATCCAGTTCTATTTCAACAACAACAAATAAAAATTCAATTATTGGGGACGTGCGTATTGAGTATTTAATTAATGAAAAAGGAACCTTCAGAGTCAATGCCTTCAATGAGTCGAATAGAAATACCGTTAATGAATCGGCAGGATTATTTACTCAAGGTGCCGGATTAAATTATCAAGAAGAATTTAATGGCTGGAAGGATTTTGGGTTAATTCAATCTTTCTTAGACATATTCCGGGCGAAGAGAAATAAGAGGATAAAAGTAAAACGTAAAAAACGACAAGTAAAATTGAACAAAGACCAAGATAGGTAGAATAATTCAAAAAAATATTTTTGATAAAAACTATGACTATTTATTTATTCTTTCAACCCTGCTCTTCTTATTCGGTCATTGATGCTTATTCCTAAACCCACCTCAGGAAGAAGACGAATAAATATCTTCTCCAACCCTAATTCGTCTAAGGTGTAAAATGCTTTGTATAAATTTTTTGATGCTTCGATAAAATTTTCATCACTGGAGAGAATCACCTGATTCTCATAGGGAATACCCTCAATCTTTTCCTTATTAAAAAGAATTACCCCCATTTTTTGTGAATATTTAATCTCAGAATATTCTGATACTATAATAAGTTTGGTTTTCGGAGCGTAATGATGTTTAACCATTCCAGGTGCAATAATTATTTCTCCCTCTTCGTTTTGAACGTACACCTCATCACCACAAATATCAATTACATCGTCAATGGTTATTTGCCCCAATCGATAAATAATTGTTTTTTCTTCTTCAAAACCAATTATGGTTGATTCAATTCCCACATTGCATGGTCCCCCATCCAAAATTAAGGGAATTTCATTCCCAAATTGAAATTCAACATGGCTTTTACAAGTTGGACTTATGGAACCATATTTATTCGCACTTGGAGCAGCTAAAGGAAAATCCAATTGTTTGAGTAAGTTCAGTGTTAATGGATGATTTGGAACCCTTACACCTACCCTGCTTCCACCAGCAGTAATACTATCAGGAACCAAATCATTTTTGGGAAGAAGTAGTGTCAAAGGACCAGGCCAGAATCTATTAGCCAGCTTTATTCCTTTCTCTGGAATTGATGTAACAAGATCCAAAACTGATTTCAGGGAGGCACAATGTAAAATTAGAGGATTGTTATGGGGTCTATTTTTCAGGGAATATATCTTTTGAATTGCGTTAACTGAAAACCCATTTGCAGCCAAACCATAGACCGTTTCAGTCGGAATTGCAATAACCTCGTCTTTTTTCAATAGAATTATGGCTCTCTTAATTTGATCTGCTTCAAGTTGATTTATAAATTCAGATATAACAAAATGAATCGATGAAAATGTATTTTTATAAATTTTTTGAAATTTAGACCTTGGAAGCCACACAATTTCTGTAATTCCCTCTTCCTCTTGACATCTTGTTTCTTGATGGCTTTTTAATTCAAAATGATACCAAATAGTTTTTTTAAGATACCATTCATTTTTAAAAAAATAGGTATGAAAAGTCGAGCAAATTTGATTTTTTAAAATTAAATTATTTATGCCACATTCCTCTTCAATTTCTCTCTGTGCGGCCTTTTCAAAAGATTCCCGATTGTTAAGTTTTCCTTTCGGTATATCCCAATATCCATTGCGCTTAATAAATAAAAACTCATCATTTTCTTGAACAATACCTCCCGCGGCATCGACGAAAATAAACTCTTTAAAAAATATTTTCAAATCAAAATTATACTGATCGATATAAACATATACCGATTCATTTTTAGGCTGAGTACTTAAAAGGGGAATTAACTCATGAACAACTGATTGATTTGAATTAAATTTAATGTAGGATCTTCCATCAATTGAATTTAAATTGTTTGTAAAATTAACTTCTCTATTATCGATAAAAACTTTGTACATTTGCGAATATGATCTATCACAAAGATAAAGCTTTAAAAATTGCTGAGTTTCTTTTACAAATTAAAGCGGTAAAATTACAACCAAAAGTACCATTCACATGGGCTTCAGGATGGAAATCCCCAATCTATTGTGATAATAGAATAACCTTATCTTTCCCAAATATCAGAACTTTCATTCGTCAAGCCTATGCTCAATCAATTATTGACTATTTTGGAAAACCAGATGTAATCGCGGGAATTGCCACTGGTGGAGTTCCTCAGGGTGTTTTAGTAGCACAAGAGTTAGGCGTTCCATTTATTTATGTAAGAAGTTCACCAAAAGATCACGGAATGGGAAACATAATAGAGGGATATTATGAAAAGGGACAAAGAGTTGTAGTTGTTGAAGATTTAATCTCAACTGGGGGAAGCAGTATCAAAGCTATTCAATCTCTTCGTGAAGCGGGTTTAGATATAAAAGGGCTTGTGGCTATTTTTACATACGGTTTTGAAATTGCCCTAAAGAACTTTGAAAATGCTGAATGCCCAATTCTTACATTATCTGATTACGACACATTAGTTGATTCAGCATTAAAAACCAAATATATAACTGAAGATGATATAGTTTCTCTGCACAAGTGGAGAGAAAAACCTGATTCTTGGTTACCTTAATTGACCGATGCAAATAATAAGTCAAAAAGTTGAAATTAATGCTGGTCCTGCTGAAATTTTCGATTTTCTTTCCAATTCATCAAACATCTACCAACTCCTTCCTCACGATAAAATCTCTGAGTTTACCTCTACAGAGAATGCCTGTTCATTTAAAGTACAAGGAGGAATAATTATTTCCCTTGTTCAGGTTGATAGAAATAATGAAAAGTTACTATTAAAATCTGGAGAAAAGACTCCATTCCCATTTGATTTGATAATTTACGCTCAACCTACAAAAAATGGTAGCACCGGTTTCCTTGAATTTAATGGTGATGTTAATCCTTTTTTAAAGATGATGATGGAAAAACCATTGAATGCGCTTTTCAACTTTATGACGAATAAACTGAAAGACCAATTCTCATAGTTAACAACTATTTTATTTTTCTTTCGTAGTATTAGCCTTCTTTTTTTCACTCTTGCTTACTACAGAGATAAAAACGCCATACACAATCATATAAATTATGAGCCCCTTGGCGATATTACTGTATATTTCATTTTCAAAATTATTCCAAACAATAAAAAATAAATACCCACAAAAAAGGACATTGTTTAAGAAAGAGAGAATGATAACTCTTTTTGAAACGTTTGAAAAAAATCGTATACTAAATGAACAAAAGACAAAGAATAAAAATAAAATAAGTTGGTATTTCCAGGTTATAGAAAAAAATTGCTTGTTTAAATTAAATAATAAAGAAATACCAATAATGTAACTGAAAATCCAGAGGATTTTCAATAATCGTTTTTTCAACTCAGAAAAAATCAGCATTAGTTGGATAATAAAAATACCAAAAGATGCAGTAAAAAAAACGAAAACATTATAAGAAGGTTTTGTGTAACTATAAATGCCACATACCAAAAAAAGTAAGATAGACTTTACAAATAAAATCTTAAATAGATTTTGGCTACTATACTTCATACATTCTTCGAGACTTTTCTGTTAAACAGATTAAATTCCACAATGCTCGTGCACCAATATTTGCATCAATATCAGTTGACGCCCCGGGTGAAACCTCATTTAAATCAAAACCAATAATTTTTTTTCCTGCTTCAACTATGTTAAAAAGGAGAAAGTTAACTTCTTCAAGTGTAAAACCTCCCGGCACGGGTGTCCCTGTATTTGGACAAAGAGATGGTATCAAACCATCAATATCAAAACTAACGTAAACTTTTTCAGGGAGTTCACTAATTATTTTATTAACCTGTATGGCCCAATTTTGACCATGAAATTGTTCATTTTTCAAATCCCAATCAAAAAAAGTTTTAATGCGATTTTTTGATGACTGTATAAAGTCAATCTCCCCTTGTGAAATATCTCTTATTCCAACTTGAACCAATTTTGATACATTTGGACAAGTTTTTAAAACATTAAACATGATACTTGCATGGGACTGATTGAAATTTTCATACGAATTTCTTAAATCAGCATGTGCATCAATTTGCAATATTCCAAAATTTTTATGTTGATTATTGAGTGCTTGGATTAATCCTAATGGGGTTGAATGTTCACCTCCAAGTACGGCAATAATTTTATTTTCTTGGAGCAGTTTTTCACAACGTTCTTTCAAATTTGAGGTTAATGCTTTGTGGGCGTGATCCACCTCCGCAAGAAAATTTGAAAATTCTGAGTAGTCACCTGAACCAGACTCTAAATGTTGCATATATTCTGTCGACTCGATGGATAACTTTTCATTTACTTGCAGCCATTCATCGGAAATGGGGGTCATAAAAACCTTCGTTTTATGCGCATTTTCTAATTTTGGATGATAAAAATCCAACTGAATTGAAGCCTCGAGAATCGCTTTCGGCCCTTGGCTAGCTCCCTTGCGATAGGATGCGGTTACATCCCAAGGAACAGGAATAACAATAATATCTGCGCTTTTCTCTGTAATTGGAAACCCAAATAAATTTCCGTTTGAGATTCCAATACCATCGGGATTAAAGTCAACCATCTGTGATTATTTCTAATTATTTCGATGAATTAATTACTCGCTACTTCTTTTTTTTAATTTGTATTACTTTATTTAACACAACAGATGTTGGTATGGTAATCGTTTCTCCTTCAGCATTTTTTATATACATGAAAAAGAACGATATATCAATTAGTGTTCCTGTTATATCGTACTCCTTGTCTAAGATTTGAATTTCTTGACCTATTTTCATGGGGTGATTAAAAAATAAAATCAAGCTTGATGTTACATTCGATAAAATTGACCATTGCGCGATAAAGCCTACACCAGCAATTGTTAATGTTGAGGTTAAGAAAACCAATAATTGAGAACGATCAATGTTCCAAATCCCAGCTAAAAATATCAAACCAATAAGAGATAAGAAAAGATTAACTATTTTATGGCTTATTCGTTTTCTCTGCAAGCCAAATTGGAATTTTAATAAAATTTTATTTATTGAATTTCTGGCAAGAATCTTAAGAAGAATCAAAAAAGTAACTAAAATAGTTGTCTCAAGAAACTGTGTTTTATACTCTATAAAATTCATATATTTTTTTTTAAGCTAATCTTTGATTTTTCCCAATAAACATCCATTTCAGATAGGGTCATGTTTTCTATCTCCATTTTTTCAGCCTTAATTAAACTCTCCATTTTTTGAAAACGCTTGATAAATTTGGAATTTGTTTTGGCTAAGGCATTTTCCGGTTGAACATGAATATATCTTGATAAATTTACAAGAGAAAATAGTAGATCTCCAAATTCCTCCTCAATATTTTCAGAATTATTATCAATCTCTACTTTGAGTTCATTTAATTCCTCAGCTACCTTTGCCCAAACGTCCTCAATATTATTCCATTCAAAACCGATGCCTTTTACTTTTTCTTGAATTCTTGTTGCCTTCACTAATGCTGGTAGTGATATTGGAACCCCCTCTAAAATGGATTCTTTTCCTTCTTTCAATTTCAATTTTTCCCAGTTACTTTTTACATCTTCCTCGTTGTCTATTTCAAGATCAGAATATATGTGGGGGTGGCGATCAATCAATTTATTACAAATACGATTTAAAACACTTTCAATCGTAAATATTCCTGTTTCGGACCCTATTTTACAATAAAAAACCAGGTGTAAGAATAAATCGCCTAATTCACCCTCCAATTCTTTAAAGTCCTTTTGGATAATCGCATCAGTCATTTCATACATTTCTTCAATACTTAAAGGCCTGAGAGTTTCAAAAGTTTGGATTTTATCCCAAGGACATTTTTCCCGAAGTTCATCCATTATTGTAATAAGTCGGCTAAATGCTTTTAAACTTGCGTCCATCGATTCAAAATTACTCTCTTTCTTCTAATTGATTGTTTAAATTTGTTTAATTTTTAACACCTTCTGCTTTTTATTTATAGTTTTAGGAATATAATGAAATTAAATTCAGTTTATTGGGGTATTCTATTTCTTCTTGTAATTCCTTTAAATTTATATTCTCAGGTTTCAAATTGGTCTGTAGAGTTTCGACAAAAAGTAGGTTTCCTTGCCGCGCATCGAGTTACAATGGCTCACTTACCCGAAAGATTGGCATTTCCTGTTGAATTCAGTTGGATCATAAAACCACCGGGAACGAAAAAATGGCATCAAACATATAAACTACCAGAACACGGGATTTCTTTATTCCATGGTCCTGTTGGGAACGATAAAATCCTTGGAAGATTTACAGGTATTTACGGATTTATTCAAATACCGATAATAAGGCCAACAAATTCCTTTCGTTTGGATTGGCAATTTGGAACAGGACTTGGCTATACTCCAAAAATTTATGATCCAATAGAAAATCCAAAAAATATTGCAATCGGGTCTCACATAAACGGTTTAATGTGTTTGGGTATTTATTCAAAGTATTATTTTGGAATGAACAAACTATCATTGGCGATAGATATTACTCATTTTAGTAATGGTGCATTTCGTGTTCCAAACTTAGGATTAAATGTATTTTGTGCCTCATTAAGCTATTCAAGAAATATAGGTAGTTTTAACTCAAACAAAAATTTTACATCCTTGGATGATAAGTTCAAAAGGTGGAATATTGGAGCAACGACGATTTTTACGGTAAAAGAAACCTATAATGACAACCCAAAAAAATATCCAGTTTATGGATTGAATATATTAGCAAGAAAAATTTTTAACCCAAAGGCGGGTATTGAACTTTCATTGGATTTAATATCTAAACAGGCAGTCAAGGCTTACTTTCCGGAAATTCCTAAAAGTCAGTGGGATATTTTTCAAATGGGAATTTTTGCTGCCTACTTGCTCCCTATTGATCACTTACATTTTGTTTTTGGAATGGGGGCATACATCAAAGATAAATTTCAGCCCGAAGACCCGCTTTACCATAAAATTGGAGTAAGATACCAATTTAATAATGGATTTAATGCGCAATGGATATTAAAAACGCATTTTGGTAGAGCAGATTATTTGGAGGCAGGTATCGGATATTCTTTTCCAATTCGAAAACATAAGTAAGAGACATGAAAAATTTAGTTCCCATTCTTCTAATTTCTTTTTTCTTCTATTCTTGTAAAAAACCCGAAGATCGATTGTGTTGGAAATCAGCAGGGGAAAAATCAGATACAGTTATTTATCTAAATGATTTTACAAAACTTACATTAAACGAAAATATGACTTTTGAATTAGTCCAGGACTCATTAAATAAAATTGAGATTTCAGGTGGAAAAAATTTAATCACTCAAATACGTGTTGAACAGTCATCAGATGGATCAGTTGATATAAAAAACTTGAATAAATGTAATTTTTTACGTTACCGAACGGGTAACATTACAGTAAAAATACATGTTAAAAATTTGAGTTACGTAGCCTATCGCGGAACTGAAACATTGGTATCGCAGGATACACTGCGCTTCCCCAATTTACAATTTTTTATGACTGATGGTGCGGGAAGTATTAAATTGAAGCTAAACATATCAAATACGTTAAACGGATATATTACTCATGGTGCCGGTGATTTCCAACTTTATGGTTCTGCTAAAAAAGCAACTTTCAATATTATGACACAGGGAAGTTGTGACACTCGTAACCTAATAATTAAAGATGTGATTTCAATTGTCTCCAATGCCAATTCTCCCTGTTTTATCAATGCAGAAAACGTAAGTCTCAAAGCCGAAATAACAGGTCAAGGAAATGTTTACTATTTGGGAAATCCAACATCAATTTATGAGCAATTAACAAATAATGGAAAACTAATTAAACTTTAAGAATGAAAGAATCTATTTCATCTAAAAAAGTTTCTTTAAAAAAAATTCGATGGAAATTATTTCTTCTTGGTCTTTTTAAGATTCCTCAAATTTTGTTTGTTAATCCAAAAATAATTTCTATCGATTCTGAAAGGTGTATTGTTAAAGTAAAATTAAAAAGAAGAACAAAAAATCACTTGAATTCAATGTACTTTGGATCGATGGCTGTTGGTGCTGATGTAGCTGCTGGCATTCATGCATTTTACTTATCTGAAATTACGAATTGTAAGATTTCATTGGCATTCAAATCATTTAGTACCGAATTTTTCAAAAGAGCTGAAACTGATATTTTATTTATCTGTCACGATGGTAAAAAGATTTTTAATACTCTCGAAAATAGCAAAACTGAAGGTAAACGAATGAATGAAACAGTTGAGGTTTTAGCGTTTAATTTATCAAACGAAGTTGTTGCAAAGTTTGCAATGGAATTATCACTTAAAGTTATTTAATTCACTGAACTAGCCTCATTTTGTAAAATTTCTTTTTTCCGATTGTTGAAGCCAATAAACAAAAAACATGAGCTTACTAAATAGGAAAGTGACATTGCAATTGTAGCTCCATAAACTCCAAATCTTGATAAGAGTAAGGGGGTTAAAACTAAGGAGACCAAAAATCCAGCGATGGATTTCTTAATTAAAATTGATTGATTGTCTTCAGCAGCAAAAAAGTGTCCATATATATTTGAAACAGCAATTGCTAAAATCCCAGGGGCAAGAATACCAAATATCTTTTTTGTTGAGATAAAATCTTTTGTAAAAAGACTAATTATGAAAGAATCGGGAATGCATAGAATGGCGAGAATTAACATCAAGCTTATCCATAAGCTATATCTAGCAAATTTCTGGGTACGTTTAAATCCGAGTAATTCAACTTGCTCATTGATCTGTTTTGCAAATAAGACTGTTGAAATACTTCGGCTTATTATCCAAATTGATTCAGCAATAATTATTACAACACCAAAAACTCCTAATTCAGAAACCCCTAATTCGTTGTAAATAAAAAAATAAGAAAGACGATAACTCAAAAATTGGAAAAGATAACTCAATTCATTCCGCCAACCGTAATTTAACATAGCTAATAGTTCTTCCTTCCTAGGAAAACCATTAAAATTTAGCTTTACAAAAAATACAGTTATAAAAATTGAACTAACAATTTGAATGAAAAAATATATTTTCCAAGAAAGTTGACTCTCCAATTGCCAGAAAATAAAAATACATGCGACAAATAATAACTGGACTAAAACTGACAGCATATTTGCCTTGCTGAAATTTTGAACAGCAAATAATTGATTAACAATCAGGGTATGGAAAGAAATTGCAAATGATAATACGAACAATAAAACAAAACTTATGGTGTGAAAGGCAGTCAAGGTAGCTGAACCAATTAATGAAGTTAAAATAATCCATACTATACTTGTTAAAAGCACTTTACTTTGCCCAAATTTTTTCATATGGTACATAGCAGAACTCCCTGCTAAAATATTTGATAAAATAGCAATCAAAGCCGCATCAGTCAACAAAATTGAAATATACCCACGTCCTTCAGATCCCCATATTTTAGTTGAAAATATAACTAAACCAAAAGAGGATAAAAGACCTATAACCTTTGAAGTTATGGTTATTTTTATGTCTTTATTATCACTCATTTATTTAGTTACAAAGCGAATAAATTCATCTTTTATTGTTTCCCATTGATGATTCTCAGAGAATTTTCGAGATTGTTCACATAACGCGATATACTTATCTCGCGAAGAAATCAAATCAAGAACACTTCCGCAGATCGTTTCATAATCGTCATTTTTACAAAATTTGATAAATTCTTCATTGGGGTATTGGTGTTGGATTGCATGGATTGATGAATAAATCATTGGCCGTCCAACAGATGCATAGGTGAAAATTTTAATCGGTAGACAAAGATTATTTTCAGCGTCTATGTCCCTTAAATCAAAAAAAATGGTGGTTTCTGAAAGTGAATGACAATAACGTTCGAATGGTAGATTCTCCTGATGGTGAATTTCAATACCTTCAGTTAATTTATAAAATTGTTCTGAAACGATATTGCTTTCAAACCAGCCTACAAGTTTTACGTTAAAATAGGTATTTGGATTTTTCTCTTTGAATACTTTTAAAAATGAGGCAAATCGGATGATTCCCTTTTCCTCAGAAAACTTTCCCGTATAACTAAAGGTATGTATATTTTTGGGTAAGGTAAAATCAGGGTAGTAAGATAAATCTTGAAAATAGGGCAAATAAATGAAAGGTTTATTCTTGAAATTCGACCTATAATAGAGTGATTTATAATGTTCGCCAAAAATGAATGCATCAACCAATCCTGATGCCTTTCGATTAAGTAAAATCATTCCAGCCAATGCAAAAATTTTTTTAATAAATGAAAATTGAACAACATTCTTTTTTGAAGGATAAAATTCAGTTACATCGTATATTATTTTACATTGTGATTTCTGATTTTTATAACGATACGCGCCAATAATTGGAAGGGGTTCTGAACAAATTATAACATCTGGATTGAATTCAATACACTGATTGCGGAAAGCCTCTATTTTTTCATTTCTCGATTTAAACGATTTAGCTTGGTACTCAATTATCAAATTTTCTTCGCTTCTGCATTCGCCCCCAAAAGTTGAAAATACTTTTACTCGATGTAATATTGACAGGGATTTTGCTTGTAAAAAGTAAATCCGATCATCATTTGAAAAATGGGCAGAGGTCAGAAAAATGATTTTCATAAAATGGTGAGATCACAGTGTTTGTTCGAAACTGGACTTGAGCTGTTCGAGCGTAAATACAATTTCTTCTTTTGTAGTGTATCTCGAAAAGGAGAATCGGGCATTA
The DNA here is from genome assembly GCA_016868915.1 of Bacteroidota bacterium. Classification (GTDB taxonomy): domain Bacteria; phylum Bacteroidota; class Bacteroidia; order Flavobacteriales_D; family Crocinitomicaceae; genus UBA952. The sequence continues at coordinate 15,201 of VGFL01000013.1, read as the reverse complement.
GGCCGTGTTAAATCTGCGCCTATCCCCTCTAAAACATGAGAACCTTTATTCGATCCCGATGAACATGCGCTTCCTCCACTTACGGCTACACCTTTAAGGTCGAGGGTAAATAATAACATTCCCCCTTTTTTTGTCTTTGGAAAACAAACATTTAAGACGGTATAGAGAGATTTCGAGGGCTCAATCTCACCGTGAAATGAAATTGTTGGGAATAACTTTTTTAATTCTTCAATCATAAAAGATTTTAATGACTGAATGTGTTTCTGGTGCTTCTGTAAATCCTCATAGGCTAAATCCATTGCTTTAGCTAAACCAACAATACCATAAACATTTTCAGTTCCGCCTCTCAATCCCCTTTCTTGTGAACCACCATATATCAACGATTCAACTTTATTTTTCTTATTGATGTACAAAAACCCGATACCCTTCGGGCCGTGAAACTTATGAGCGGCACATGTAACAAAATCCACATCAGTATCCATCAGATCAAATTGGTAATGTCCCATTGTTTGAACTGTATCGGAATGAAAAAAAGCGTTGTATTTTCTACATAAGACAGATACTTCTTTTAAGGAGAGTAAAGTAGCTATTTCATTATTTGCATGCATCAGAGAGACCAGGGTTGGAATTCCCTCCTTCAACAATGATTCTAGATGAATAAGATCAATATTTCCTCTTGAGTCCACATTCACTGGCTGATTTAAAATAGAATTATTTGATGCCAAAGCATCTACACAATGACCTACTGCGTGGTGCTCAATTGGAGAAGTAATAATTCTTTTCACACCCAAATCATTAACGGCACAAAACAAAGCCATATTATCGGCTTCAGTACCACCAGAGGTAAAAACGACTTCTGACGGGGAACAATTAATATGGCGTGCAACTTTCCTTCTTGATATCTCAATTAAAGCTTTAACTTGCCGGCCATAAAAATGTGTAGATGAAGGGTTTCCAAAATCGTCTTTTAAAACCTCGACCATAGCATCAACTACTTCAGGCGCTATTTGCGTTGTTGCTGCATTATCCAGATAAACTCGCATTAAAAAATATTAAAAAACGAAGATAATAAACTAATATGAACCTCCGTATGACATCAAATAAGATTTAAGAAAATCATTTATTTCACCATCCATAACAGAATCTACATTTGTAGATTCAAAACTTGTCCGGACGTCTTTGACTAATTTGTATGGATGCATAACATAGTTTCTTATTTGAGATCCCCATTCGATCTTCTTTTTATTTGCTTCAATTTCGTTTCTTTTTTCCATTCTCGCACGCAATTCAAGCTCATATAGCTGAGAACGAAGAAGTTGCATCGCTTTCTCTTTATTTGCAAGCTGTGATCTTGACTCTGAATTTTCAATAATGATTCCAGATGGGGCATGTCTTAATCTAACTGCTGTTTCTACTTTATTTACATTTTGGCCTCCAGCTCCGCCAGATCTAAATGTTTCCCATGAAATATCAGCTGGATTAATATTTATATCGATTTGATCATCGACGAGAGGGTAAACGTAAACAGAGGCAAACGAAGTATGCCGTTTGGCGTTAGAATCAAAAGGGGATATTCTTACCAATCGATGTACACCATTCTCTCCTTTAAGATATCCGAATGCAAAATCACCTTCAAACTCAAGTGTTACTGTTTTAATTCCCGCCACATCTCCTTCTTGGTAATTTAATTCTGTTACTTTGCATCCATTTTTTTGACCCCACATCAAATACATTCGCATTAGCATAGAGGCCCAATCACAACTTTCAGTTCCGCCAGCACCAGAAGTAATTTGAAGAACTGCACTCAATCGATCTTCCTCTCCGGATAACATATTTTTTAATTCAGTTGATTCTACTTGATCTAATAAAACTTTAAATTGTTCGTCAATTTCTTGTTCCAAGGAAGAATCTTCTTTAAAAAATTCAATAAGAACCTCAATATCCTCCTGAGATTGTTTTAAATTTAGGTAAGTATCAATCCAAAATTTGAGTGAACGAATTTCTTTCATCTGAATTTCTGCTCTTTTAGCATCGTCCCAAAACCCCGGATCTTGGGTATTTAATTCTTTTTCTCTTAATTCAATTTCTTTTTCACCAATTTTTAAATAGACGTAGATGGCCTGAATACGTGAAACGATGTCTTTAAATTGATCGGTTGTAATCATTAGGCAAAGTTAACCAAGAATGTTAAAATATTTCGAAAGATAAAATACAGAAGAATCTTATTCGATAGAAAAATTCCCTCTTTTTAGCGGGGATTTCTCAATACTCATCTTCATTGAAAAGAAAATCCTCTCTTGATGGATAATCGGGCCAAATTTCTTCAATACTCTCGTACATGTCACCTTCGTCCTCCAAATCTTGAAGATTTTCTACTACCTCCAAAGGGGCACCTGTTCTAATTGCAAAATCAATTAATTCCTCCTTTGTGGCTGGCCAGGGGGCGTCTTCTAAATATGATGCAAGTTCTAATGTCCAATACATATAGTTAAATATAAAAGTTTTAATTTTTAGGACGACAAAAATAGTTTTTTTTTCAAACTTTAGGTAAAAATTAATCGTATATTTTCCAAAATTTTTAGTTTTTAGCTTTATTTAGCCTTTTTTTCGAGACACTACAATATTTAACATGTTAAAAGCAAATACAAGATCAAACATTCTATTTATTTTTAGTCTTTTCATGGCATGTATAGAGGTTTTGTCCCAAGAAATTGTCTATTCAAATAAAACTTGTCATGCGAGGGGAATAGTTACGAGAGGAAAATTCATTTATGTTTCAACAAATACATCAAAAGTTTTTAAAATCAATCCTTCAAATGGGAAATCTAAAGAAATCGTTCTTTACAGGGAGGAAAAACCTGGTGAATTTCGGGATATCGAATTTTCAAATGGCAATATGCTTGTTATGGAATCCGGCGATGAAGGTTTCATTTATTTGAACAACAAAGCTATTCCTTTCCCAAAAGTATTTCTAGATGGAATGTCTTTTCATAAAAACACTGGATTTTTGATGGGAGATCAAGTAAACAATTGTTTATCAATTTATTACACAACAGATTCAGGTAGAAATTGGTTGCCTTGTGAAGGAAAAATTAAAGCTTCGGAAAATGAAAATGGATTTGCTGCTAGTGGTACAACCGTTCATTGCATGAATGATTCTACTTTCATGTTTGTATCAGGTGGCGGAGCGTCAAATTTCTATAAATCAACTGATAAAGGAAAAACTTGGATTAAATCTCCCATTCCCTTTATTCATTCGGAAAGTTCCGGGCCTTTCTCAATGATATGTACAACTGAAAATGAAATCGTGGTAATTGGTGGTGATTACAAGAAACCAAATGACTCGACTTCAACTTGTTTTATTTCAAAAAATGGAGGAAAGGATTGGATTAGTCCTAAAACCTCTCCAAATGGATACCGATCCTGTATAATATACCATAATGGAGTCTATTTTTCATGCGGAACAAATGGATTGGATTACTCTTTAGATGATGCAACAAATTGGAAATCATTTAATAAAAAATCCTATTTTGCACTTTCTATTTATAAAAACTATCTCGTGGCCACAACGCCAAATAGCTCGATTGAATTATTTAATTTGACGTTCTTTAACTAAAAAAGAGCGCTTGTATCCAAGCGCCCCTCAGAATCAATTATTAGAAACTACCTCTCAATGTAAGAATAAAATTCCTTCCTGGAGCTGAAATATTTGATGCAAAATTTCGATAATTCTGATCTAAAATATTCTCACAAGCCACCTGAATTGAAACATTCTTATTAAAATTATAGCCTGTCCTTACATTCAAAGTAAACCAGCCAGGCATTCCTTCTGGTAAAGCATAAGTGTAATTATCCTCACCAATTAAATTGTAGTCTTTCAATCTTTTCCAACCGGAATAATTTGAAAAAAGCTCTGCTTTAAATTTATCTATATGATACGTCAAGCCGATTTTACCAAAAACAGGAGGAATATGATCCAAAGGATAAGGAATAGAATCTGTTTTAATTCTTCCGTAAGTATAATTCACAGTTGCAATTATTGAGATAAAATCTCCTAATTCACCGGTTATGAAGCCTTCAAAACCATAAACGTATGCACGACCAGCATTTGTAGTTGTCATAACCTGACTTAACGAACCATCGTAAACAATTGAATCTAGACCATTGTACGTAGAATTTTGAACCGTTAATGCGTTGGTTAACATAGTATAATATGCATTTGCACCAACATTAACTGATTTGGCAAAGCGATAATTACCACCTACTTCTGCACTGTACGAATATTCGTAATTTAAATTTGGATTCGGAACAATAATCTTCCCCGGAACTGATTCAAAAACTTTTGTTAAATCGTCCACATTTGGCGCTCTAAAACCCGTTGAACCGGTTGCTGTAATTCTTAGATCTTTTGTCGGTAGATAAATTAATCCAACATTTCCATTAAGTGCAGAATGATTCTGATTAATTGTATTAAATGGAAAGGGAAAGAACGTTTTATCATCAAATTTGGCTGATAAACCGACTTGAGAAAACCGAATACCATCATTGATGATTAACTTATCTGAAAGTTCCCATGTATGAGTTAAATAAGCCGCGAGTGTATTCATAATTGATCCACCATCCGGATAACGAGTATCTAATTTACCACTTGTATCCTGAACGATATCTTTAACAAACGCTGTTGATGTAACCGAATTAATGTAGGCATCAAGTCCATATCTCAATTCATGTTTATCCAATTTCTTTGCAAAATCTGCATTGAATGTTATGATATCTAACTTTTCAATACGATGATTTAAGAAATCTTTTTTGAATCTACGATCCATGCGACTTTCTTCAATGGATTGATAACCTAAAATTACTCGTGCATTATCATAGAATTTATTTTTATTCGTCAATTCTAACGAATAAGAAACAAGCATTCTGAATTGCGGACCATAATACCATTCGGCAAATCGTGGTTTTCCACTGCTCAAAAGTGTTAGGCGATCATAGCGGTCTATATTGCTAGAATTTGACAATTGAAAATTTAGTTTATGTTTCAGCCAACTATTTTGCCTCAAAAGAAATTTTTGTGTGATATCATATTGCGTATACCCAGAACCAACTTGCAAGTTGGTGTCTGCATTGACAATCATTGAATCAGTTCCATTTATCCGCTCTACATACCAAGGTCGAGATCCGAAATTACCAACTAACGGACTTCTAACAGCGCCTTGTCTGAGGTCTCCATAACTGGAATAAGTGAACGAAGTTAATGATGCAAAACGCTTTGAACCTACTGAAACACTTGCATTTGCTGCATATCCATTTGCTGCTGAAAAATAACGAGAAAAGGCGCCTGCTTTGATAAGTGTTTTTTCTGTAGAACTAAAACTTGGATTTTTCGTGCTAAATGACATGACACCTCCAATCGCATCCGATCCATATACCACTGAGCCCGGACCAAAAACCAATTCCACTCTATCCATCATCGAATTATCAAGTGTTATTATATTTTGCAAATGTCCGCCACGATATATTGCATTATTCATGCGAATTCCATCAACAACCATCAATACTCTATTCGTTTCAAATCCACGAATGATCGGACTTCCTCCTCCCAGCTGACTTTTCTGGACGAATACATTTCCTGAACCGGCCATTGCATCTGCCATTGAGGTTTGATTTTGAAATTGTAATTCTGAACTCTTCAGGACTTGAATTTTTTGAGCTACATCTTTCTTTTTTTCTTCAGCCTTCGAGGCGGAGATAACCGTTTCTTCGAAGGTGTTGGCATTAGATTTCATAGCAATTTTGAATTTTTTTTCTTGTAAAAAGGAATACGGTACATTTAATTTCAAGTAATCTAAATGTGAAATTGAAACTGGAGTAGAAGAACTTACATCTGCAATCATTACTTTTCCTTTAACATCTGATATCAATACTTGAATTTTTAAATTTTCAAATTGTTCAACTTTTACTATGACCCCTTCAATCGGCTGCCAAGTATTTTGATCGTAAAACTGAATTGTTTGCTGTGCATTTAGGGTATACAAAAAACCCATCATAAGACCGAGAAAGGTCAAAATTGACTTTTTCATTTTTTATTTATTTCATTAAAACATAATTTGTTCGTAGGCTAAACAAAATTTCCGTTCGGCGGAGGAGTTTCAATAAATAAAAAAGGAAATGATAATTTTCTATTATAATAATGTCCATTTTCAGAATAAGCAGAAACGGAAGGTTCAAAAATTGGTTGAATGTCAAAATGAGAAACTAAATACACTCCAAATACCAACTTTGTCCAATTTTTCAAAGGTTTATTGGGATTTGAGTTCACCAAATTAGCTGATACGTATTGATCCAATTTTTCAAATAATTGCGTTTCTTGATCATCGGAAACACATTGAAATTCAATTTTTCCATTTCCAAGGTCTTTTTTCCAAACAACATCATAAAAATGGCCATTTTTTTTAAACTCATTTTTTTTTATCCAAACTAACTGATTGTTTTCTTTTTCTGAAAATTGAAAATAAATTAACTGATTTAGAGGAACTGCCTCTTTTGTCAATTTCTTAATCTCCTTTCGAATTCGAGTTGATTCTATCTGAAATTCAAGAAGATACCCTCCTATTTGCCAGAGAAATAAAAAAAGTAATCCAAATGAAATTAGCTTTCGCACACCCAAAATTATAATTTTGCCTTAAAAGAACCAAAATCAATGATTGAAAAACAGCTAACGATACAAAAAACATGTAGATATTTTTCGATTGGTGAAATAAATAGAACCAAATATCTATTAATTGCCCTTCACGGATACGGGCAGCTCCCCTCCTATTTTGGACATAAATTTAGGGCCTTACCCGATGACTTCTTAGTTGTTATTCCTGAAGGAATGCATCGCTTTTATTTAGAAGGCACATCAGGACGTGTAGGTGCCTCATGGATGACAAAGGAAGCGCGTGAAGATGATATAAACGACAATTTAAATTATCTGAATCAATTGATACATTCAATAATAAGTCAAAAGTCTTTCGAAAAGATAATTCTACTCGGTTTTTCACAAGGTGGAGCAACTGCGGCAAGATATTTCTATTCTAATTCAAAAATCAATCATTTGATACTTTGGGCAAGTGTTTTTCCACCTGATTTGAAAATTGAAAATGAAATGAAAAATGAAAATAAATCGAACGTTTTTGTTTTGGGGAATCAAGACCCTTATTTTACGAAAAGTCAATTTTCAGAAACGATAAATTTTTATTCAAATCTTGGATTTAAAACCATTGAATATTCAGGAAATCACTCGATTGATTCAGCTGTATTAAAAAATCTTTTGATTGATTTAACATGAATTGCTTTATTCAATTATCATCAATTACACTATAATTATGAGAGACTTTTCAATAATAACTGAATTAGGAAGTCAAAAAATACGCAAATTCTCAAAAGTTTTTCTCGTTCGTCGTCAGAATAATAACGAGAAATTTGTTTTAAAAATTGTAGAAAAAAATGAAACTACCAATTTGCAACAGAAAAAATTGATCCAAGAATCAAAATTCAATTTCGATACTCCTTTTTTTCAGAAAAACATTGATTTTTGGGAAGATGAAGAAAATATGTTTTTACTGAAAGAATTCATTCCTGGAGAAACTTTAGAATCATGGTGGAAAAATGAAAAAAAAATAAAGAAACTGGATAAATTAAAGTTATTTGTATCTCAATGTGTTCCAATTTTTAATGCGTTAAAAAATCAAAAAATTGTTCATAACGATATTAAGCCATCCAACTTTATCGTTACTCAGAAACATACACGATTTCAGTTGTCGCTCATTGATTTTGGGTTAGCTCACTCTTTTCCTGCCGAAAATGACGGAGAAGTTTTATTTTCCCTCGGTTTTTCAGCACCTGAAGTTATACTTTCAAAAAAATCTTTGGTTAATCACAGTAGTGACCTTTTTTCATTAGGAATTTGCATGTATTATTTATACAGTGGCAAACTTCCCTTAAGCCACCCAAATCCATCCATTTTTACAAATCTACAAATCACTCATCCCTTGATGAATTTTGATGGAATGCCAAAAAAGCTATTTGACTTAATTACCAAAATCTGTATCAAGCATTCTTTCCGTTTACCACCAAACCAACTTCCTACTGACGAGGTATTAGAGGCATTAAAGTTTGCCCAACAAGTTCGAATTCAATCTATTGATGAAATTAATGAGAAACTAATTGCTTTAAAAGAAAAATTCTGGAAGTTGATTTAATAAAATTCTTTTCTAAGACCAACTGTAGTAATAAAAATTATTCGTTGTACCGGATAATAGGAAGTATAAATAGATTGATTGCTTGGTTGAGCAAAAAGTAAATAATCGATAGAACCATCTAAATAGAGAGATCCAAATCCTGGAAATGTATATTTTATACCTCCTTGTAATCCCAAACATATTCCTAAAATAGAGCCCTTACCGAGTGTTTCGTCATCAATTGTATACAATCCGGTGTTGTAATCATTGACTTTAGCACCAATTCTACTTATTAGGAGTGAGGTTTTTCCACCTCCATACCCTGAAAAACCATTATCGTATCCGTTTCCAACGTATGATCTCGTTCCGCCCTCAACGGATATAAAACTGGTAGTATTCAAATACTTTACATTAATCGGAGGTAAAGTAGTATTTTTACCGACAGCGACTGCACTAGAAGAATCCATTTCTGCTCGTGGAAAGAAATAATTCAATCGCCCGTAAAACGTAACCAAGCTATTCTGTGGCAACTCAGCTCCTATGTGCAATCCATAGAATGTTTTGCTAACGCCAAATGAGTTTAATAAATTGGTACCTCCTGAGATACTCAATTGAGCCTTGCTTTTTTGAGTTATTAAAAAAGTAAATAAAATGAAAAAAATCAAATATTTAAAATTCATAGTCTTATTTATTAAACAAAAATACTTTTCTTTTAGCAGAAATTAAAATTTATTCTTCCTAATCAAATAATTCAATAATCTTTTTTGCACAATTTACGCCATCAACCGCGGCAGAAATAATACCCCCGGCATACCCAGCGCCTTCGCCACAGGGATAAATACCAGAAATTGTAATGTGTTGCAGGGTCTCATTATTCCTTGGAATGCATATTGGAGAGGAAGTTCGCGATTCGGGAGCATGTAAAACTACTTCCTCTGAGATAAAGCCTGGCATTTTTTTATCAAAATCAATAAATGCTTTTTTTAATCGTTGAGCAACAAATTTTGGAAATAACTCATGGAGATTTACACTTACTAATCCTGGTTGGTAGGAACTATTCGGTAAAGACTCAGATTTTGTATTAGAGAGAAAGTCTACTAATCGTTGGGCGGGCACCTGTTGAGTTTTCCCTGCCAACTCCCATGCTTTTTTTTCAATTTGTTTTTGAAAATTGAGACAAATTAAATAATCATTCGAATCGATAGATAAATCCTTAGGATCAACACTCACAACAATTCCCGAATTTGCATATGGATTATTTCTTTTTGATGGAGACCAACCATTCGTGACTACTTCTTCTTCTTGGGTAGCGCAAGGAGCTATTATTCCACCGGGACACATACAAAATGAGAAAACGCCTTTTTCTTCAATCTGAGTTACAAGGTTATAGGAGGCAGGAGGAAGAAATGCATCATTTAATCGACCATGATATTGAATTTGATCAATCGATGCCTGACTATGTTCAACACGCACACCGACAGCAAAAGGCTTTGCTTGAATTTTAATCCCTTTTTTATCCAGTAAATAAAAAATATCACGCGCTGAATGCCCTGTTGCTAAAATCATTTTTGAGCATAAAATTCTGGTTGAATTATTTATTTCAATTGCTTTTAACTCATCATTCTCACATATTATATTTGTCAACTTAGAATTAAAATGAACCTCTCCTCCACATACAATAATTGCCTCTCGCATTGCGGTAATGATTTGAGGAAGTTTATTCGTACCAATGTGGGGATGCGAATCTACAAGAATATCTTCTGATGCACCAAATTGCACAAAAGCTTTCAAGATTCGTTCTACATCTCCTCTTTTTTTTGAGCGAGTGTATAATTTTCCATCCGAATAGGTTCCAGCACCGCCTTCACCAAAACAATAATTTGATTCGGGATTCACAATCATTTCACGATTGAGTTTGGCTAAATCCCTTCGTCTCGATCTAATGTCCTTTCCGCGTTCATAAATGATGGGCTTTATTCCTTTGTCGAGTAGTTCTAAAGCGGCAAAAATTCCGGCTGGACCAAAACCAATTATTGTCGCTGTAGGAGAATTTTTAGAAATTTTTCGCAGCTTGAATTGATCTATTTCTTTCGGAAATGGTTGATTAGAAACCAGAAAAGTAGCTTGTATTTTTATTTCTTTTTGTCGAGCATCAATACTTCTTTTTCTCCATTTATAAAAAAAATCACTTGATTTTAGTCCGGCTTTTTTAGCCAAAAACATTCTTATTATTGCGTCATTTTTTGCTTGTTCAGGGGAAAAAATAACTGAAATTTCTTTCATTTCTATCCTTCAAAAATAACAGAAAAAAACCACAATTTATTGTATAAACTATGGATCGGATTTGAAACAGGAGTGTAATCTTGAATAAATGTGTTGCGAATACCATGTGAATACTTTAACTCAAATGCCAATTTAAAGTAAACCAAGAAAAACTCTATTCCACCACCAATTTGGTATTGAAAATCATTTCTTTTTATTTTAACATATGGATCAGTAAAATTTTGTGCCGCTTTTTCCTGTGATTGTAAGTCCATTGAATACTGAAACCCACCCATAAAATAGGCTGTAAAATTATTGTATCGTAAGGTTCTGTATTGGAACATTAGGGGAAAATCTAAGCTTGTAGAATTTACCCTTTCTTCACTTACCAAATCAAATTGTTTTGTCGTATCAGGATTGTCATAGGTGTAGACAATTGCTTTTTCTTGAAAAGAGAGAGAGGGCATAAATCTTAATCGAAAAGTTGGTTTCCACAATTTCATGGTGGTTAGAATACCAACTTGACCACCAGGTTGTGCCTTTGTTGTTAAAGTTTTAACCCCGTATAGTTCGTAGGCATTGAGGACAGGATATGACGTAAAATCTGCTTGGTTTGCCCCTAACATAAATCCAAAATGAAAAAGTCGATCATCAAATTTACGGTAATTCCATGTGCTTTCGGATTGGGTTAATCCGAAGAATGAGAGAAATAAAGCAATTGATAGTATGGTTAACCTCACGACAGAATAACGAAAAAATCATTTACAAATTACATAGATTCAGTTTTAACACCAATATAAATGGTGGCAATTCCACCCGAAAGTCTAATTGATGAAACATTTGAATATCCAACTTCAGTCAAAATATCAAGAAACTTATTTCCTTCCGGGAAAGCCTGAACGGACTCAGGAAGATACATGTATGCTCGTTTATCCTTGGAAAACATCTTTCCAAAAAATGGGATAAAAAAACGGGAGTAAAAAGCAAAAAGTTGTTTAATAGGGAAAAATTTAGGTTTTGAAAATTCCAATATTAGTATTCTTCCTTCCGGTTTGAGCACCCGTAATATTTCAGTCAAACCCTTGTTGAGATTTTCAAAGTTTCGGACACCAAAACCGACCGTCACAGCATCAAAAGAATTTTCTGAAAAGGCCAAATTTTCTGAATCGCCAAGTCGAAGAGAGATAATGTGGTCTACTTCTTTCGCTTTCATTTTTTGAATTCCAACTTTTAGCATCCCCTCTGAAATATCAATACCTATAACACTTTGAGGATTGATTGACAAAGATTCTAAAGCAAAGTCACCCGTTCCTGTGGCTATATCCAAAATGCGTTTTGGTTTAAATACCCTTAATTCTCGGATAGCACGTTTTCTCCATAATTTGTCAATACCAAGAGAGAGAAAATGGTTTAGAAAATCATATTTTGCTGAAATATTATTGAACATAGTTGCCACTTCCTGTTTTTTGGATGTACTATCATCACCGTATGGTTTTACAACTCGTTCGGACATAATTTCTACTGCTAAACAAGATTTGGATTGAAAAGTTTTTCAATTTCTTCTATAAGTTCAGCGCAAGTAATACTTACTACTCCAGATTTTTCACAAACTATTCCGCCGGCTACATTCGAAATTTGGGCAATTTCTTTTGTCGAACAACCAGAACACAGACAGAGTGTTGCTACAGCAATTACAGTATCTCCTGCCCCACTAACATCCGCAATTGTTCTCAAGTGGGCATCAATGTATTCAACAGATGAATGATCTGTAATGGCAACCCCATATTCGGATAATGTAACAAATGTCAATGAATTATTTATTTTTTTGTTTACTTGTAAAATGGCCTTCTCAAAAATTTGCCTTTCCGAAGGGTAATTGAATACTAATCCTGTCCCTTCCTTTAATTCTTTTAAGTTTGGTTTAAATAATGTTACTCCCCTGTAGCAATAAAAGTTCTTTAATTTTGGGTCAACTGTCGTATAAATATTCTCTTGCTTGCAGCGTAGTATTAATTCTTCAATTATTTTTGTGGTCAATAGTCCTTTGTTGTAATCCTGAAATATTACTGCATCAAACTGACTCGTAACAGATGGAAGAATATGGTCCAAAAAATTTTTCTCATCAAATTCATTTAAATACTCATTGACTTCTGAATCAACTCGCAGTAAATGTTGTTTATTCCCAATAATTCTTGTTTTAACGGTTGTCGGACGTGAATTCAATTGAAGAATTGTATTACACCCTATATTATTTACATCGCAAAGCTCAAGAATACGTTTTCCGTGTAAATCATTTCCAACGACAGATGCTAAGACAACCTGAGCTCCAAGTGAAATCAAATTAAGGGCAACATTGGCTGCACCCCCTAACCTTTCCTCTTCGTTCTTCATTTCTAAGACTGGAACGGGGGCTTCAGGTGAAATACGCTGTACATTGCCAATCATGTAGCGATCGAGCATTACATCTCCGATTACTAAAATTTTTTTGCCTTTGAATGAATCGAATAGCTGCCTAACGTTCATGGATATAGAAATGAATTACAACAATTTATCAAGTGCGTTTTTCATTCTACGCATCGCCTCTGTTAATGTTTCCTCTGAGGCTGCATAGGAAATTCGTAAGCATTCGGGCGCACCAAAGGCTTCACCAGAAACAAAGGCAACTAGGCCTTCATCTAACAAATACATACACAAATCATTAGAATCTTTAATTGTGTATTGATTATACGACTTACCAAAAAAGGTTGATACATCAGGAAAAACATAAAAAGCACCTCCGGGAACATTTGTTTTTACCCCCGATATTTCATTTAATTTTGACAATACTAAATCTCTTCTTCTGTGAAAAGCTTCGATCATATCTTTGAGAACTGTTGTTTGGGCATGCATAGCCGCAATTGTAGCTTTTTGAGTAATAGAAGATGTAGCAGATGTAAATTGCCCTTGCATTTTGTCACATGCAACGGCGATTTCTTTTGGAGCACCAATATATCCTAGACGCCAACCGGTCATTGCCCATGCTTTGGAAACGCCATTAATTGTGACTACTTGATTGTATACCTCTGAAAACTGAGCTAAACTTTCATGTTTTCCAATAAAATTAATGTGTTCATAAATTTCATCGCTGATTACAACCAACTGAGGATATTTTTTAATTACTTGAGCGAGTGCATGGAGTTCGTTCTTACTGTAAACGGTTCCAGTAGGATTACATGGTGTTGAAAAAATCATCATCCTTGATTTTGGAGTAATCGCCTTTTCCAGTTGCTCGGGAGTTATTTTAAAATCACTTTCAATTCCAGCGTTAACAACTACCGATTTTCCTTCAGCAACTTTAACAATTTCCAAATATGAGACCCAATACGGAGCCGGAATAATTACCTCATCTCCTGGATTAATAATACTCAGAACGACGTTTGCAATTGACTGTTTTGCCCCTGTGGAAACAACAATTTGGTCCTTCGTATAGTCTAATCCATTATCGCGCTTAAATTTCAGTGATATACTCTCTCGTAGGTCGTCATAACCAGAAACAGGCGTATACATCGTAAAATTGTTGTTTAAAGCTTCTACAGCAGCGTCCTTTATAAATTGGGGAGTGAAAAAATCTGGTTCGCCTAAAGACAATGAAATTATATCTTTTCCTTGAGCTTTTAATTCCCGACTTTTTTTTGCCATACCGATCGTGGCAGACTCTTCCATGGAATTAATTCTATCTGATAACGTAATCATATACTAATTTTCAACAAATCTAATTATTCAATTTTTGATATCTGAAAAATGTTTATAAAGTTTCATAAAAGATTCGGTCATAAAGAATAAGATAGATTGCTAAAAATCAAAAAAAATTAAATAATCAATTGATCATAAAAGGCTAATTTAAATTTCTTAGCTGAAGGTAGTTAAAAATATAAATTTTGTAGAAAAACTAATGTCTTTCTTGCATATCAGGTAAAATACTCTTCCGAATTCGTAGATTAAATAATGGCTCTTCAGATCAAAGTTTGCAAGAAAAAAAATGCTTAATGTAATTTTAATTTTAAATATGTGTAATTTAGTTCAAACTTAATTTAAAAATAATGAATAAAATTTTACTCTTTTTATTGACAACGCTTGTTACATCGCTTTCTTTCGGACAACTTTTCTCGGATGATTTCGAGAGTTATGCTCCCGGTTCTTACATTGGACCTCAGTCAACATCATGGACAACGTGGTCAGGCGCTGAAGGTGGTGCTGAAGATGTAACCATTACTACAAATCAAGCGAGTAGCGGTACAAATTCTACATATTTCTCATCCACGTCGGCAAATGGAGGTCCACAAGATGTGGTTTTAGATTTTGGCCCCTTGTACAACAGTGGTGTTTTTACATTTCAGTCTGATTTTTTTGTTAATTCTGAAAAAACGGGATACTTTAATTTCCAGGGCACACAAACCATTGGTCAAGTCTGGGCCCTAAACGTAAATTTTAATAATGGCAATATGTACATCGACGATGGGATAACCTCGAATTTGGTGGTAAGTTCCTACCCGCAGGCAACGTGGTTTACACTTAAAATCGAGGCAAATCTTACCTTGAAAGTGTGGAAAGCATACATTGATGGAAACTTGGTAGGCACATGGATTAATGGAATTAATGCACTTGCTTCACTCGATTTATTTCCAATTCAAAATAGCCAGTTCTATGTGGATGATGTAAGTTTTGATCATCAACC
>VGFL01000012.1 GCA_016868915.1 Bacteroidota bacterium | reverse complement strand
TGTTAATCATGCATAACGATCAAGATGGTGCTGTCCCATGGTACCAAGGAATAGAAATTTACACTGGACTTCGGAGGTTAAGTAAACCTTGTTGGATGTTGAATTATAATGGGGATGATCACAATTTGACAAAGCTTGCCAATAAGATCGATTTAAGTATTCGGATGCGTCAGTTTTTTGATCATTATTTATTGGATAAACCTATTCCACTTTGGATGATTGAAGGCTTGCCTGCAATTGATAAGGGAAAGAAATTGAACTATGAACTGGATCAGGAATAATCAAAAAATTATATCGCTTAGTTTTATATGCGTTGTGGTCGGAATAACTGTTCTTTCTCTAATTCCCCCAATTTCGAATGTAAATTTATCTGAAAAAGATAAGTTAGGACACTTTATTGCATATGCAGTGGTGACTTTTAATGGTTTATTAATTCAGCAATTTAAATCAAAGAAATTTATAGTAGTAGTAACGATTATATTGTATAGTGGTTTTTTGGAATTGCTGCAAGGTTTTGTACCAGGAAGGGAAGAAAGTTTTTGGGATTTGGTAGCAAATACAGCAGGGGTGCTAAGTAGTATTATTATCCTTCAGTGCCTTGGATTCTTTGTGACTTTTAAAGAAAAATCCTGAAAAAAACGAGAGAGATGAATGCTTTCGTTCTTTTCAGGAATTCTACAAGTTTGTTTAAACCAAAAAGATTAACCCATTGTCAATCTAAACCAAATCAAAGACGCATACTGTTTTATTATGGTTGCCTAACCTGGATTATTTTTTTTTTAATTTCTTACAATTGTAGTTTGAAAAATAAAATAGTTATATTAGAAGTATTCAAAGAAATAATTAATTTTTTTTGAGTCGCGGAAACCGAAAAGCGAAATGAGTAGGGATATTAAATTTATTTTTATGAAAAAGTTAAGTTACTTAGTATTGTTGTTATTAACTGTTATTTTTTTAGACTCATGTTCAATCGTAAAAAGACGCTATAGCCCAGGTTATACGGTTGTTTGGAATGCTAAATCAAAAACTAAAAAATTAAAAAGCTCAGTTGAGTTGTCTAATAAAAAAGAAAGTATCACCAAAAATGAAGTTAATTCTGTTGCTAATGAAGTTGAAAAGAACCCTTCATTGACAAGAAATTTTTCAGAGAATAAAGAGGAAACATTATATACAAGTTATATTAACACATCAGAAAATGACTTTGCCTCTTTGAATACTGATAACACTTTTTCAGTTAGGAAAATGTCAAAAGACAACTATAGCCAAAACTTGATTGAAAAACCTTCATCTAATGTGGAAACATCAAAGAGTATTAGTTCTAAAGTAACGAAAAATCCAGTAAAATTTGTAAAGGATAAATTAAAACAAAAATCAAATGGTGGTGATGAGGAAATGATAATAGGCATTCTTCTTTGCTTATTTGGATTGGCGCCATTTGGTGTCCGCTACGCAAAAGGGAAAAATAGTTCGGCGTATAAAACAAACTTAATGATTTGGTTAGCAGGATGGGGATGTTTACTGATTGGAATTATAACGGCTGTTCTAATGGCAACAGGCGGAAGTGTTAGTTTTCTTGGTTTAGCACTATATGGAATAGGTGGGTTACTATTATTTATTTCTTTCATTCATGGATTGATATCGATACTACGATGATAAAATGCTAAATATGAAAAAGTTAATAATACTAATCACTTGTGTCCGATAAAACTTTTTGAAAAGCGGGATTTCCATAAAGGATTTTCCGCTTTAAGTTTAATTTGGTTTTCCAAATTAAAATCACATCGTAAAGTAGCTACTTTTTTGGATAGGCCTTTTTAATATACTGGTGATTAAAAATTAAGATTTTACTATTCTTAAATTAAACTAAACAAAATGAAAAACTTATTATTTTTTTTGTTATTTCCTCTTGTATACGGCTGTAATGCTATAAATGGCGGTAATTCATATTTTACAGTTACTGTTAAAGGTCAAACATTTGTTTGGTCTGGAAACTCTAGTACTAGTATGGACGGAAAAGCCCTCTACCTAAAAAATTCAGGTTCAACCTGCAGTGGTTATAATGCCGTGCAATTGATTGAAGGAAGTGTTGCTTCTATTCCAAATTTTAATTGTTCATTTTTTGTTCCAGATGGAGAGGGCACTTTCATTATTGGGAATACCTCTCAAAGCTGTTTTATTATGACAATTAGTGGCCCGTGGGCTATTCCACTTGTGAGTGGAAAACAAACAACAAATGGAACTATTGCATATCCTAAGGTAATAATTACTGAAGAAACTTCAAATTTTGTTAAAGGAACTATTGAAGGAACAATTGCTGAATCAAATCAGGATGGAACATTTTCATCTAGAGCTGTTTCAGGATCATTTAAACTTAAGAAGTTATAATTGTTGTATGAATTAATAATTCCTCACAAGCTTCATCGTGGGGGATTTTTTTGCCCTAATTTATTTGAAAACACCTCATTCGGGGTGTTTTTTTTTGTTTTTCTTGCTTTCGCGTAGCTTCAGCGAAGCAAAGGAGATGTAGGTAAACCCTGCCTGTCCGGCAGACAGGCAATAAAATGGTTTGCGGAATGTGTGGTTGTCCACCTAGTCTCGGGTTTATTCATCGACCGAAACGAATGTATAGGTGGAAACCCAAGGCTAGGAGGCGATAACCCTGATTCACCAATCGTTTCAACGATTTAACAATTTCAAAAAATTATTGCATTAAAAATTGTTGAAGCGTTACATGTTGGATTCCATGATAAGAATTCCCAGAGAATGCGTCGAGTGTAACCACTATTTTTGGGTGATTGTCTTTGATTTTTAGTAAGTTGCCGAATTCTCGTTCGATAGTTTGTTTTTCGTTGATTGTTAATGCCACTTGAACATATAATTTTTCTCCTTGACGTTCGCACACAAAATCAATTTCTCCAATTGGAATTACTCCAACTTTTACCTTGTATCCTTTAAAAATCAAATGATTGTAAACACTATTTTCTACAAGTTTTGCTCGATCTTCCAATCGATAACCCCAAATTGCATTACGTATCCCTAAATTTTCAAAATAATACTTGTCGCCAACCTCAAAAATGCGTTTTCCTGCAATATCAAATCGTTCCACTCGATGAATTATAAAGGCACTTTCAAGATGACTCAAGTAAACCTGAACTTGATTAGGTGCAATATTGATTCGTTGTGACTTTAAGAAATCACTTATTTTCTTTGCTGAAAATAAGCTTCCCGTATTATCAGCCAAAAAAAGTATTAATTGTTCCAAAAAACGGACATTACGCAACGCAAACCGTTGAACAATATCGCGATAAATAATTGTTGAATATATGTTTTTTAAATATTCATAAATAATCTCATCTCTTTTGGGTAAATGCATCAAATAAGGTAAACCACCCCATTTAATATACATTTCAAGGGACTCTAATGTATCTTTAACTTTGTGGAACATCAAAAACTCAGGATACGAAAGGCTGTAAACAGTGATTTCAATAAATCTTCCACTTAATACCGTTGCCAATTCACCCGAGAGCAGATTAGCATTACTTCCTGTACAGTAAATGTCCAAATTTTGGTTTAAAACTAATGAACGAAGTGCTTTCTCAAAACTTTCTACTTCTTGTATTTCATCTATAAAAACATAGGTTTTTCCATCCGCTGATTGATTTGAAAGCACATAGTTACTTAAATCAATGGCATTTTGAATAGTTGAAAACGCCAAATCCTCCATGTTAATATATAAAATCGTAGCGTTTGCATCTTCGTGTTTAATATATTCAATAAGTTGAAAAAGTAAATAACTTTTACCGACACGACGTTGGCCAGTCAAAGCTTTAATAATTTGTTTACCTATAAATGGCTTTACGCGATTGATATAAAAATCACGCCTAACTATATTTATAGGTATTTGTATTGTTTTCATCATACTTTAATAATTAATACAAAAATACCATTATTATAGATACAATTATAACTTAATAAAAAAATAGTTATTTTTATAGATATAACTATAACTTTTGACTATTTGAATTTATGTTAAGTGAAAACAAATAAAGAAAGTTGAAGAATGATTTAAATTAACCAATTAAATAGTTAGGAAACGAATGGGAAATTCAGAATCGGATTAATGAATAACAACCTAAATCAGATGGATTATTTGAAATCAGTTTCCTACAACGGAATATTCCCGTGCTTCTTACGAGGCAATTCTTCCGATTTATTTTCAAGCATTTTGAATCCATGAATGACACGCTGTCTCGTCTCTTCAGGCAGAATTACCTCATCCACAAAACCTCTTTCTGCAGCACGGTAAGGATTGGAAAATAAATTGGCATATTCCGCTTCTTTCTCCAACCATTTTGCTTCTGAGTTCTTAGCTTCCGCAATTTCTCGTTTAAAGATAATTTCTGCTGCTCCTTTAGCACCCATTACTGCAATTTCAGCAGTTGGCCACGCAAAATTTAAATCTGCTCCAATATTTTTAGAGTTCATTACGTCGAACGCACCACCATAAGCCTTGCGAGTAATCACCGTAATTCTTGGCACTGTTGCTTCCGAAAAGGCATAAAGCAGCTTCGCTCCGTGCGTTATGATTCCTCGCCATTCTTGATCTGTTCCAGGTAAAAATCCAGGAACATCCTCAAATACGAGAAGTGGAATATTGAAAGAATCACAAAAACGAACAAAACGAGCTCCTTTACGCGAAGCATCTATATCTAGAACACCTGCCATACTCGCCGGTTGATTGGCAACAATCCCAATGGTTCTGCCATCCAAACGAGCAAATCCAACGACAATGTTTTTGGCAAAATCTGCCTGAACCTCTCTAAACGTATCATCGTCAATTACACAATCTATTACTTTGCGTATATCGTAAGGCAAATTGGAATTATCGGGTAAAATTGCCTTGATAAAATCATTCTTTTTTTCACTAAACGCTGAAGTTGAAACTGTTGGCGCTTTTTCTGAATAATTCTGTGGCATGTAGGTTAATACATCTCTAACTTGCTTCAAGCAAGCAACGTCATTTGGTGCCGTAAAATGGTTTACTCCTGATTTTTCAGCATGTGCTCTTGCGCCTCCCAAATCTTCTGAGGTAACTTCCTCATGCGTCACGGTTTTCACCACATTTGGTCCAGTAACAAACATATACGAAGTATCCTCAACCATGAATATAAAATCCGTCAGCGCAGGTGAGTATACGGCACCACCGGCACAAGGCCCCATCACCACAGAGATTTGGGGAATTACCCCAGAAGCTCTGGTATTGCGGTAAAAAATATCTGCATATCCCGCCAAAGAAACAACTCCTTCTTGAATTCTAGCACCTCCTGAATCGTTCAAACCAATTACTGGAGCCCCATTGATCATAGCCATGTCCATTATTTTACAAATTTTCAAAGCGTGACTTTCAGATAGTGATCCTCCTAGAACCGTAAAATCTTGAGAAAAAACATAAACTAATCTTCCATGAATAGTTCCGTAACCCGTTACGACACCATCTCCCGGAAAATTCTGTTTGTCCAATCCAAAATCACGAGATCTGTGTGAAACAAAAGCACCAATTTCTTGAAAAGAATTTTCGTCGAGCAAAACTTCAATACGCTCTCGAGCAGTCAATTTCCCCTGCTTATGTTGCTTATCAATTCGAGCCTGTCCACCGCCTTTCTTTGCTTCCTCTCTTTTCTGAATTAATATGTCGTTTTTATTCATGAATTTTCCGTTGATTGACAAATTTAATTGAAAAAGAATTGGGATTGCATTTTTTGGGAATTTAACTTGAAAATTGAAAACAATATTATCCTCTTTAAAATTCAATTTATATTTATGCAGAATTACTTTTGCAAATGAATACTCAAGCTACTCATCTTGACTTTTTTGAACAGGTTTATGCCATTGTAAAGGAAATTCCTTTTGGCCGCGTTACTTCGTATGGGGCAATTGCTCAAGCATTAGGAACTAAAAAATCATCGAGAATGGTAGGCTGGGCAATGAATGCCTGTCACACTCAACCAGAAATTCCCGCACATCGTGTTGTAAATAGAAATGGATTACTTACCGGCAAGATGCATTTTTCATCTCCCACCGAAATGGAAGAACGATTGGTAAAAGAAGGTATTCAGGTGAAAAATGATCAAATTTTACATTTTCAAAAAATCTTTTGGGATCCATCTATCGAACTTCAAATAAAATAAACTTGCGGTTAAAATAAAACCTAAATTCTACCAAAAATCGTAACTTCGTTTCTCAAAATTACACATGAATTTTGCAAAGCGACTTCTCTACCGAATCCTTAGTCCAAAAAACTACTTGAAGTTGCTGCACATTGTGTTTTATTGGATGTATGACTTAAATCTATTGAAGGGAAAACAAGCTTTCAAATACCATTATGTGATTAAAAAAGTAATTCAACCGGATTTTGTTGTAGTGGATATTGGTGCGAATCTCGGTTATTTTTCTAAAAATTTTGCGCGACTTACACCTCATGGCAAAGTGATTTCCATTGAACCAATTCCGCTTTTTTACGAGGTATTAACCGGTTTTTTATCTAAATTTAGTCACGTTAAAACGTATAATGTTGCACTTGGCATGGAAGAAGGAAAAACAGTCATGGTTTTGCCATCGGATAACGGAATGATTCGAACCGGCCTTCCTCATATTGCGAAGAATGACGCTGAATTACAAAAATACGACAACCAAGAAGTGGCAATTGTTCGAGGATCAGAATTATTAAAAGATTTGACCAAACTAGATTACATTAAATGTGATATTGAGGGATTTGAGGGAGTAGTTTTTAAAGAAATAGAACCCATTATTCAAAAATTTAAACCATTTATTCAACTTGAAATTAGTATTGAAAACAGGGAAGAAATACTAAATCTTTTTTCCAGAAACAGTTACCAACAATATGGCATTGCCAATTATCAATTTATAAAGGAAGTAGGCAATCAAAGAGAAGAAGGTGATTATTTCTTTGTTCCGAATGAGCGAGAATCTGAATTTCTAACCTGGATTTGATATGGCAGAAACATTAATCAAAAACGGAACAACGAAGTCTGAACAATACGAAGAACTTCTTACTCAGCTAAAATATTTAGTGGGGAATGAAACAAATAGAATTGCAAATTTGGCAAATGTAACTGCAGGATTGAAAGGATTCTTCGGTTTTTTCTGGGTGGGATTTTACTTGGTTGAAAATGAGGAATTGGTACTTGGTCCATTCCAAGGTCCTGTTGCATGTTCGCGAATTGCTTTCGGAAAAGGAGTTTGCGGAACAGCATGGAAAAACAATGAAACCATCCTAGTACCAAATGTAGATGAATTTCCCGGTCACATAGCTTGCAGCTCACAATCTAAAAGTGAAATTGTGGTGACAATTCATAAAGAAAATACAGTAGTTGGAGTTTTAGATGTGGATAGCGACAAGCTCAATGATTTTGACGAGATTGATCAAAAATATTTAGAAGAATTATGCGCTTGGTTAGGAGCTATTTTATAATCGGGCTTTTTTTAGGTCTTGTTTCATCTTGCGCTCAAGTTGGAATCATTGATGGTGGCAAGAAGGACGAAATTCCTCCAAGGATGGTAAAGTCATCTGTGGAGAACGGGGCAGTAAATTTCAAAGAAAATAAGATTGAATTGACTTTCGATGAGTATTTTACATTAAATAATCCTCAAAATACAGTTTCAATAACTCCTAATCACACACGAATAAAAATAAGTTCCTCTGCGAAGAAATTACAAATTGAATTTTTGGATACGTTACAATCCAATACAACCTACCAACTTATATTAAATTCAACGGTCAAAGATATAAATGAAGGAAACGATTCCTTAATGGTCCTTGTTTTTTCAACCGGACCTTCACTAGACTCCGCTTATTTTCAAACCAAAATAGTAGATGCCTTCGACGGACAACCACTCAAAAAAATATTCGTTGGATTGTTTGATCCGCTTGATGGAGATCCAAAATATTTGCAAAAGACAAACGAGCAGGGTTGGGTAAGATTTTCTTATGTTAAATCAGGTTCATATAATGTAAAAAGTTGGGAGGATAAAAATTTAAATGGAAAATACGATTCAATGGAGAGAGTGGCATTCCGAAAAGAAGTTCTTGAATTGTCTGATAGTATCATCGATACTATTCCGTTAAGATTGGCTCAGCCCGAATTCAAACGAATCTTTCGAAATGCCGTTGTTGTTGAACCAGGACTAATTGGTGTGGGTCTGAATAAAAAAGAAAATGACCTTAAGTTTTTCTTTACTGAAAATACTATTCTCCCTGAAACTGATATTGAATTGAAAGGAAATGATAGTTTAATTTTGGCCTACAATACGAAAACAAATTCATCCAATAAACTATATGTAAAACAAAATTCGCTCATTCTTGATTCAGCAAGATTGGAAACATCAGGAAATGAAATCACTTCGATAAAAATAAAAGCAACTACCAATTGGATCACTCCTGATTCTTTCATTTCTTTTGAATTAACTGATTTTATATCTGTGATTGATGACAAGAAAATTAGTTGTATTGACAAGTCTTCAAAAGACACGATTAAAATTGAATCAATTGATGTCAAAGGGAATCAATTACTATTAAAATTTGAAAAAAATTCTGCTAAGGAATTGGAAATTTTATTTTTAAAGGAGGCAATAACAGGAAAGACAAATTTAAAATCTGATCGTTTGAAAACGGCTATCTCTGTTTTCACGTCGCGAGAATTAGGTGTTTTAAAAGTTGATGTTTCAAAATTAGATCAGAACGATATTATTCAACTTTTACTTAATGGGAGAATTCTGGTAAGCAAAAGACGAGAATTGAATCAGACAATTGATTTTTCAGAACTTGTTCCAGCTGAATATACCTTTCGGGTTATTCGTGATAAAAATCAAAACAATCGATGGGATGGTTGGGATACGGATATGAAAAATGAGCCAGAAAATGTACTATGGTTTTCAACTCCGATCAAAGTTCGCGCAAATTGGGACATTAAAACAGAATTAGTTCCCAAAGATGAGTAATCAAGATATTATAAAATCTTCATTCCAAAAATGGAAAATATGGACCGCAATTTTTTTGGGTTTATCTGTTGCGTCTTTTATGCTTTATCGTTCTTTAAGTGAAATACGTTTTGTAAAAGTTGGAAGCGGGAATGGGACACATCGTTGGATCGATGGTAATCATAATAAAGTTGTAGACCTTTCACAAGCAATTGATTTTAAATTAGATGAATCGGGAGATTACAAAAGAGAATCACTTTCGGATGTTTTATTAGCTATATGCTGGACGGAAAAAACTTTTTTCTGGATTTTTATGGCTTTGCTTTTCATGGTAGGACGAGATTTTTTCTACATGTGGCGAATTCGACTACTTACCAATGAGCAATTAACTTGGAGAAAGAGTTTTTCGGTAATCATGTTGTGGGAATTTGCATCTTCTCTTTCACCGGGTGTTGTTGGCGGGGCTGCAGTGGCCATGTTTATTCTAAACAAGGAAAAAATTGCACTCGGTAGATCAACTGCGATTGTTTTTATATCGACCATGATGGATAATCTATTCTATGTAATGATGATTCCCATTACATTTTTTTTTATTTCCTCAGCTGATTTATTTCCTGTCACATATTTTGGTTCTCAAGCGTTGCAGGTTGTTTTTTGGACGGGATATACATTTATCGCAATTGCCGCCTTTTTACTTTTTGTGGCCTTATTTATATGGCCCTCATTTTCAAAAAGGTTACTCAGTGGTTTGTTTAGTTTACCCTTTTTAAAAAGATGGAAAACAAAAGCTATTCAAACAGGGGATGATATTATAGTAACTTCAAAAGAAATGAAGAAAGAAACTTTTACAGCTTGGATAAAAGTTTTTTTAATTACTTGTGGTAGTTGGATTTCTCGGTACCTAGTTATAAATGCCATACTTCAAGCATTTTTAGATTTGAGTTTGTACGATCACGTATTAATTCTTGGCAAACAATTCGTTTTGTGGTTATTTATGTTGGTAAGCCCAACTCCCGGTGCAAGTGGCGTTGCTGAGTATGCATTTGGTGAACTACTTGTATCTTTTTCGGGGTCAACGGTTTTATTAGCAGGTATGGCCATTATTTGGCGCTTGATATCTTATTTTCCATATCTATTTATTGGTGCTTGGATTTTACCACGAGTTTTGAGAAAAAAATAAGTATAATATTTTTTTCAAAAATTACCTGTTTGAAACTAGAATTAGTTCTCGAAAAAGCATTTTAATTGATTGTTACTTTTATTTTCTAAATGAAAAGTTTAAATGAAGGGTTTAGTTTATATTTTTTTGTTTGTTACACTTTTTTTAAAAGTTGGCATTGCACAAACCACAGCTTATTTAATGAAGTATTTCCCTTATAATGATTCATCAAGAGTTGTTTCTAAACAATTTTCAGATTTACCTTTAGCGCCAGCCTCAACATTGAAATTATTTGTTTCATGGATGAGTTTTAATCAAGGATATACAACAGATGAGTGTATCCGAACTATTCTAATGAAAAGTGATAATGACAAGGCCGACAGTTTATTTATACTTTCGGGTGGCACTGGGGTGTTAAAAAACTACCTTATTGAAAATCAAATTCAAGGAATTACTGATGAGAACTTTATCATTTTCGATGGATCAGGATTAAATAAAAATAATCGGACAACTTGTGATTTGCAGGTGAGCTTACTAGAAAAAATCTATACTGATAAGTTTTATAACATTTTTAAAACATTAATGGCGCAACCTGGCAGACCAGGAACATTGCAAAAACGGCTACTAAATCATCAAGGAAAAATCTATGCAAAAACAGGTACCTTAAATGGAACAATTGCACTAGCAGGCTTTTATGAATTAGAAAATGGTGTAGCTATATTTTCCATTAATTCGAACAATTTTAAAAATACTTGGGAAAAAGAAAGAAAGCGAATTGATGGCATATTAGAAAGCTTAATTAATCAAATTTCCATAGACGAAATTTCCAAAGATTAATCTTATTTGTTTGAAAACTGAATTTTGTATTTTTCATTTCAAATATTGAAAATTAATTGGATTTGTTATCTTTACCAAGCTTACAAATAAAAAAATATGGCATTAAAAGATTCAAGTGGTTGGGGTTCTCGAGTGGGGCTCGTTTTGGCAATGGCCGGAAATGCAGTTGGTTTAGGGAATTTTTTGCGTTTCCCCGTTCAAGCAATTGAAAACGGTGGTGGTGCGTTTATCATTCCTTATCTCGTTTGTTTTCTTCTCATGGGAATTCCACTTTTATTTGTTGAGTGGTCCATTGGTCGATTTGGGGGAAGTAAAGGCCATCATTCAACTCCATTCATTTTTGACTCCATGGATAAAAGAGCCCTCTGGAAATATGTAGGTGTTTTTGGAATTTTCACCAATTTAGCTGTAGCTGCCTACTATTGTTATTTAGAATCTTGGACTTTATCTTATGTATGGCATTCAATTGCTGATTCTTTCGGAGGGAAAACTCAACCTGAAGTAGCAAATTTCTTTGGGAATTATGTTTCACTTGGAACTATTGAACCGATAATTTTTTGGTTGATTTGTCTTTTATTGAACACATGGATTTTATCGAAAGGTCTTAGCGGTGGAGTAGAAAAAGCAGCGAAAATCGGTATGCCTTTACTTCTTATTTTCGGAGCTTTCTTAGCATTTAAAGCAATAACCTTACGAGCAGGCGAAAATGGAGCATTGTACGATGGTACACTAGGACTTAACTTTCTCTGGACACCGGATTACTCAACAATTTGGGATGCCAAAGTGTGGCTAGCTGCTGCAGGTCAAATATTTTTCACCTTATCTATTGGAATGGGGTCCATTCAGTGTTATTCCTCCTTTGTAAAGAGAAAAGATGATATTGCCTTAAATGCAATGAGTGCTGGTTGGATGAATGGTTTTGTAGAAATCGTTCTTGGTTCTGCTATTATCATTCCAATTGCAGTTGGTTATTTAGGAATTGATGGAATGAAAGAATTACTAAGCGAAGGTGGTGGTCTTGGTCTTGGATTTAAAACACTTCCCTATCTTTTCGAACAATGGGGTAGCCTTCTAGGAGTAATTGCAGGTGTTGCTTGGTTTGGGTTATTATTTTTCGCAGGAATAACATCTTCGTTGGCGATGGGAATGCCTGTTATGGATTTTTTAAAAGACAAATTTAATTGGAAAGAAAAGAATGCTGCTTGGGCATTTGGAGTAGCCGTATTTTTACTTGGTTTACCCACTGTACTTTTTTTCAATAACGGAGTATTTGATGAATATGACTATTGGGCAGGCACTGTTTCTCTCGTGATTTTAGCTCTTTTCGAAATAATTTTATTCGCCTGGATTTTTGGAATGAAAGACGGATGGAATGAAATCAACCAAGGAGCCGACATTAAAGTGCCAGTTATTTTTAAGTATATAATTAAATATGTTACTCCTATTCTTTTGGGCTGGGTATTCATCAACAGTATTCCAGACATAGTAAGCACCATAAATCATGATAAATCAAAAGAGAATATAGCATTTTATGAAAATGCCAATGAAATGAAAAAGAAATCAGAAGAGCAGCAGAAGCTACTCTTGAAAAAGAGTGATTTTAAACCAGAATACTTAAGTAGTACTACTTCAATTGAAAAATTGGACACAAATAAACTGATTTCATTTTCAACCTATCTTTTGATTAAAAAAGAACGCGAATTATCAAAAATAATGACAGATAATAACTACAGAATATCCAAAATTCAAAGTGAAAATAAAAATATGCTTTTTAAAAACATAAGTAGGGGTCTTTTACTTATCCTATGGATTGGAATTGCTTACCTAGTATATCTAGCCAGTCGAAAAATTAAATTAAAAAAATCATGAGCACGGAGGGATTAATAATGATGCTCGTTACTGAAATTTTTGTAACGATTATAACGGTCTATTTCTTTTTGAAAATCTTAAAAACTCCAAGTAAGCAGGAACCAGATTCCTTTTCGGAGAATGATGCTGAATAAGATCAATGCCCTACATCTCCAAAAGAAATAGACAAGCGCTTGTATGGGTTATTATTGTATCAATTATTATTGTATACATTCCACGACTATTACTTGCAATGGATCGCACAGAATCAAGTATTAAAATTTCTGAATCAGAAATTACCGAATTAAAAAATAAAATAGCAAAATATAAGAAGAATAAAAAATCAAGCTTTTTTGACCAAGGCGGTAATAAGAGTCGATACAATGTTCCTCCTTCAAAATTTGACCCAAATCAATATGAGTTGAAGGATTGGATGCAATTAGGCTTAAGCGAAAAACAAGCAAATGTTGTATTGAAATTCACCTCTCGTGGGATTAAATCAAATGAAGACCTTAAGCGCGTTTTTGTACTATCTGATGAGCTATTCGAACTGATAAAGGATTCTACCTACTATCCAATATTTGAAAAATCAGAAAACCCTATTAAAAAATCAGACACCAAAACTGAAAAACCTAAGATTCTAGTTGAATTAAACACTGCATCTCAAGAAGATTTGGTAAAAATTCCTGGTATCGGAGAGTATTTTGCCAAATGGATTATTAATTACAGAACGCGCTTAGGGGGATTCACGAAATCCGAACAATTATTGGAAGTTTGGAAAATTGACGTGGAAAAATTTCTACAAATAGAACCATATGTAATGGTTAATATTGAGAAGATTTCCAAATTAAAATTAAACTCAATTACAATTGAAGACTTGAAAAAGCATCCATATTTAAATTGGAACATCGCAAATTCAATTATAAAAATACGTGAAAGAAAACAAGGCTATACCGCAATCGATGAGATAAAAGAATCTGTTTTAATTGATGAAGAATGTTTTGAAAAATTAAAACCCTACTTATCTTTGTAGTATGTCAATTGAAGAAAAGTTAAAAGCGGTTATCCGTGATGTTAAAGACTTCCCAAAACCAGGAATTCTTTTCAAGGACATCTCAACCATAATGCTCGATCCAACCCTATCCGCTGAAGTATTAGATCATTTGGTGCAATTTTATTCTTCGCACGGAATAGAGGCAATCGCAGGTGTTGAGAGTAGGGGTTTTTTATTTGGTTATCCTATGGCTATTCGTCTTGGTATTCCTTTTATTTTAATAAGAAAGCAAGGAAAATTACCCTACAATAAAATCAGTCATTCATATGATTTGGAATATGGCAGTGCTGTTATTGAAATGCATACGGATGCGGTCAAACAAGGGCAACGTGTTCTTATTCACGATGATCTATTGGCAACAGGAGGCTCTGCATCCGCAGCTGCCGAGTTGATTCAAAAATGTGGAGGAAAAGTTGTGGGTTTTAATTTTCTTGTAAATCTGAGTTTTCTCAACGGAATTGAAAAGCTCACAAAACAAACGAATCAAATTTATAGTTTAGTAACATATTAATAAGAAGGAAAGAAAAATGCATTTTGAATACAATGAAAACCAAGAAATGATTGCCCAAATGGTGAGAGATTTTGCGGAAAAGGAAATTAGGCCGAATTACAAAAAATGGGATGCCGAAGAACATTTTCCACTAGATGTTATGAAAAAAATGGGTGAACTTGGTCTACTTGGTATTTTTATTCCAGAAGAATATGGTGGCGCTGGTTTTGGTTATTTTGAATATGCAACGGCTTTAATGGAATTAGGAAAAGTTTGTGGCGGAATTGGATTGAGTGTAGCTGCACACAACTCATTATGTGCAGGTCATATTTACTATCATGGTTCCGAAGAACAAAAGAAAAAATATTTACCAAAACTAGCATCTGGTGAGTGGATAGGAGCTTGGGGATTAACCGAGGCCAATACGGGTTCTGATGCGATGCGGATGAAATGCACGGC
Source organism: Bacteroidota bacterium (assembly GCA_016868915.1). Taxonomy (GTDB): domain Bacteria; phylum Bacteroidota; class Bacteroidia; order Flavobacteriales_D; family Crocinitomicaceae; genus UBA952. Next base: position 29,963 of record VGFL01000012.1, on the reverse strand, counting down.
TGTTAAAGAGGGGAATGAATGGGTCATTAATGGGTCAAAAAACTGGATAACCCACGGATTAACAGGTGATATTGCTGTAATTTTAATTCGGACAGGCGACCTGTTGGATAGTAATGGAATCACGGCTTTCATTATTGAAAAGGGAACTCCCGGATACTCAGCGGTAAAAATTAAAGAAAAGTTGGGAGTTAGGGCAAGTGAAACTGCTGAGTTGATTTTTGATAACGTTCGGATTCCTGAAGCAAATGTAATTGGACAAGTTGGAACGGGATTCAAACAGGCGATGCAAATATTGGATGGAGGGAGAATTTCTATTGCAGCATTAAGTTGTGGTATTGCCCGCGGAGCTTATGAGGCCTCTTTAAAATATGCAAAAGAAAGAGAACAGTTTGGTCAACCAATTGCAAATTTTCAGGCCATCGGATTCAAATTAGCAGATATGGCAACGGAAGTTAAAGCAGCTGAGCTTCTTACATTCCAAGCAGCGGATCTTAAAAATAAAAAACAACCGGTGACTAAACAGGGAGCATATGCCAAATATTTTGCATCTGAGATAGCTGTAAAATGCGGAAATGAAGCCGTTCAAATTATGGGGGGGTATGGTTACACGAAGGAATACCCAGCTGAAAAGTTTTTACGCGATTCGAAACTAATGACTATTGGTGAAGGCACTTCCGAAATACAGAAACTAGTTATATCAAGAGAAATTCTGAAATAATTTGTGTTTTATTCTGTTTATGCTTATCTTTGTGCCCCTTTAAACAATTAAATAAAATAGTACATGTTAATTATTCCTATTAAAGAAGGCGAAAATATTGAAAAAGCGTTGAAAAAATACAAGAAGAAATTTGAAAAAACCAACGTTATGAAACAGTTGCGTGCTCGCAAGGAATTTGAAAAACCTTCTGTAACAAAAAGACAACAAATCATCCGTGCTGCTTACAAACAGCATTTATTCTCATCTGAACAGTAACAAAATAGTATATTTTACGTAATAAAGGAGCCTAAAAGCTCCTTTTTTTATGCTCCATGATTTTATTATTTATTTGACGGCAGAAAAACGCTATTCGCAACATACTATTGATGCGTATGAAAGAGATTTGACTCAGTTCATAAACTTTGCGGGAATAAAGAAAATCAACGAGTTTAATGAACTAACTTCAACATTTATACGTGGTTGGATTGTACTGCTTTTCGCGGACAAAAAAAAGGCAAAATCAATCAATCGAAAATTAGCTGCTCTAAGAACCTTTTATAAATGGTTGCGAAAAAAGGATATAGTATCAGTCAATCCAATGGCGAAAATTCAAGGTCCAAAAAATGAAAAACGACTTCCTATTTTTGCGAAAGAATCTGAAATACAATCTCAAAAAATGGAAGATTTATATTCTGATTCCTTAGAAGGAAAGCGAGACAAACTTATTTTTGAACTTTTCTATCAAACAGGGATTCGTTTGAGTGAGCTTATCGAATTAAAGATTAAAAATGTATCTGATGATTCGATTAAGGTAATTGGAAAAAGAAATAAAGAACGTATTATCCCGATATCGAAAGAATTGTATCAACAAATTTATTCATACGTTCAAGTCAAAAATGAAAAAATTACAGAAAATCAATTTGTGTTTTCAACGAAATTTGGAAAAAAAATATATGCTATGCTCGTTTATCGAATCATAAACCGGTACCTCAGTTTGGCAACAAATCTTGATAAAACAAGCCCTCATGTTTTGCGTCATACTTTTGCAACACACATGTTGAATAGGGGAACAGGCTTGGAAACATTAAAAGATTTACTAGGCCATGCAAATCTGTCGGCAACGCAAGTATATACGCACAATTCTTTTGCCCAATTAACCTCAATCTATTCACAGACTCATCCTCGTGGAGGAAAAAAATAATTATTATGGAAACGAAAATTCACTCCATTCACTTCAAGGTTGATCAAAAATTGGTTTATTTCATTCATGGTAGAATGGATAAATTAGAACTTTTTAACTATAAGGTATTATCATCTGAAGTTTTTCTTCGTTTGGATAAAGTGAAAGAAAAAGAGAATAAAATTGTTGAACTTAAAATTCATCTTCCTGGTAAAGAATTATTCGCGAAAAAACAGTGTAAGTCTTTTGAGGAGGCTGTTGATGGGGTAGTAGAGGCAATGAGGAAGCAAATACTCAAGGAGAAAGAAAAATAATACTGAAATTCAAGCAACTTTTCTCAAACCTTTCCTCTTCAGTTTTGTTTTTTTATTTTTGTAGTACAAAACTGAAATATGTACAGATCACATACCTGTGGTGAGCTTCGTTTAATAAATAATAATCAAAAAGTTACTGTTTCTGGTTGGGTCCAGAAATCCAGAGATTTAGGCGGAATGACTTTTATTGATTTACGTGATCGATATGGAATTATTCAATTAGCTTTTAATATGGATTTAGATGCCGAGTTGTGCGAAAGCGCAAGAAAACTGGGTAGAGAATATGTAATTCAAGTATCTGGGGTTGTTATTGAAAGATCAAGTAAAAACCGAAACATCCCTACAGGAGAAGTCGAAATTTCAGTTGAAAATCTGCAAATTTTAAATAAATCAAAAACGCCTCCGTTCACAATTGAAGACGATACGGACGGTGGAGATGAATTGCGAATGCAATATCGTTATTTGGATTTAAGAAGAAATCCAGTTCATCAAAAATTACTTTTGAGAAATCAAGTTGCCCTCGAAACGCGCAAATATTTGGACTCTCAAAATTTTATGGATGTTGAAACACCAGTTCTAATTAAATCCACTCCAGAGGGAGCTCGTGATTTTGTGGTGCCTAGCCGAATGAATCAAGGACAATTTTATGCCTTACCTCAATCGCCTCAAACCTTCAAGCAATTATTAATGGTTTCTGGTATCGATCGCTATTACCAGATCGTTAAGTGCTTCAGAGACGAAGACTTACGCGCCGATAGACAACCTGAGTTTACTCAAATCGATTGTGAAATGTCATTTGTAGAACAAGAAGATGTTTTGCAAACCTTTGAAGGATTGATTAAGCATCTATTTAAAACTGTTAAAAATGTTGAATTTGAGGGAGAATTTCCTCGAATGACCTATAAAGAGGCAATGGAGAAGTACGGTTCTGATAAACCAGATATTCGCTTTGGAATGGAATTTCAAGATGTGACTTCTCGAACGCAAGGTAAAGGATTTGTGGTATTCGATAGCGCTGAGTCTGTATTGGCAATTAATGTAGAAGGGGCTGCTGAATTTACTAGAAAACAACTCGACGAACTTACCGATTGGGTAAAACGTCCACAAATTGGTGCAAAAGGTCTCGTTTACATGCGTTATAATTCAGATGGAACATTTAAATCTTCTGTGGATAAATTTTATGATACCGTAGAACTCGAAAAATGGGCAAGTCAAACAGGAATGAAACCCGGAGATTTGTTATTGATTCTTTGCGGTGATTTGGATAAAACCCGTAAACAATTAAGTGAATTGCGTTTGCATTTAGGAAATCAATTGGGATTGAGAAAAGTGGATGAATTCAAGCCGCTTTGGGTGGTAGATTTCCCACTTTTGGAATGGGATGAGAATGCTAATCGTTGGCATGCCATGCACCACCCATTTACTTCGCCAAAACCAGAAGATGATCATTTGTTGGAAGTAGATCCGAGTAAAGTGCGCGCCAATGCATACGATTTAGCTATGAATGGCGTTGAATTGGGCGGAGGGTCTATTCGAATTCATAATAAAGACTTACAAGCGAAGATGTTTGATCTACTTGGATTCACTCCTGAACAAGCACAAGCGCAATTTGGATTTCTGATGAATGCCTTTGAATTTGGGGCTCCTCCACATGGTGGATTGGCATTTGGATTAGATCGATTGGTTGCAACCATGGGCGGTTCAGAATCAATTAGGGATTATATCGCATTCCCAAAAAATAACAGCGGAAGAGACACCATGATCGACGCTCCTTCACCTCTTGAGGATGAGCAAATGAACGAATTAGGAATTAAATTGAAATAAATGACAAAAGAACTTAATGAATTAAAATCTGATATTGAACCATTTAGAATGGAGCTTCTTGCCCACCCGTTGTATTCGGAGTTAAACTCATTAGAGGCCATTCAGATTTTTATGAAACAACATATCTACGCTGTTTGGGATTTCATGAGTCTGCTAAAAGCACTTCAAATCAATTTGACTTCAGTTGAATTACCCTGGAGACCAAGTGGATCTGCCTCCACTCGCAGATTGATAAATGAAATTGTATTGGGCGAAGAAAGTGATTTGGATAAAAGTGGAAACCCGGTAAGTCACTTTGAATTATATCTGAAGGCAATGGAGCAAATTGGATTAGATACCGCTGAGGTTTTATCATTTGTTCAAAGAAGTGACCTAAATACGGTAAAATCAGATTTAGAGCATCTTACTATTTCAAAAAATACAATTGATTTTGTTTCATTCACCTTTCAAAAAATAAAAGAAAATAAACCTCACGAATTGGCTGCATTATTTACGTTCGGTCGTGAAGATTTAATTCCAGATATGTTTATTGAAATTGTAAAAACTGTTGAAAAACAAACTGGTAACTCTCTTTCTGATTTGATATATTACCTTGAAAGACACATTGAAGTAGATGGCGGTGAACACGGACCAATGTCTCTGCAAATGATACAAGAGCTATGCGGAAATGATGAATTAAAATGGTATGAAGCAACACAAGTATCTATTGATGCGTTAAAAATGAGAATGCATTTATGGAATGGAGTTTTAAAAGAAATAAAATCCGTTCCTGTTTTAATCTAAATTTTGCGTATAGGAATAAATACCCGCTTTTTACTATCCGATAAAATGGAAGGATTTGGCTGGTATACTTTTGAAGTTGTTCGACGAATTGTACAAAATCATCCCGAACATGAATTTATGTTGTTTTTTGATCGTAAAGTGGACAAGAAATTTAAATTCGGTTCTAATTGTAAAGAAATAGTTCTAAAACCTCAAGCCAGACATCCCTTTCTCTACCTAATTTGGTTTGAATGGAGCTTGAACCGAGCGCTAAAAAAATATAAAATCGACGTACTTTTCTCCCCAGACGGTTCGTTAGTTTTAGGTTCACGTATTCCTCAAATAAACGTCATACACGATATAAATTTTGAACATTATCCGGAAGATTTACCGGGATTAGTGGGTTGGTATTACCGAAAATACTTTCCGAAATTTGCCCGTCACTCGCAGAAAATAATCACTGTATCGGAATCTTCGAAGCAAGATATTGTAACAACTTATAAAATTGACCCTCAAAAAATTGTAGTTGCTTGGAATGGCGCTTCAGAAAAATATCGTGTTTTTTCAAATGAGGAAATTCAAGTATTTAGAGACGATAATAATCTGAAACCCTATTTTCTTTTTGTCGGGTCTATTCATCCACGCAAAAATGTGCAACGCTTGGTAAATTCCTTTGAGCGTTTCATGGATAAAAACTCCTTTCCAGATATGGAATTGGTTATCGTTGGAAAACCCATGTGGAAAGGGCATTCCATCGATATTCCAGAAACGGTTAAAAAAAACATCCGATTTACCGGACATCTCACACAAAAAAAATTGGTTCAATATACGGCCTCTGCATTCGCTTTAGCATATGTACCTTATTTTGAAGGATTTGGAATTCCGTTGGTTGAAGCGATGAAATGTGGTATTCCCATTTTATCCGGGAATAAAACCAGTTTGCCTGAAATTGCGGGAGATGCCGCAATTTACTGTGACCCATTCAACGAAAATGAGATTCTCAAAGGCATGAATCGTCTGTTTCACGATCAAGAATTGCGAGATACTTTGAGAAATAATGGAATTCAACGTGCTCAGTTATTTTCGTGGGATTATGCGGCTGAAAAGGTTTGGACAGAAATCCAATTTAATTTAATCCATTAACTAATCTTAATAGGGTATTACTTCCCATAGGTGATTTTTATTTTGTTTAAGTTTTATGCAATAAAGATTAAACAAAATTCAGATTCATATGTTTCTACTTTTACGGTTTATAACTAATTTAATGTATCCATTAAGCTAACTAAAAAAAAGACTATGAAGACAGATTCAATTTCACTTAGTGAATTATACGAACAATTAGGTAACGAGCATATTCTAACAACCATTGAAACTCCCATGCGAAAGGATGCATTTTCTATATCAGACGCTCAAAAAATTGAGGAGATTTCTATTCATTTCGAAAAAATAATGGAAACATTAGGGTTAGACATAACGGATGACAGTTTAAAAGGAACTCCTTATAGAGTTGCAAAAATGTATGTTCAAGAAATTTTTTCAGGATTGAATCCCGAAAATAAACCAAAAATTGCCCTCTTTGAGAACAAATACCAATACAATCAAATGTTGGTTGAAAAAAACATTTCCTTTTACAGCAATTGCGAGCATCATTTCGTTCCAATTATGGGAAAGGCTCACGTTGCTTATATATCCAATGGATCTGTTATTGGTTTGTCAAAGCTAAATCGAATTGTCCAGTATTTTGCAAAAAGGCCTCAAGTTCAGGAACGTTTAACGGTTCAGATTGCTAAAGAACTACAACATGTTTTAGGAACACAAGATATTGCGGTGTTGATCGACGCAAAACACTTGTGCGTTTCTTCTCGTGGAATTAAAGATGAGTCTTCATCAACTGTCACAAGTTATTATTCTGGAAAATTTGAAAACGAAGCTACAAAGAATGAATTCTTGAAGTCGCTAACGCTTTAGGTATTTATCTCTTTTCAAAAAAGGGTAAGATATATTCCACATCTCTATCTAAGTAGGTTAATGTGACCGGTGATTTGTTTGTGTCTATTTTGAAAGTCTGTAATGGTCAATTTCCAAGTGTAAGTTCCATCTGGGCATTTTTTTCCTTGATAGGTTCCATCCCAAGAATCAGTTATTGAATTTAATGTGCAAATTAGCTCTCCCCACCGATTAAATATCAGACATTCCATTTCATAAATATTTGACCCATAAATCTGAAATACATCATTCTTAGCATCATCATCCGGAATGAATGTGTTTGGAACGTATACCAAGGCATCGTAATAGATATTTACCCAGGCACCTGTGTAGCAACCATTCGTATCTTCAAAGTTGACAAAATAGGTAATGTCTTGGTTTGGCGCAGCTACTGGGTTTGAACAATCACTGCAACTTAAAGCTGTCGGAGGATACCATGTAAAATTACCCGGTGTATTTGAGGTAGCAGAAAGTTGAATTTCTTCACCATAAAAAGCAAATATATCTGATGTCACGATTAAAGAAGGATATGGAAATAATTGGACTAAAACGTACGCAGTGTCCTTACAACCATTTGCATCCGTTCCAATAACTTGATAATTTGTCGATTGTGTGGGACTTACCTCAACCAAATTCCCAGATAATTCAAAAAACGTAGCAGGTGGATTCCATTGGTAATAACTAGCACCTGACGCCCATAGAATGGCCGTTTCATTTGGACAAATAATGGTGTCATTACCGGCTTGAATTTGAGCTTCTATTGTCTGAACCAAAATGGAATCTTGAGTGCTTCCACATGTATTTGTTACTGTTACATAAAACCAATTATCATTCGGGGGATTGGCAATAACAGCACTTCCTTGTGTGGTGTTTAGGTATGGACTATTTTGCCAAGAGTAGCTATTTCCACCAGAAACAACAATACCAACACTGCCTCCCTCACATACTTGAACTGTATCTTCTAAAATGGGTATAGGTGGATTGAGAAAAACGTTAATGGTGACCTGAGCTTGATTTTCGCATCCATATTGATTGGTAACATTTGCTGTATACGTAGTGGATTGTTGCGGCGTACATATTGGTGAAAAAGAAGTCGGATTATTTAGATAGGTTGGTGGGGACCATGTGATGGATCCTGATGAGTTTACATTGAGCTGGACGCTGTTTCCAATACAAATACTTGTATCCGGAGAAATCGAAATGGAATTATCATACACTTCGAGTGTTACGGGGAACGCTACAGAGCCGCAGCTGTCCGAGATTGTGACAGTGAAAGTAGTGGTTTGAGTTATTGTCGCAACTGGGTTGTATACATTTGGATTATTCAAGTATTGAGCAGGTGTCCAGCTGTAATTTGCTCCGCCGTATGCTTCAAATTGAAAGTTATCACCCGGACAAATGGGTGACGGTGGAGCCACCACACCTCCTTCAAATGAACCTATATTAATTGTTATCGTACTGGAATCTGGACTAAAGCAGCCATTCGTATCAGTGACAATGAGGGTTACATCATAAACTCCTGGCGTTGTATATTGGTAAATAGGTTCAAATTCTGTGGATGAGTTGCCATCTCCGAAGTACCATAAATAAGCGTTTCCATTAATACTATTATTTTGGAAATAAACGGATTGCGGTATACAAATTAAGGGTACAGGTTGTGCTGCAATGGCCTGAATTGCACTTAATTCAAACTTGAAGGTTGCCATGTTACAATTTGGACTGTTATTCGTTGGAGACCAACTTCCAGGAGTGCTTGTAAATCCATAATCGTTTCCTCCACATGCACCACAAACCGCATGATAAATCCTTCCCGATTTGTCGAAACGGCTCGTTCCTCCATCCACGTGGTTGGAGCTACTGGTGGTTCCTCCCATGAATGTTGCATACTTCAGTGCACTGGCATCTTGATCAAGGACTGCGATGTAAAAATTATTTCCGTTTGTTATGAGTTGATACCCATCTGGGGTACATTGAAAATTATTACTCGTTGAAGAGGTTGCCTGTCCGCTTTGATTTAAAATACCTCCCCATCCTGCCAAATAAATATCATAACAATCTGAAACGAGAAAAGCAGTAGGTGATATTTCAACATGTCCATGTGCAGCACCAATCATCGTTGACCAAGAAATAGAAAGTAAATCTGCCGAGTATTTTCTCACAAATTGTCCAGAATTCGGGGTTCCATAACACCCTGGCGAAACACCCCAATTTGATTCACTCTGACCATACACGTACACAAAATTATCGATATCTGTATCAACAAAATAGGTTTGATCATATTCATTCATTCCCATGTAAGTTCCCGCAACAAATTGGCCATTAGATTGATTTAAGCGTAATACATAACCATCAGAAATACCTCCATTGAATGATAAATCATTGCCGAGAGAAAGCGGTAAGCTGGATGAAGAAGTACCTCCCGCGGCATAAATATATCCATTGCTTGAAATAGATACTGCATTTCCTGTTTCGAGCCCACTACCACCAAAATAAGTACTCCACGCGAGCGTGCTAAGTGACGAATTTAATCTAAAAATAACTGCATCTTGACTTCCATTTAATGTGGATTGACTTGCTGAAACAGTTGGAAAATTTGATGAGGCTGTCGTACTCGATATATAGACATTTTGATTACCATCGAGGATAATCTCGCCCCGAAATTGATCGCCATAATTGTAATTTAAACTATTCGTATTTAGACCATCTGTATTTGCTCCTCCAATATAGGTTGATGACAATAAAGTGGTACCATTCGGATTCAAGCGTGCTACATAAATATCAGCACCGTTAAATTCTAATGAGTTTTCTATTTCATAAGGCCCCCCATTGTGCGTATTGTCATAGGGTGTTCCTGCCATAGGGAAATTTGTAGATGACGTTACACCATAAATGTATAATTCACCATTTTGGGCGGATACAATAGAGTGAGGTGTTTCATTCCCACTTCCTCCGATATACGTTGAATATAAGATGTTAGTACCAACCGCATTATATTTTGTTATTCCGATATCGATAGGAAATGTTCCAGTTCCAGAATTAAAACTTAGGTCGTAAGCGCCTGTTGAGAGCGGATAGCCCGCCCCAAAAACAATACCCCCCCCAAACAAATTCCCATTGATATCGGGTGTGGCAGTGAAGCCCCAATTATCAGCTGTTGAACCTGTAAAGGTGGAAAATGTCAGACTGGGGTCTATAATTAGTTTTTCATTTTTTGCGTATCCGTCGGGGAAATAAAATCGTATTGTATCTTGCATTTGGAGGAATCGACAGGCCACTTTGGTTTTTATTCCTTTTTCATTTTCAGTCCAGGCAATAGGTGCGGATTCTATTATTTCACCAAACCGATGTTTTAAAACGAGTGTGCCTTCAGCCGTTATTTTGACCGACTCTGCGCCGGTAAGCTTGAATTGTATTTGAGAGGGATCAGCATGTGGTGCGATAAAAAAGTTATAGCTCAGTTGCTTATCTTTAGTACAGTAAAAAAGATCAATATCAGTGTAGAATTGCTTGTAATGAACTTCCTGAAAGGAATAAATCTCTGATTTCCATTTAGTTTGGTCAGACCCTAAGATATAGTTTGAGTAATGATTTGATGGTATTTTTTCCTCTTTGTAGGTATTTGGGTTTGCATTTAAAAAAGTCTGGTTGATCACATGATAAGCAGTTCCATTTTTTTCCTCTGAGTGATGTTTATGTTCAGCGTGATTGTGGGCCATGGCATCAGTAAGGAAAAAGGTCATTTGGTTTTTTTCTAAATACAATTTTCCTTGATTAATGTCTACATTGTAAAGAATACGGTCATCCCATTGACCGCGGTTTGGGGTAATCCATATGTCTTGCCCAAATATACTGAGGGATATCAGTAAATAGAAAATTAATCCAGTTTTTTTCAATTTTAACCTAAAATGTAAATATACAACTTTGCAACATAAGTTTAAAAACTACTTTTTTACCTAATGGTTGCCTAAATATTTCAATTGAGGAGCAATTTTAATTAGATAAAACTCTTGCTTTTTACTATGTTTTTCAATTTTTAAAACGTCATTCTCATTTATAAATTTATTTACTCTAACTTTAGAGTAATGAAAATATCCATACAAAGTTTGATTTTTCAGGAGATAAAATCAAAAATTGGAAATCAAGATTCACTTGGTAATGCTTTATCGGAGGTTCTGCATATTAGCCCTGATGCTGTTTATAGGCGTTATAGAAATGAAACGCCATTAAGTGCAAGTGAGATTCAAAAAATTTGTAAACATTTTGAAATTTCATTTGACAAGCTTGCCGAAATTGGAACAGGCAAGGCAATGTTTGACTTCCCGCCGTTAAATACATATGATTTTAGTTTAGTTAGTTATTTGGAGGGTATACGAGATCGTTTCGCTCATTTAAAATCATTTTCAAATCCAACGATATTATTAGCCATTAATAATGTACAATTTTTTCAATTACTAAATTTTCCTCAACTTATTCGTTTTCGCTTATTCTTTTGGGCCAAAACACATTTACAAATTTCCGATTATTCGAACCAAAAATTTGTCCATGAAAAAATACCAGATGGAGTTTTTGATTTAGGAAAAGAAATTTTACAGTTGTATAACCAGATTCCGACGATAGAAATATACGATCAAGAGTTGATGCGTGGTTTCATGCGGCAAATTTGGTATTACTATAAAGCTCATCTATTCGAAAATCCAACTTATGCTTTGTTTCTTTGCGATAGAGCTATACTTTTAGTTGAACACCTTAAAAATCAAGCTTCCATTGGTAAAAAATTTATTTTTGGTACATCAGCTCCTGCCCAAGGCAACAATTTCGATATGTACATCAATGAAACAATCAATGCGGAAGCTACCTTTTATTACGAAGCTAATGAGACAAAAGGTATTTTTATTTCTCATAATATTATGAATTATCTTCACACCACTGATGTAAACTATGTTAAAGATACCAAGCAGATTTTAGATAAACAATTAGCGAACTCAAGTTTAATTAGCCAGGTAAACGAAAAAGAACGAAACAGTTATTTCTTTGATTTAGAAAAAATGATCCGCTCCTTTAAGACAAAAATAGAGGCTGATATTGCATTTGAATAAAAACTAATCATTTGCGATATTCGCAAATTGATTTTTTAATCTTTCAAAAAACAATTTTAACACTTTCATTTTTTGCAACAACTTTGTATCAATAAAATTAATAAGGATGAAAACACAAAGTTTCTTTTTTGTACTACTCACATTTCTGATTAGTTCGACCTTTATCGCCCAAGTTACTGATGCAAATCAAACAATCGCAGTTGCAAACCCGAATGTAACCTCTCTGACAGTAAAAACCGAATCGGCTGCACGAATGATGCGATTGGAATTAATTAAACTCAACAAATATAAAGTATATGATGAGTTCGATATGGCTGATGTAATTAAATCAAATCCTGAGTATGCCCAAGATTGTTTTGGTCAAAATTGTTTAATAAAACTCGGAAATTCCTTGAATACGGATTATGTAATGTGCGGCAGTCTAGATCTATTGGGAAATAAAATTGCCATTACGTTAAAAATAATTGATGTTAAAAATAAAACGATTTTTAAATCTGCCGTTCGTGAATTTGACAATCAAGAATTGGAAATTCAACGTATGATTGAAATTCTTTTAAAAGAAATGCATGGTGTTGCAACAGATAAAGTAGTGGTTGATCGATTAGCATTTAAAAATGATGTGATTACATCCAATAGTCTAGGGAAAATTAATAACTCAGGCCCACGTGTTGGTGCTGCTGGTTTAGTAGGATCTGTTTATGAGTTTGCCACTAGGCCTGAGGATCAGGGTGGAATTGGAATTGCACCATTTGTAAGTATGATTGGATACCAATTGGAAGGACAATACGTTGGAACGGAAAATTTTTCAGCACTTGTTGAAGGTATATTTAACGTTTCCGGTTTGGAACAAGGTCAATTTATACCCTCTTTTATCTTTATGAACGGATTTAGATTTGGAAAAGGAAATTGGGAATTAGCTTTTGGACCAGGATTCGGTTTAAAACAGGTTTCAGACGGATTTTTTGACAAGGAAAATAAATTCAGTTTAGATGGTCGTTATTTTTCAAGATCAGATTGGGATACATATGCCTATGAGACCTATGGAAATGATCCACAATACAATACAAACGGATACTTTATTGCACCTACTCCGGCAGCAGCTTCGGGAGTTTCAACCTATGATTTTTCTGAATCACATTTTGATAAAAGAGGAGTAACTAAACTTAATACTTCTTTTGTCTTTGCAATAGGAAGAACGTTCAAAGCTGGCTCTTTAAATATTCCCGTTAATGTTTTCTATTCATCACAAAAAGGGGGAGGTTACACCGGATTCAACGTTGGATTCAACGTGTTAAAGAGTAAGAAAGGGCTCAATAAACTTTAAAACAGAAAACTAAAAGAACAGTAGAGAGGCTCTCTGGAATCGCAGTATTCTGGGGGGCTTTCTTCGTTGATTTATTTCTTCAATAAACCTTTTAATATTCGAAATATACGTTCTCTAAAAAGAAACATGAGAATCAAATAGGGGATTACCATTAAGTACAAAATACCCGAATTAATCGTGCTGCCAAAAGATCCCTCATCCACTTCTGAACCTTGTTCTGCTAACATTTTACATTGTGAGCACCCCTGTGAAAAATAATCTAGCGTTATAAGAACGAAGGAAACAGTGAGTAAAAGAGCATATCGATTTTTCATTTGATGAAATTATGTATCAAAATTAACGAGAAATTACAGTATCATCAACAAAAAAGGTATTTTTGTTTATCTTTTAACAAATGAAACACTTAATTAGTTGTTTATTCTTATTTCTTTCAATTTTCCTAATCTTTAGCTGTAAAGAAAAAGGTGAAAAAGTTACTGTAAAAAACGAAAATTTAGATAGCCTACTTTCAAAGGATCCAAATAATGTTGGACTTCTCGTGAAACGAGGAAATTTAATGCTTGATTCCTTTCTAACGAAATACAACCAGAAGTATTTTGATATTGCGAAACCAGATGCTACTAAAGCCTTTCGTTTGGATAGTTCCCGTATTGATACTCGTCTTTTGTATGCGGATGTACTTTCAAATGATCCTGAGCGCTCGGTTACCGATGTTTCTCGCGCTCAATTTCATTACTCATTCATCGTTAAAAAACAACCAAAAAATACAAAAGCACTTGTTGGGCTATCTTCAACTTATGCTTATTTTTCCGACTTTCAAACGGCCATACAATATGTGGATCAGGCGCTAAAGATTAATCCAAAATACCGTGATGCATATATTATGAAAGGAACAATTTTTCTTATGCAAAACAATAGAAAATTAGCTATTTCATCTTACGAAACAGCCGTCCAACAAGATCCAACATTTGAATTGGCTTATTTACGACTGGGCCAGCTTTACACTGAAGATGAAAAATATCAAATTGCCATTGAAAAATTTAGAAGTGCCGTTGCGATAAATCCCAATTTATCTGAGGCATTATATGGCGTTGCTTATTGTGATCAAATGTTAGAGAGGTTCAATGACGCAGAGAGAGGTTATCATGAATTAATGCGGGTAAATGATAAATATCATTTAGGCTGGTTTAATTTGGGTTACATAAAACAATTTCATACCGAAAATCAATTAGACAGTGCAATTATTTACTACCAAATGGCCATAGATATTCAACCCGAATTTGTCAAAGCGTGGCATAATATCGGACTATGTTACGAAGATAAAAATGACAGAACAAGAGCCTTACAAGCTTATGCCAAAGCATTAAAATACAATCCACAATTTGAGTTAACAAAAGAACGTGTTGCCGCACTAAAGTAATGAGTAAAAAAACGGCGATTATTATTCAGCTTCTTGGGGAATTAGCAATCCCTTTACTCGGCTATTTTCTGTGGAATTGGTCTCTATTTTTTATTTTAGCGTACTATTTAATTGATATTCTTTTTACGAACTATTTCAGAAATGAAACATTTAGAAAAATAAATAAACGGGTTTTAAAAAAAGACCAGCCAATAGACAAAAAATCTGTTGGTTTTCTGTTCGTAGATTTTTTTCTAGAATTAGTTTTTGTTCATCTTTTTATTTATACCCTTAATCCAAATAAGTCAATTACGACTGAGTGGGTTAATTTTCTTCTTTTCGAAGATTTTGGAATACCTCAAGTAATTATTCTTTTGCCTCTGCTCTACTTTATATTAAGCATTAAAATGAATCAGGATGTCCTGGTTTTCATCCATAAAATGAAATCTCCTGAGGAGTTAAATAAATTGCGACCCAAATTAAAATACTCTTTTATCTCATGCGCAATTTGGATCATAGTCATTTGGTTAAACTATTTCTTCGTTGTGAGCGAACATATGAATCTAATATTTGTTTTCATCATACTCTTAGTCCGATGCTTAACAGGTAAAAAATGCGACTTTTCAACTTGAGTTTATGCAAAAGTTACACATCACATATGTTGATGTATTTTATTAATTTTTAAATTTGTTAAAATTTTATCATGCAATATAAAAATGTTCGATTTACTGGTGTTGACACTACCGAATTTTATAAAGTTTTAAGATCACGAGTAAATAGCTATTTTAGAGAAAATAATATTTCTCGCCACGCAAACACAAATATGGTGGTCAAAACTATATTTATGCTTACATTGTACCTTTTCCCTTTCAGTATGTTATTTTTTGTAGACTATTCTCCATGGTTGTTTATTGCACTGTGGAGTATAACGGGTATCGGAATGGCTGGAGTTGGTTTGTCTGTAATGCACGATGCCAATCATGGGGCTTATTCTAAAAACGAATTGGTCAATAAAATAGTTGGTAAGGTGATGGTTCTTTTGGGTGGTAGTGATGTTAATTGGCGAATACAACACAATGTTCTGCACCACACGTACACGAATGTTGCTGATATGGATGAAGATATCAAACCGCCTTCATTTATTTTACGATTTTCCCCTCATACAAAAAGAAATAAACTCCATCGTTTTCAATTTATTTATGCGTGGTTTTTTTATGGGTTAATGACAATGATGTGGTCAACAACAAAAGATTTTCAACAAGCCGTTAGATACAAGAAAAAAGGATTGATACAAACTCAAAAAATTAGTTTTTCGAGACATTTAACAAATCTAATTGTTAGTAAAATAGTTTACATGTCACTATTTCTTGCCTTACCTATATTGCTAATCGATGCCCCATGGTACATGTCCTTACTGGGTTGGGCAACGATGCAATTTATTTGTGGTTTTATTTTGGCAGCAATTTTCCAACCGGCTCACGTGGTTCCAAGTTCAGATTATTTAAAGCCGGATGAATCTGGTAATGTTGATGCAGATTGGGCGATTAATCAGTTGTACAACACGGCCAATTTTGCTCCAAGTGACTCAATTCTTACATGGTATATTGGTGGCTTGAATTATCAAGTAGAACATCACTTGTTTCCAAATATTTGTCATGTTCATTATCCAAAATTATCAAAGATTGTCCGAGAAACTGCAAACGAATTTAACTTACCCTATCATTCTTACAACTCCTTCTTAGGCGCTTTATTAGGGCATTCAAAAATGCTCTACAATCTCGGTAAATTTGACAATGCACCTGCTATTCACTAGATGAACATTGAGGATCTTTATTCTCTATGTGCCTCTAAACCATATGTGAATGAAGATTTTCCTTTTGACGATCAAACACTTGTTTTCAAAATCGGTGGAAAAATTTTCTTGTTGGTTGATATTAATAATCCAATATCAATAAGTGTAAAGTGCAGTCCAGAACGGAGTATCGAGTTAAGAGAGCGTTTCGAAGGAATCCAACCTGGATATCATATGAACAAAAAGCATTGGATTACCATAAGCTTAAGGGCAGAAATTCCACAAGAAATTTTAGTAGAATGTATTAATAATTCATACGAATTAGTAATAAAATCTCTTACCAAAAAAATGCAAACTTGTTTTAATGTAGAGAATCTGTAAGTTAAATTTCCATGTTATCGATTAAGCGTACTTCACCGCAGTAAGCCGCAATTGATGCAGTCATGTTTTCAGCCCATTGGTTTTCAACAATTTCTAAACTTTTTGATTCACAAATTTCGATATATTCTAATTTCAATTTTCCTTTGAGAAAAAAGTTCATCGCTTGGATTTTCAATTCTTTTGGGGTTTTACAATATTTTCGATTTTTTTTAATAAAAATCAAGGTTTTAAATATAATTACGGCATCTCTTTTTTCCGCTGCACTTAGTCTTAAATTTCGGCTACTTTTAGCAAGTCCCGAATTATCTCTTACTGTTTTGCAAGTAATTATATGAGTTGGAAAATTAAAAATATGAGTGCTTTTTTTTATTATCGCAAGTTGTTGAAAGTCTTTTTGACCGAAATATGCACGTGTCGGTCGAATTAACTTAAAGAAATTATGAATGACATGAACCACTCCTTGAAAGTGTCCAGGCCTATATTTTCCCTCTAGAATAGTGTCCATTCCTTGTAAATCAATGCTCTGGAAATTATCGTCATCTGGATAAATCTCATGTTTATTTGGAATGAACACAATACAATTGGAAATATTTTCAAGTACTTTTATATCATTTTCTATAGTTCTCGGATATTTTTCGAGGTCTTCCTTGTTATTGAACTGATTGGGATTAACAAAAATACTGACGACAACAGACTGATTCTCCGTGCTTGCTCGTTTAACCAATTCAAGATGGCCCCTATGTAAAGCCCCCATAGTGGGAACAAACCCTAAGTCATAGTCTCTATTTTTTGAAACTTTTGTTAGTTCATTATTCAAACTTTTTATCGTTGTGCAAATTGCAATCTTTTTCAACTCAATTCAAATTGGACACAAAACTATGTGTTTTTTTGAAGATCGGTATTTTTTTCTTAATTTTGTATTCTTAATTAGCATCTTACAATTGCATGGAAAAAAAGAAAATTCTTTTTATTTCGCAGGAAATATTCCCTTTTTCACCTAAATCTGAAATTTCAAGTACCTCAAGAAGGCTTCCTGAAATAATTCAGGATGCCGGCAAAGAAATCAGAGTATTTATGCCCCGATTTGGTTGCATAAATGAAAGAAGACATCAACTCCACGAAGTAATAAGACTCTCAGGACAGAATTTAACAATTGATGACGATGATCATCAGTTGATAATTAAAGTTGCGTCTGTGGCCCCTGCGCGTATGCAAGTATACTTCATTGATAATGATGAACTTTTCCGTAGAAACGGAGCCTTAGGTGATGTTGAGGGTCAATTTTATAATGATAATGACGAGCGTTCAATTTTTTTCTGCAGAGGAGTGCTCGAGACAGTTAAAAAATTAGGTTGGCAGCCTGACATTATTCATTGCAATGGGTGGTTATCTTCAATGATGGCATTGTATATTAAGTTTGTGTATGATAAGGATCCCCATTTTGCAAGTACAAAAGTTGTATACAACATTTTTGATCAAGTTTTTACTACCCCATGGGACAAGAGACTACCTGAAAAATTATTATTTGATGGTATTCCATCTAACGTAGCCTCAAAATTTTCTGACACCTCGTGTGTAGGAATTACAAAAGCCCTTGCTCAATACATCGATGGATTGTGTATCGGTTCTGAATCTATTCCTGCGGAATTACTTGATGTTTTCAATAATTCTAAATGCCCGAAGTTAGGCTATATTGCCGAAGAAAACCAAGCCAAGGAACTTTCTGCTTTTTTTGATAAAATTATCGATGAATCGGTATTAGTTTAGGAGAAATGCAGAGATTCTATGCATCTTTTTTGACAAAATTTATTTTAGCCAATTGCTTATTTCTTCTGATTTTTTCGTGTAAGAAAAAAGACTCTTCCGTTGGTATAGGAACCCTTGATGAAGACGAAATTTTAAATGGAATAACAGTTGACACTTTTGAACTTCAAACCTACACCATAGAGGAGGACTCATTAATAACTGATAATGGTCCAAACGGATTGCTTGGAAGTTACTACGATCCTAAATTTGGAACATTTAATGCCTCAATTTACACGCAACTTAGTTTAACAACGATAAATCCAAATTTTGGAGACATGTCCACTATAATCATGGATTCGGTTGTTCTTTCTCTTGAATATGCTGGATTTTACGGTGATCAGAGCACTCAAACGTTTGAAGTTTATGAATTGGATGAAGATTTACATATTGATTCTACCTATTATTCTTTTACAACTAAATCCATAAAACAAACAAATCTTGTTCCCTTTGGTAAAGGAACTATAACGCCGAAACCCACTGAAAAAACAATTGTCGGGGGAGATACGGTTGATGCTCAATTAAGAATCCCATTAGATACCAGTTTCTTTAAGGCATTGATTTCAAGCGGGAGCTCTACTTTTGCAAGTAATGAAAATTTTGTGAGTTATTTTAAAGGAATTCACGTCAGAACTAATAATGGTTCGCAAGCCCCAGGAGTTGGTGCCGCCTTGTATGTTAAGCTGAATGATCCTTCTTCAAAAATTACAATATATTTTCGTCAAAATGGTATTTTTAAAACTTTTGATCTGTTGCTCAATGCAAGTTGTGCAGATTTCACTCACGTAGATATTAATTCATCTGGAACTCCAGTTAGCAATCTCTTGCAAAATACCACCTTAGGAAAAAATGAATATTATGCTCAAGCGTTTAAACATCGAGCTATCGTGAAAATACCTGGATTGAGTAATCTTCCGCAAAAAACCATAATTCATAAAGCAGAACTAAGTCTTCCAATTCAATACCAAACTGGATACAGGTACAAACCTGGTATTAGCGTTTCAGTGGCCACCAAGGTCCAGGACTCCGATAATTATTACACAAGCCTTCCTACCATTGGCGAATACAATGAGGTCAAGAAATTATTTTTTGTTGATATTCGTAGTTACGCTCAGTCAATTGTTACTGATAGTCAAGAGAATACAGGTTTAGTAATTTCTCCTCGATTTTTCATAAATTCGGCTGAAAGAATTGTTTTTAATGGTATACATACATCAAATAAAGTAAAACCTAAATTAGTCGTTACCTATACTA
Source organism: Bacteroidota bacterium (assembly GCA_016868915.1). Lineage (GTDB taxonomy): Bacteria > Bacteroidota > Bacteroidia > Flavobacteriales_D > Crocinitomicaceae > UBA952. The sequence continues at coordinate 10,151 of VGFL01000012.1, read as the reverse complement.
CTTATTAATTTATGTGTGGAATTGTAGCTTATATTGGTAAGAAAAATGCCTTCCCTGTCGTTCTGAAGGGTTTAAAAAGACTCGAATATAGAGGGTATGATAGTGCAGGAGTGGCTTTACTATCAAAAGGTAATTTATTAGTTTATAAAAAAGCGGGGAAAGTATCAAATTTAGAGGATTACGCCAATCAATTCGATATTTCCGGCCATATTGGTATTGGTCATACCCGTTGGGCAACTCATGGACTGCCAACTGATATAAATGCTCATCCACATGTTTCAATGGATGGTACGATTGCATTGATTCACAATGGTATAATAGAAAACTATGACTCTCTTCGAAAAGAATTAATTAATCAAGGTTATGTTTTTAAAAGCGAAACAGATACTGAAGTATTGGTTCATTTGATTGATAATATAAGTAAAAAAGAAAAGGTATGGTTTGGAGAGGCTTTACGTATTGCTCTTCATTACGTTATTGGTGCCTACGCAATTGTTGCCATTTCAAAAGACTATCCCAATCGGTTAGTAGCTGCGCGTAAAAGTAGTCCGCTGGTAGTTGGAATTGGAACAGAAGGAGACTTTTACCTTGCTTCAGACGCTTCGCCAATTGTTGAATACACAAAACAAGTTGTTTATTTGAATGATGAAGAAATTGCAGTGATTGATCTTGAGAATGATGGTCTCAAATTATACAACATTGGGGATCAGCAGAAAACACCATATATCCAACAGTTAGAGCTCGAGTTAGAGGCGCTTGAAAAAGGAGGTTATGAGCATTTTATGTTGAAAGAAATATATGAGCAACCAAGATCAATTCTTGATTGTTTCAGAGGTCGGTTAAATACTAACGAAGGATGGGTTTCTCTGCGTGGAATCAGGGAGTATGAAGATAAAATGATACAGGCAAATCGCCTCGTTATTGTGGCTTGTGGAACCTCGTGGCATGCAGGTTTAGTTGGAGAATATCTTATTGAAGATCTTGCAAGAATCAATGTTGAAGTTGAATATGCAAGTGAATTTAGATACAGGAATCCAATTATTGATGAAAGGGATGTTGTTATTGCTATTTCTCAATCAGGTGAAACGGCCGATACATTGGCAGCTCTTGAATTAGCAAAGAGTAAGGGAGCAACGATTCTTGGTATTTGTAATGTTGTTGGGTCCTCCATTTCTCGAATCACAGATGCAGGATCTTACACTCATGCTGGACCAGAAATTGGAGTTGCATCAACCAAAGCTTTTACAGCCCAAGTTACAATTCTTGCTCTGATGGCATTAACTTTAGCACAGAAAAAAGGAACAATAACCCAGTCTGCCCTTCATACTATGTTGGCCGAGCTTGAATCGATTCCCAATAAAGTAAAGCGAGTTTTAGAAAGCAATGGGCATATTGAACGAATTGCTGCTCAATATAAAGATGTGTCAAATGCACTATATTTGGGAAGAGGGAACTCTTTTCCAGTTGCATTGGAGGGGGCATTAAAATTGAAAGAGATTTCATATATTCACGCTGAAGGTTATCCCGCAGCAGAAATGAAACATGGACCAATTGCCTTAATTGATGAAAACATGCCTGTTTTTGTTATTGCTACACAAGGAAATTCCTATGAAAAAGTTGTTTCTAATATTCAAGAGGTCAAAGCTCGAAAAGGAAAAATTATTGCCATTGTTACAGAGGGAGATATTCATGTTCGAGAAATTGCTGATGAAGTAATTGAAATCCCCGAAACAAATGAATGTCTGGTTCCACTTCTGGCTACAATTCCACTTCAATTATTATCATATCACATCGCAGTAATGCGTCAATGTAATGTTGACCAGCCGAGAAACTTGGCTAAAAGCGTAACGGTGGAGTAAGGCACCTTGCTACCTTGATCTTATTTTCATTTTTTAAACCAAAAGAAATTCATATTTTATTTGCTTTATATTGATTTTTTACTAAATTCGTTCAAAAATTTAATGTTGTAAATATGAAAAAATGTATTGTTTTATTTTTATTATCTGTCTTTGGCGTTGGTATCACATCGTGTAAAAAGAAAGGATGTACTGATCCAGTGGCAACCAATTATAACAGCAAAGCGAAAAAGGACGACGGCAGTTGTTTGTATACACCTATTCTTACTTTAATTGGTTCGGCGGACACTTCTATTTCAGTTGGATCAACGTATAATGACCCAGGTGCAACAGCAGTAAACAAAGATGGATCGAGTGTCGATGTAGTTACAGAAAATAATGTAAACTCCTCAACAACGGGATCCTACGAAGTAAATTACAGCGCAACCAATGCAAATGGAACAGCGACAGCTCAACGGGTAGTCGACGTAGTTATTGGACAAGACAATTGGACTGTAACGTGGGACGTATCAAGTGATTGCGGAACTGGATTTCCATTGGCTGGAACACCTGAAGTTAGTATTGGTACATCGGCAAATCAGTTAGTCATTGATAATATGTTTATGCTTGTAGGTGGTTCTGCTAATGCAACAATAAATGGAGCGACTATTACCATACCACAGCAGTCCGTTAATATAACCATTGGTAACATTGATTTTTCTGGGTCTGGAACTATGAATAGCCAGGGGAATCAAATAACCATTAATTATACATATGTTAATTCTACCCCTTTAATCGGTGGAGAGGGACAATGCATAGCAACCTATACAAAACAGTAAATAGTAAAATTTGTGTTTTGAAGGCGAACGAATTGTTCGCCTTTTTTGTTTAATTAGTCCGTTATGAAAACCATTTATTAAAAATTAAAACTGCAATGGATACAATTAAAGCGCTTCATATAATTTTTATGGTCAGTTGGTTTGCTGGACTGTTTTATATGGTTAGACTTTTCATTTACCATGTTGAGGCTCAAACGAAAGAAACAACAGAAAGGTCAATTTTATCAAAGCAGTTCCTTATTATGGAAAAAAAGTTATGGTGGATTATTACAACACCATCAATGGCCTTCACTGTTATTTTTGGTAATTGGATGTTATTTTTAAATTGGGAGTATTATAAAGTATCAACCTGGATGCATCTTAAATTAGGATTTGTTGTTTTACTTCTTATATACCATTTTATTTGCCAAAAAATTCTTTTTGATTTCAGTAAAGATAATTTCAAATGGACATCCACTCAATTACGTATTTGGAACGAAGTGGCAACCTTATTTTTAGTAAGCATTGTATTTCTTGTCGTTCTAAAAAACAGTTTAAATTGGATTAATGGTGTATTCGGCTTCTTTGCCGTTGGAATAACCTTAATGATTGCCATAAAATGGTACAAAAGATTACGTAATTCCTAAAATAAAATTGTCATTTTTCAACTAAAATTAGGGTGATTCCCTTCATTCATATGAAATAAGAACGGTTTTATTTTTTTGTTTTAAACAATTGTTTAAAATCTCTGTTTATCTTTATATTGATTTTTGAATTATGTCAAAAGATTCACATACAGAAGAAAAAATAAAAATAGCCGCTAAGCGTGTTTTTATTCAAAAGGGATTTTCTGGATGTACATCAAGAGAAATTGCGAAGGAAGCAGGCACAAATGTAGCTTTGGTAAATTATTATTTCCGATCAAAAAATCAACTTTTCGTTCTAATTTATCAAAGTGTTACTGAAGAATTTCTGCTGTCTATGGTTGATGTATTTTCTTCGAATATTACGCTAAAAGAGAAAATTAATAAGCTCGTTGATAGAGAGTTTGAATTCCTGGCAAAGCACCCCGAAATTCCAATGTTTGTTATCAATGAAATGTCCAGAAATAAGAATGCAGGGATTGAACCACAAGGAATATTATCTCAACTTGGTCGATCAGGGATCTTTGAAGAAACTCTTGAGGCTCAGAAAAATGGAATTATGAGAAAATTAGATTTGTCGAGTATTATCATGTTAGTAATGGCAAATTGTCAACACCCATTCATGGCAAGATTGCTCAATCAACAATTGAATAATTTATCTGATGAAGAGTACAGTGCCCACCTTGTGAAATATAAAGAAGTCGTAAAAGAAATGTTATTAAATTATTTATTCATTCAAAAAGATTAGTATAATGAAACAGTTATCTTTATCGAATGTAGGGTTCATAATTTTTTTTGCAGTTGCTTCGTCTAGCATCAATTGCCAAGTATATAGCTTACAGCAGCTTTTAGAAATTTCTGATACGGCAAACCAGTCAATTCGAAATGCGAAACTGGATATTGAAATAAATGGAAAACAGAAGAATACATACCTAGCAGCGAGATTTCCAAAAATTTCAGCAACCGGTGATTATAGATTCAATGCGCTGATTCCAGGGCAAGTTGTCCCCGCAGCATTTTTTGGTGGTGAACCCGATACGTATGCAACTGTCAAATTTGGAGTCCCATTCAACCTTGGAAACACTATCCAGCTAACTCAAATAATATACAATCCTCAATTAAATTATGGCCTCACTGTACTTGACATTAATAAAAAAATAGTTAATCTTCAATACAAGTTAACGCAAGATGAAATCAAGTATCAAATAGCAAGTGCATATTTTAATCTTCAAGCATTGATAAAACAGAAATCTTTCATTGATAGTAATATTCACAATCTCAATAAGCTAATTTTGAATATGACAGCAATGGTCCAACAAGGAGTACTAATTTCCTTAGAGGTTGATAAATTGACTTTAAATAAATTATCTCTTGAAAATACTATTCAAAACATAAATTCGGCAAAAGCACAAGTAGAGGATGCACTATGTATTCTCACTGGTATTCCTGTTCAAAATCGCATTTCAATTCTCTCGGATGAATTAATTGAGAGAACAATTTTATACGACACGACAACCATTTATCGCCCTCAATACGAATTGCTTGTGGAGCAGAAACAAATGAATTTAGCGGAAAACAAAGGCAATAAAATGTCCTATTTCCCGAGCATATCATTATATGCAGCGTATAATTACACGTATAGTCTGATGCCAAAAGATAATTTTAGGGTAGGTATTCCATCTGCTTTTTTTGGTTTAAGGCTCGATTGGACAATTTTTGACGGTCTTGAACGCCAAAATAAACAAAAAATCAACTTATTGAATCTTGAAAAAATTGAAAACCAAGAGATTTACTTGACTCAGCAATTAGAGCAAATCACAAAGAATGCACGCAGAGAAATTGAAAGTCAATCGAATACTCTGAAATTAAATAAAAATCAGTTGGATTTAGCTCAGAAAGTATACAACCAAATAGAAAATCTGTTCAAACAAGGAACGGTAAGTGCAAATGATGTAATCCAAGCAAATAATCAAATTCAGCAGGCACAAAATAACGTAATTAATGCGTATTTAAAATTAAGACAAACGGAAATTCAATACCTTAAATCAATTGGTAATATTAAATAATAGTGGAATGAAAAAAGTTTTGGTTCTGAGTGTGGTTGGTGTAGGATTAATTGTCCTTACAATCGTTACATTAATAGGGAATAGGAAAAAAGCTGCCGCCAAGCTCTATATACACGATGTAAATGCTTCAGTTTTGGTGGAAACTATTAAACCAGAGCTACATACTTTCGACAGCCAATTTTCCTATTTAGGAACATTCGAGCCTTACAAACAAGTAATGGTAAGTTCAGAAGGACAGGGTAAAATACTCACAGTTAAATTCGAGGAGGGAGATTATGTGAAGAAAGGAAGCGTTTTAGCAAAATTAGACGATGAAATGCTGAAACTTCAGTTACAAACAATTGAAGTAAATCTTGAAGGTCAGCGCAAAGATGAACAACGCTATCGGATTTTAGCCGAACAAAACGCAGCTCCTGATATTCAATTGGAGAAGGTTCAACTAGCCATCAAAGGATTAGAAATTCAAAAAGCTCAGATTTTAAGGCAAATTAAGGGTTGTTTAATTATTTCACCCTTCAATGGTTTTATCACAAAAAAAATGATTGATTTAGGTACCGTTATTGGGATTGGAACACCCGTGGCTGAAATTACCGATATTTCTATCTTGAAGCTCGCTATAAATATTCCTGAGCGTGATATAAATAAATTTAGGGAAGGGCAAAAGGTTGACGTATCGGCTGATATTACACCCGATCAAATTAGAGGGGGATTAATAAAGGTGATTTCCCCTCAAGCCGATAAACTACATAATGTAAAAGTATTAATTGAAGTCAAAAATAATTCAAATGAATACAAAGCAGGAATGTTCGCAACTGCCACAATGGCGAATGGTACCAGTCATAGCGCGCTGTCTATTCCAAGAAAAACTCTTATTGGTTCAACAAAAAATCCACAGGTTTATTTAGTTAAAAAAGGCAAAGCGATACTCACATCCTTCAATTCGGGAACAGCTGATGGTGATTACATTGAGGTTTTTTCCGGGATAACTGAAAATGATAAGGTGGTAATTAAAGGCCAAGTGAATTTAAAGAATAATTCAAATGTTAAAATAAAATAAAGACAGTTGAAATGACACTTACCGAATTATCAATAAAAAGACCCTCTTTCATTATTGTAATGTTTACAATACTTATTGGTGGTGGTTTAATTAGTTACAATCAGCTGAGTTATGAATTATTACCAGACTTTTCCCCACCAATTTTAACTGTCACAACAACCTATCCAGGAGCTTCCCCTGCGACTGTTGAAAATCAGGTTTCAAAACCATTGGAGGATGCACTCAGTGGATTGGAGAATATTACAGAAGTGACCTCTTTTTCTCTAGATAACGCCTCTGTTGTTCTTATTGAGTTTAATCCTTCTGCTGATATGGACGAGGCATTACAGGATGCCCAACGAAAGATAAATAATGCCCAAAATAAATTACCTTCTGCTGCCCAAAAACCTGTCTTAGCTAAAATTGAACCTAATGCTTCGCCCGTATTACAAGTAAGTGCCATAGCTCCAAATATCAGTGATCGAGAATTTATGCTGTTGATGGAGAAGCAAATTTTACCCTCAATTAAACAAACCAAAGGTGTTGCAGATATTCAAGTTATTGGCGGTGAACGAAGAGAATTTAAGGTCGATATTGACAGAGACAAATTAAAATCTTTCGGGTTAACATTAGCAAATGTGAATCAATCTATTTCCGCTGCTAATGTAGATTTTCCCACTGGCAAGGTTAAAAATGAAAGTGAACAAATAAAAGTACGACTGTCTGGAAAATTTAAAACAATTCAGGAGTTAGGTGATCATGTTTTGATTTCGAATAATAATTCTTTGGTAAGATTAAAAGATGTTGCAAGTATCTCCGATTCACAGGAAGATCAAATAGCCATAAGTCGTTACAATGGTGAAAATGGAATTGGTCTTCGAATGATGAAGCAAAGCGATGCGAATGCTGTGAATATGTCGAAAGCGACAAAAGAGAAATTTAAAGAAATTGAAGAAAAATATAAAAAAGAAGGAGTGAAATTTACGATCGCTACGGATACATCAATTCCAACAATTAGCTCTGTAGATGCCGTTATTCACGACTTGGAATTGGCAATTATTCTCGTTGCAGCTGTGATGCTGTTATTTTTACACAGTTTACGAAATGCCTTAATCGTATTAATTTCAATTCCAGCCTCACTTATTTCAACTTTTATTGCAATGTATCTGCTTGGGTATACACTTAACTTAATGACCCTTCTCGCAATGTCTTTAGTAATTGGAATTCTTGTAGATGACTCAATCGTGGTTTTAGAAAATATATATAGACACCTTCAAATGGGTAAAAGTCGACGGAAAGCTGCCTTGGATGGTAGGAATGAGATTGGCTACACAGCACTTGCCATTACTCTTGTTGATGTTGTTGTTTTCTCACCTGTTGTTTTTATTGAAGGTATTATCTCTGATATACTTCGTCAATTTTCGATTGTTGTTGTCGTTTCTACTTTAATGTCTCTTTTGGTCTGCTTTACTTTAACGCCTTGGTTGGCATCTCGTTTTGCTAAAATAGTTGAATTAAATCCTAAAAATCCATTTCAAGCAATCTTATTATGGTTCGAACGTAGAGTTTCAATTTTTACAGAATCTTATGTAGCTATAGTTGCATGGTCACTGCGTCATAAAATGATAATGGGTCTTGGGATCTTGGTATTATTCGTAGCTAGTATGGCTACTATGGGATTGGGGATTGTTGGACAAGAATTTGTCGCTCAAGGGGATCAAGGTAAGTTTATGATTAAATTAAAGTACGATAAAAGTACGCCGTTTCAAGAAAATAATGCGACCACTTTAGAAATTGAACAGCTCATTTTGGCGCAGAAAGATGTCGTCGCCATCGTATTTTCAAATGTTGGTGGACCAAGCTCGGGGATGGGTGCGGCTTCATTCGGCGCTGAAAATAAGTCAGAAATAACTGTCCAAATGAAGGAAGGTATGCAAAATGTGTATCCAACCGAAATATATATGAATAAATTACGGGAAAAAATTGAAAATAAATACCCGGGAATAGAGGTTAAGGCATTAAATATTGGGATGGTTCAATCAGAGGAGGCACCAATTGAACTTTTTTTGTCATCAGATGATAGTGAATTATTACGTAAAGAGGCAAGGCGTTTAAAAAATGCAATTCAAGAAATCAAAGGAGCAAAAGACCCAAGTATCTCAACGGATGATGTTACCCCAGAAATTCGCGTAGAATTAGATCGTACCAAAATGGGAGCTCTTGGTCTACCAATTGCCTCTGTTGGATTGCAATTACAAAACGCGCTAACGGGAAATGATGATACTCAATTTGATGAAAAAGGTGATGAATTCAACATTCGAATAATGCTTGATAAATTCGACCGACGAAGTGTCAAAGATATTGAGGAAATGATGTTTTCTACTTCAGATGGAAGACAAATTCGTTTGACTGATTTTGCGAAAGTAGTTGTAGATAATGGGAATGCTACCTTGGAAAGAAAAAATAGAATATCAAGTGCGACTATTCGGAGTTATGTTTTGGGGACACCCTCAGGAAATGTTGCGGCTGAAATTGAGAAATACTTGGAAAAAAGTCCGTTAGATAAAAATATTCGGATGTTATGGGGAGGAGAGGTAAAAAGACAGAAAGAGTCCGTAGGCGCGTTGGGAACTGCAATGGGAGTGGGTTTAATATTGGTTTATCTTATAATGGTTGCTTTATATGACAATTTTGTTTATCCATTTGTGGTACTTTTTTCAATTCTTGTCTCGCTCATCGGTGCAATTTTAGCACTCAACTTGACCTCTTCAAGTATGGGAATTTTTACTATGCTTGGAATGTTGATGCTACTTGGATTGGTTGCTAAAAATGCGATTTTGATTGTGGATTTTGCAAATCATCTCAAAGCTCAAGGAAAAAATACGTTCGACGCTCTCCTTGAGTCTGTTCGTGAACGAATGCGTCCTATTTTGATGACAACCATCGCAATGGTAATCGGAATGATACCAATTGCAATTGCAAAAGGATCCGGTGCAGAGTGGAAAAATGGCCTGGCTTGGATTTTAATTGGTGGTTTAACGAGTTCAATGTTCTTAACAATTATCGTTGTCCCAATGATGTATTATATTGTTGACCGACTTAAGGAAAAATTAAAATTTAAAAAAAACAATTCGGACGATGACATTGTGATTAGTTCAACGAGTGTCTGAGTACACTTATTTTTTTTCCTGCATGAAAAGCATGAGCACTATAGTTTTTAGAGTTTAAATTTCTTAACAATAAGTCAAGAAGAAAAAAACACCTTTTTGGTTGAGTTCTATTGTTTATTTAAGGAATTTATTAGTTTTGTATTAAATTTAAAATTAATCATATGAAAAAAATCTTACTATTTGCCTCTTTTTTAATTTGCGTTATTTCATCAAATGCTCAAATTGTTGTTAACGGTAATTTTGAATCACCTGCAACTCCTTTGCTTCCCGGTATAGCCTATGATTCTCCTGGATGGGGACAAGGTCTTTACACCATTGAAACATCTGGCGCCTACGCTGGTGCTCAATATGGAAAGATTAAAACAATTTTTGATCCAGCAACTGCGGGTCTTTTACAATGGCCTTCTGATACCATTCCAGGCTTCATTCAACAATATGTCCCCGGAGCAATTACTAATCCTGCTTCTTGGACCTTAAATTTTGCCTACAAAAATATAGTACAAGCAGGAGATTCAGCTGCTGTTTTTCTTCAGATTTATGACACGTTAACCGCGGATCCAAACGATGATGTTGTTATGTACG
>VGFL01000011.1 GCA_016868915.1 Bacteroidota bacterium | reverse complement strand
ATTTTATTGGAAGTGTTTATTCTTTAACGTATTCAAATAAAAATTTACACGTAATTTTTGGGGGATCGGCCAACATATACATTGGCCGTCATTTTGGCGAGGTGATTTGGGCGCGTTTTGCTTCTAATGGCGAATTAGGAGATCGGTATTACGATGAAGTTGGTCAAAAATCTGAAATTAGCAACTACCTGAAAGCGTCTTACAAATGGAAAAAGTTTAATTTTTTAGGTGATTTACAATACCGTCATATTGATTATTCATTTATTGGAAATGATCAAGTTGATGGTGTAATCAAAGACATTGAGCAAAAAGTAACATTTGACTTTTTTAATCCAAAATTTCAAATTTCTTATACGCTTTCACAAGGTCAATTTAACCAAAACGTATTTCTTTCTTACGGAATTGGAAATAGGGAGCCAGTACGCCGTGATTTCAGACAAAGCACGTCTCAAAGTAGGCCAAAAGCTGAACGAATGCGTGATTTGGAAGTGGGTTATATTCTTTCTGCAAAACGCTTTAATTTCTTGACAAATCTCTATTTCATGGATTACACGAATCAGTTGATATTGACGGGAGAAATAAATGACGTAGGTGGGTATACCCGAACAAATGTAAAAGACAGTTACCGAGCGGGAATTGAACTAACTTCCAGGTATCTTCTCCTTTCGGAAACGAATCAAGATTTATCAATTGAAGCCGGAATTACGTTAAGTCAAAATAAAATTCAGCTCTTCAATGAATTTGTTGATGTTTATTCAGACAACGAACCTTATTATTCTCAACAAGTTATTGAGCACAAAAACACCGACTTGGCTTTTTCGCCGAATGTGAATGCTTTTGGAGGTGTCAATTACAGTTACAAAGGATGGACGTGTAATTGGACAACGAAATACGTTGGAAGGCAGTTTTTAGACAATACTTCCAATATATATCGCAGCATAAATCCATTTACTTTTTCCAATTTAACAATGTCGTTTATGATTCCGAATAAGTTAACAAAAGAGCTTTCTCTCGGGCTTCAGGTGAATAATCTCTTCAATACTATGTATGAAAACAATGGCTACACTTTCTCCTACATCTTCAATGGAGCAATGACAACCGAGAATTTTTATTATCCGCAAGCAGGACGAAACTTTATGGCGAGGTTGCTTATTAAATTTTGATAGTTAATTACTTTTAAGATTACATCAAAAGTGAGTAAATATATAACTTAGTTTTAAACTTATTAAAATTGAAAGTATGAAAAAAGTAATTTTATTAGGAGTAGCGGGAATTATTTTGTTTACTTCAACCGCCGCATTAGCGCAAGAGTCCTCAGATAAAAGAATGAATGCAAACTGGGCATCCTTAGATTTTGGATTTGTCTCCATAAATAGCTCTGACGAGTGGAGCAACAAGATTTTACAATCATCTAGTTTTGGTTTGAATGTAGTTGAGTATAAACTGCCGATTTTCAAACAGTATTTGGGGTTAACTACAGGACTAGGATGTAATTTTAGAACAATTACTTTTCAAAATCAATATGCCATGGTTTCAACAGACAGTACGATTTCACTTCAAACGGGAAATCCAACCTTGTATGATAGTTTAGCTTCAATCAAATATTCAACATTTAATCAAGGGTTTGTTCAAGTACCTTTATTGCTAGATTTTTCCACAAAGACAAGACAAGCTAAGTCATTTAGTATTGCCGCAGGTGTCATAGGAGGTTTGAGAATGTATGCAAACCATCAATTACGCGGGAAATATAGCAATGGGGATAAGTTTAACAACCAAATGCGAGACGATAAAAGATTTCATTCAAATTTGTTAAATCTCGATGCAACCGTTCGTATTGGATATGGAGCTTTAGGGGTATATGGAACGTATAGTTTAACGTCTTTATTTAAAAAAGATGCCGCTCGAACAATTAATCCGTTTTGCATTGGCATTAGCTTTAATGTTGACTATGAACAATGACTCGGATAATCCTAAAGACGAAGCTCTAGGTCCTCCATCAACTGAAGGCAGAATTAAAAGAAGATTAGCATAAGTATAGTGGCAGTTAAAAAAATTAAATTATTTCTTTTCTTATCCTTCATTGTTGGTTTATCATCTTCTTGTGGCGATAAATTTCAACCAAAAAAGGAGATACGAACAGATTGTGTTTTAGGGAGCGAACCTATTAGAAAAGTTCTTTTCATTGGTTGGGATGGGGTCAGAACGGATGCTCTAATTGCCGCCCAAACGCCTTGTATTGATAGTTTGTTGATTCATTCTTATTACAACTGGTCAACAGATCGAGGAGAACATACAGTTAGTGTTCCTGGCTGGTCAACCATTTTACACGGGGTATGGCCTGCAAAACACGGATTGACCAACAACACCTTTTCGTCAAATAATTACAAGACGTACGCAGATATTTTCACCTTGGCAAAACAGGTTAAACCCAATTTAAGCGTGGCAACTCTTAGTAACTGGGATGATTTTTTAAGAATTACAGAACTGGAAAATTATGCCCAGCGCTTTGATACCGACAGAGATGTTAAAGATGATGCCATTCGTTTAATGAATTCCTGTTCACCGGACATCATGGCACTTCATTTTGACAACCCAGATGCTTTTGGTCACGATAGTGGATTTTCGCCAACGAATCAAGCATATTTAGATGCGATTTCAGTTTCTGACGCCTATTTGTCTGAAATTATGATGACCATTGCTCAACGCGAATCCTTGTATAACGAAGAATGGTTGGTTGTAATCTCAACGGATCATGGCGGGGAAGGGACGGGCCATGGAAATCAATACGATTTAACACAAACGAGATATGTTTGGTCAATTTTAAGAAAACCGGGAATGAATGGTCCCGTTCAAATACCAATTGTAAATAGCGTGGATCTTTTACCTACCATGCTTAATTGGCTAAATATTCCCGTTCAAGCATCTTGGAATCTTGATGGTACGGTATTATTTTAATTTCAATTAGAAAGTAGTTTTTTCATTATTACGGATGTTGTCATTTTTTAGGGTTAATTAAATTGTTTAGCTTTGACAGGCCAGAATGGAAATGATGATAGAAATTGGATTATATCTTTTTACAGCGCTTTGTGTCTTGGGAATTTTACAAACTTATTTGATTTATCCGGCTGCATTAATTTTAGTTGGCGCAGATAAAAAAACTCCTCCAATTAAAAATAATTCTTATAATATTGGGGTAATCATCGCCGCATATAATGAGGAAAATGTAATTGCTAAAAAAATCCAAAGTATTCTCGATTCAGATTATCCCTTAGACAAAATAAATATTTATGTTGGATCTGATGCTTCAACTGACAAAACGAATGAACTAATTACTTCTTTTAAAAAAAAGCACCCTAATATTCACCTGAAAATATTTCAAAAAAGGTCCGGTAAAGCGCTTATAATTAACAACTTAGCAAGTGAATGTCAGGATGAAATTTTAATTTTAACCGATGCAAATGTATTCTTTACCAAAGACACTATTACTCATTTAGTCCGACATTTTTCAAATTCTAAAACTAAGCAAGTTTGCGCTAAAATCATTAAAACTTCAGCGCAGGATGTTCAAATTCAGGGACTCGAAAAAAAATATATCCACCTGGAAAATTTAATCAAGCTAAAAGAAAGTAATACTTGGGGTTTTGTAATTGGGGCTGAAGGTGGCTGTTATGCAATCAGAAGAGAAAATTACACCCCTGTTCCTAAAAACTTCTTCATGGACGATTTTTTTATTACCATGAGCGTTATCAAAAACAAAGGGGAGGTATTATTTGATGATGAAGCAATTGTTTATGAAGATCTTCCAGTTGAGTCAGCCGAGGAATTCAAAAGAAAAATAAGAATTTCCATAGGCAACTTTCAAAATTTAATCGCCTTTAAATCTTTACTATGGCCTTTTTGGAGCCCTGTGTCTTTTGCTTTTCTTTCTCATAAAATTTTACGTTGGCTTACCCCGTTCTTACTCATAGGCGCTTTTATTTGTTCCCTTGCTTTAATCTTTTACAATATTTGGTTTTCCTACCTATGCGTACTTCAGGCCGTTTTGTTTTTAACCCCTTCAATGATTCCGGTTGTAAAGAAAATAAAACCTGTTTTATTTGTTGCCCATTTTTACAATATGAACTTAGCCCTATTAATTGGATTTTTTAAGTACTTAAACGGGGTAAAGTCAAGCGTGTGGCAACCTACTCAGCGATTAAAAAATTGAGGCTTTATAACCTTTGTATTTTAATTAATACACTCTTTATTTTCGTTTTCTAATTCTACAGCTGTATTTATCGCGTATTTAATAAAATAATCCCCCTATTGGCAGAATCAATTTTAAAAAATTATTTTGGAGTAATTCCTTGTAGAATTTTACTAAAAAATTTAAATTCACTAAATTCGTATTCCTAAATACGAAAAAATCATTCGTGTCGTTTTAATAGCTCATGAGTAATAAATTACCCATCGATAAGAATAATATTCCAAAGCATGTTGCAATCATTATGGATGGTAATGGGCGGTGGGCGAAACAACAAGGTCAAGATCGCTTATTTGGTCACACTTCTGGGGTCGAATCTGTTCGAAGTACAATCCGTAAAGCAAAGGAGCTTGGTATTAAATTTCTTACCCTCTATGCATTCTCTACCGAGAATTGGAATCGTCCAAAAGACGAGGTTGATGCCTTAATGGATCTTCTTGTTCGGTCTATTGCCAACGAAGTTGATGAGCTTGACGAAAATGATATTCGATTAGTAACAATTGGAGACGTTTCGAAGTTGCCAATTGATTGTCAAAAAAGTTTGAGTTGGGCAAAAGAAAAAACGAAAAAAAATAAATCATTGACATTAATACTTGCCTTAAACTACAGTGCACGATGGGAAATTATTCAAGCACTTAAGTCTATTGCATTTGAAATTGAACATCACAAATTAATGGCTGATGAATTAAACGAACGTGTTTTTGAACGTTTTCTCTCAACAAAAGATATTCCAGATCCGGAACTTCTTATCAGAACAAGTGGAGAAAATAGAATTAGCAACTTTCTTCTATGGCAAATTGCATATACCGAATTCCATTTTACAAACGTTTTTTGGCCTGAATTCAGGGGAGAGCATTTTTTACAGGCCGTGCAGGATTATCAAAATCGCGAGCGTAGATTTGGCTTAGTTTCTGAACAAATTGAAGATTAACTATGAGGATATTACTCTTTCTAACTTTTTTTTTGTGCGCTGTTAATGCCGTTCATGCTCAAAAAATTATAACAATTGAAGACAGTAGTGCCCGTTTTAACTTTTTAAGCCCTGAAGAATTTGAAATTGGTGGGATTCGTGTTCAAGGAGCAGATAATTTCGACCATAAAGGTATAATACTTATTTCTGGTTTCCGAATTGGAGAAAAGATTAAAATTCCCGGCGAATCAATTTCTAATGCAATTAAATCTTTGTGGAAAGAAGAACTTTTTTCTGATATTCAAATTGAAGTAGAAAAAGAACGAGCAGGAACCGTATATTTAATAATAAAATTAAGCCCTTTGCCAAAGCTTTCTCGCTTTATGTTTTCAGGAATTAATCGGCGAGAAGCTGACAAAATCAGGGAAGAAATTGCCCTTTTTTCCGGAAAGACAATTACCGAAAATCTAGTTTTCCAAACCAATAATAAAATAAGGGGCTATTTTCGAGAAAAGGGCTTTTACGGAGTAGAGGTCTTTATAAGTAGAGAAAAAGACAGTCTAATAAATAATGCTGAACTTTTTCGAATTAATATTAAAAAAGGCCTAAAAATAGGCATTAAAAAAATTAATATAACAGGAAACTCTTCAGTCCCAAATTGGAAGCTCAAATGGGCAATGAAAGACACAAAGCAACGCGGAATTTTTACTATTTTTAATCGCTCTAAATTTACCCAGTCCTCCTTTGAAAAGGATAAAGAATTACTCTTGTCCAAATACAATAAAATTGGGCTTCGCGACGCCGAAATTATTCATGATACTGTGTATAAACTAGATGCCAAAAATTTAATCATTCAAATTGTAATAAATGAAGGCGAAAAATTCTATTTTGGCGATATAGAATGGATTGGCAATACAAAATATAGATCAAGTTATCTTGATACTATTTTGGGCATTAAAAAAGGAGACTTATTTAATAAAACTCTACTTCAAACCCGCCTTAACGGAAGTCCGGAAGGAAGAGATATTTCTTCTCTGTACATGGATCGGGGGCATTTATTTTTTAATGTTTTCCCCATTGAAACAAATGTAAACAAAAACTACATTAATTATCAAATTAGAATAATTGAAGGGAAAGAGGCTCGCAATGGAACCATTACGGTTCGTGGAAATACAAAAACAAGCGACCATGTAATTATTCGTGAAATAAGAACCAAACCGGGCGACCTATTTAATAAGGCCGATATCATGCGAACACAAAGAGAGCTCTCACAATTGGGGTTTTTCAATGATCAGGCCTTTCAGGTGAATCCTATGCCAAATCCAGAAAAGGGGACGGTCGATATAGAATACGTCGTTGAAGAAAAATCGTCCGATCAAATTGAGCTTTCTGGGGGATATGGTGGCGCCGGAGTCAATACAGGGCCAAGAATTATTGGAACTTTAGGATTAACTTTTAATAACTTCTCAACCAAAAAGATTTTCAAAAAAGAGGCTTGGTCTCCTCTTCCCGGCGGTGATGGTCAACGTTTATCTATTCGAGCTCAATCAAATGGGACCTTCTTTCAGAGTTATACATTTTCATTTACTGAACCTTGGTTAGGTGGTAAAAAGCCTACTTCATTATCCTATTGGATAAATCACACTGCAATTTCAAATGGAAGATTCTTGCGAAGTAATCCTTCATATTCGGGGGTTGGGATAACCGGAACTGGCATCTCATTGCAAAAAAGACTGAAATGGCCAGATGACTATTTTATGAATTCTTATGAATTAAGCTATCAATATTATGATGTGTTGAATTATACTGTTTTTCCCAATCTCACAAAAGGATATGCAAATGATATCGCTTTAAAATACACATTGCAACGTAGCTCAGTTAGTGCGCCTATATATCCTCAAAGCGGGTCTAATTTCCTTTTATCTTTAAAAGGAAGCTTTCCTTATTCCCTTTTTGAAGACAGAGACTACACAAATTCATCATCTCAAGAACGATACAAATACCTTGAATATTTTAAAATTAAATTTACCGGAGAATGGTATTTACCCTTGACACCAGACAAAAAACTTGTTTTAATGCCGCGCTTTGGATTTGGATTTATGGGGGCATATAATAAATCGAAAGGTGTAACGCCATTTGATAGATTTTCTATGGGGGGAAGTGGTTTAACTGGAATCGGGCAAATCGGAGGTCGCGAAATCATTGCATTAAGAGGATACGAAGATCAGTCTATTTCAAGCTTTGGTGGCGACCCAATTATTGCCAAATATACACTTGAGTTAAGATATCCAATTTCATTAAATCCTTCAGCTACGTTCTATGCTATGGTATTTGCGGAAGCAGGAAATACCTTTCCGAATTTTCAGAAATTTAATCCATTTAACGTTAAGAAAACTGCAGGTGTTGGGATTAGAGTATTTTTACCTATGTTTGGAATGCTTGGCTTAGATTACGGGTTAGGGTTTAATAAATTGGATTATTGGTC
The DNA here is from genome assembly GCA_016868915.1 of Bacteroidota bacterium. GTDB lineage: Bacteria > Bacteroidota > Bacteroidia > Flavobacteriales_D > Crocinitomicaceae > UBA952. Next base: position 37,539 of record VGFL01000011.1, on the reverse strand, counting down.
AGAAGGATTTGGAAAAGCTTCTGATTCCTCTATCAGTACAAAAGGCTTTTATCCAAAGCTTACCTTTACCATTGGTATGAATTTAGGAGAATTATAGAATTAATAGATTGATTATGAAAACAGGAAGATATTTACTGGTATTATTAATTTTGTTTGGCACATACTTTGCCAATGGACAAAAATATGGGTACATAGATTCAGACTATATTTTGAAAAAAATGCCTGAATACCAAGATTCAAAAGAGAAATTGGATAAGTTAGCGGATCGTTGGACAAAAGAAATTGATGAGTTGTATACAACTCTTAAAACAAAAAAAGATAATTTTGCTAAAGAAGAGGTTTTGCTCCCTGAAGAAGAAAAAAATAAACGCTCTGAGGAAATAACAAAACTTGAGCAAGCTGCTGTAAAAGTGCAAACCTCGCACTTTGGAGTGAATGGAGATTATTTTCAAAAAAGACAAGAATTAATCAAGCCAATTCAAGACAAAGTTTTTGAAGCTATGCAGAAAGTAGCTCAGAAAAAAGGATATTCTTTTGTTTTTGACAAAGCCAATCAAAGTAACTTGGTTTATGCAGAAACAAAGTTTGACTTAAGTAATGATGTTTTAAAAGAAATGGGTATATCAATTAAATAAAAAAAAATGAAAAAAACACTTTCAATCGTAGCTTTACTATTCGTAACTAATCTAGCTGTTTCTCAATCTAAAGTAGCGCATGTGGATTCTCAAAAATTATTGGACACAATGCCTTCAAGAGATTTAGCGCTAAAAGAACTTAAAGACATTGAAGATGAATTTAGAGATGAGATAAGGGGTATGTATGAGGAGTATCAAAAATCACAAGCCAAATTAGAAACAGAAAGAAGTTCGCTTTCTCCTACAATTATAAAATCAAGAGAAGCGAATCTGATGGGGTTAGGTCAACGAATTCAAGAAAGAGAACAAACTATTCAAAATGAATTGCAACTACGAGCACAAGAATTAAATCAGCCTATTTTTGACCGGGTTAGACAAGCCGTTGAAATAGTTGCAGATAGAAAAAAATTAAATTACGTAATAGATGGTTCAAATATGCTTTACACTAACGGCGGTATGGATATTACAGCAGAGGTTTTGGTAGAGCTCCTTAAACTAGATGCTGCAGCAATCAATAAAAAATAATCCCCATGAAACTTTTACTTGCAATCCCTCTCCTATTCCTAACCATTTCTTGTGGTGCTCAGAAAGAAAGTCCAAATAAAAACTCAAATGATGAGTTGGTATGGCACACTGATATGAACAAAGCCATTGCTATTTCTCAAAAAGAAAACAAACCGATGATGTTATTTTTCACTGGTAGCGATTGGTGTGGTTGGTGCATCAGACTTCAAAAGGAAGTTTTTTTAACAGAGACTTTTACAAAATGGGCAAAAGAAAACGTTGTTTTAGTAGAATTGGATTTCCCAAGAAGTAAACCTCAGCCTGAAACGATTAAACAACAAAATAATCAATTACAACAGACATTTGCCGTTCAAGGGTATCCAACTGTATTTTTTGTGAATGCTAAGAAAACAGAAAAAGATAAATACGATTTAACTTCTCTTGGTAAAACAGGTTACGTTGCCGGTGGTCCAGACAAATGGATTGAAGGTGCAAACCCAATGATTCAGCAAAAATAACTGTTTTTTTTAATTTAAAAAGTCAAATTACAATGGCTTTTTAGTGTAGATAATTGTTTTTGGTACAATACTTTAGCTCTATTATAACGTTGGCACTTTACAACTATACAGTACTTTATTAATCTTATTTTCTACTTATTTTATTCACTAAAAAACCAAATAAGGCGGCAGTGAAAAACATTATCAAACTGTAGATTGCTGGTGGAATACTCATAGCATTGTTTTTGAGAATATTTAAAGCTATAAATATCGCTAATGTACCGTTGTGAATACCAATTTCCATTCCAACAGCTATTGCTTGTTTTTTTTCTACTTTAAATAAAAGGGGAACAAAAAATCCTACCAACAAACTCAATATATTAAAAACCAGTGCCGCAAGACCAATCTGTTGAAAATACTCGCCAATATGTGCTTTTTCCTTTAAGATTGCTCCTACAATAACAAGTACCAGGAACAACGCGGATAAAATTTTAACCGGTTTATCAAGCTTTCGAGCAAAGCCTTCTGCTCTTGCATTTACCAACATTCCTATTGAAACTGGAACTAAAACAATAAGGAATACTTCTATTATTTTATTGGCCGGCATAGCGATTTCCTTGTTAGTCATAAATTCGCTCAGAGAAAGTTCAACAATCAGTGGTAATGTGACCAAGGTTAAAACACTATTTAAGGCCGTTAAGGTAATATTTAGAGCTACATCACCCTTTGATAGATGGCTAAAAAGATTGGCTGTCGGCCCACCTGGTGAAGCAGAAAGTAACATTAGTCCTACGGCTAATTCTGGCCCTAAATCAAGCATTTTAGCAATCCCGAAGCATACAAATGGTAAAATAACCATTTGGCAAAACAACCCTATAAAAACTGCTTTTGGATATTTTACTACTCGTTTAAAATCAACGACAGTTAAAGATAAGCCTAACCCTAACATTATAATTCCCAGTGCTATGGGTAAAATGGACGTTAAAAATGAATTTTCTTGCATAACGATAAATTATACACACTAAGTTAAAAAAAAGAGTGTGACTTGGTGTTTACAAAAAATAAATTTTGGTGTTCTGCGATTAGTAGCCCTAAAAATTGTGAAGTTTATTTACCCCTTATTACTTCTAGTAAGGTGCCTATTTCAAGTTGCTATTAATAATCTTGTTTGTTCCCCTTATTTTATCTCAATTTAAATATGTCGGAAACTCCAATTATTTTTTCACTTGTAAATCCCTCAGCATATTCGACTCCCATCGGCCGGCCAAATTCTTTCATCCTTCCTTTTAAAAACTCAAAAAAATCTTCACCTGAAATAGGGGTGCTAGGCTCATTGGAGTCTGGGTCATAAAATTGAGACTTGTAGCATTTTATAGCATCTAATTTTTTGTTTATAAATGGCGAAACATCAAAAACGATTGTTGGCGGTATTAAATAATCTTGAATGTAATGAAGCACCAATCTTGGTCTATGCGCTTCTTGTGTGTTCTCTTGCCAGGTAGACTTAATTTTTATTAACCCGGAAAGATAGGCTGCCTCTGCAACTAACTTAGCTCCTTTTCTATGGTCCGGATGTCTATCAGAGATTGAATTAGCAAAAACTATTTCAGGCTTGAATCGGCGAATCTGCTCTATAATCTTAAATAAATTTTCTTCATTGTGCTGAAAAAAACCGTCTTTCATTTGAAGGTTCATGCGCGTTTCAATGCTCATAAATTTGCTCGCGGCTTCTGCTTCTGCATACCTTCTTTTAACGGTTCCTCTTGTTCCAAGTTCCCCTTCAGTTAAATCGACGATCCCAACTTTCTTTCCTTCTGAAATATAGCGCAATAATGTCCCTCCCATGGAAATTTCCACATCATCAGGGTGGGCACCAAAAGCAAGGATATCTAATTTCATAAATTATTCTACATAATTTTCAATGCTTGGACAAGAACAAATAAGATTTCTATCACCAAAAGCATTATCCACTCTGCGCACAGGCACCCAATACTTTGATTCTCTCAAATAAGGCAATGGATAAACTGCCTCAGCAGGCGAATAAGGGTAGCTCCAGTTTTTATTGATGATACAATCAGCGGTATGCGGCGCATTCTTCAACAAATTATTTTCTTTATCCACATGTCCATTTTCAATTTCTCGAATTTCTTCTCGAATCTTAATCATCGCTGCAATAAATCGATCTAATTCATCTTTATCTTCTGATTCAGTTGGTTCAATCATTAGTGTTCCGGCGACCGGGAAAGAAACCGTTGGCGCATGAAAGCCAAAATCAATTAATCGTTTTGCGATATCAGCTACTTCTACTTCAGCCGTTTTTTTGAAGTCACGACAATCTAAAATCATTTCATGAGCAACTGTTCCATTTTTACCTGTGTAAAGTATATCGTAATGGCCTTTCAATTTGGCAGCGATGTAATTAGCATTCAATATTGCCATTTCTGTAGATTCTCTCAATCCTTTTGCTCCCAACATTTTGATATACCCGTATGAGATTAATAAAATTAAAGCACTTCCGTACGGGGCGGCTGAAATTGCCTTAATTGGCTGATCACCGCCTGTTTTGATGTATGGATTACTTGGAAGAAACGGGGATAAATGCTTTGCTACTCCGATTGGCCCCATACCAGGTCCGCCTCCACCGTGAGGAATCGCAAATGTTTTATGTAAGTTAAGGTGACATACATCAGCACCAATATTTCCAGGATTTGTAAGCCCTACTTGAGCGTTCATATTAGCTCCATCCATATACACTTGTCCTCCATTTTCATGGATAATAGCAGTGATTTCTCGAATATCTTCTTCATAAACGCCATGGGTAGATGGGTAGGTAACCATAAGACCAGCCAAAGAGTCTTTTAATTCTGTTGCAACACTACGAAGTTCATCAATGTTTATATTCCCGTTTTCGTCACATCCTGTTACAATAACTTCAAAACCAGCCATAACCGCAGAGGCAGGATTGGTTCCGTGCGCTGAAGATGGGATTATCATTTTTTTTCGCTGAAAATCACTTCGCGACTCATGATATGCTTTAATTACCATTAAACCAGCATATTCGCCCTGGGCGCCGGAATTTGGTTGAAGTGAAACGGCGTCAAAACCGGTACATTCACACAAATCTTTTTCAAGCTGTATAAACATTTCATGATAACCCTGCGCTTGATTAACTGGAGCAAAAGGGTGAAGATTTGCAAAAGATGGATTTGTAATGGGTATTAATTCGGCAGCAGCATTTAACTTCATGGTACAAGACCCTAGAGCAATCATACTATGAACCAAGGATAAATCTTTATTTTCTAGTCGCTTCAAATAACGCATCATTTTTGATTCTGAATGATGCGAATTAAAAATTGAATGGGTTAAAATTGCATCTGACCGTAAAAATGACTGATTAATTTGCGGTGGCAATATCTCCGCTTTTCCGGGCTTGCCTGCAAACATAGAAAATACATGGATTATTGATTCAATATCAGCTTCTGTATGTGGTTCACCAAAGCTGATTGTCAATTCGCTATCATTCACATAATTAAAATTTAGACCGAGCGCCTCTGCTTTTTCTCTAATGGAACTAACAGAAACATTTTTTATCCAAATAGTATCAAAAAAAGAATTGGATCCAATTTCAATACCCATCTCCTTTAAATTAATTGCTGTTATCTGAGCTAAGCTATGTGTGTGCTCTGCAATTTTCCTCAATCCTTTTGGTCCGTGATAAACGGCATACATACTCGCCATTACTGCCAATAAAGCTTGGGCAGTGCAAATATTTGACGTGGCTTTATCTCGTTTAATGTGTTGTTCTCTTGTTTGAAGCGCCATTCGTAGAGCCGAATTATCGTCAGCATCTTTAGAAACTCCTATAATTCTTCCCGGAAGGTTTCTTTTGTAATCTTCCTTTGCTGCAAAAAATGCCGCATGAGGACCACCATAGCCCATTGGCACACCGAATCTTTGAGAATTTCCAAAAACCACATCAGCGCCCATTGATCCTGGTGATTTTAATAGTACCAGAGATAAAATATCGGCAGCAACCGCTACTTGAACGTTATTATTTTTTGCATTATCAATAAATGTTTTCAAATCAACTACATGTCCATTTGCGTCAGGATATTGAACAATTGCACCAAAGAATCCATCCGATAAATCTGTTTGTTCAGGATTTCCAATAACTAATTCTATTCCGAAATTATTAGCCCTCCCCTGAACAACTTCAATCGTTTGGGCAAATGCCGTATTTGCAACAAAAAATTTATTTTTCCCATCCTTGATGTCTGATCGCGATCGAGAATTATAGAACATTATCATTGCCTCAGCGCCTGCTGTTGCCTCATCTAAGAGTGAGGCATTTGCTATCTCCATTCCCGTTAAATCGATTACCATAGTTTGGAAATTTAAAAGCGCCTCGAGTCTCCCTTGCGCAATTTCAGCCTGATAAGGAGTATAAGCCGTGTACCAACCTGGATTTTCAAGAACATTTCTCAAAATGACCGGCGGAACAATCGTCTCACTATAGCCTAACCCGATGAAGGACTTGAATACTTGGTTTTTCTTGCCAAGCGCTTGAATATGATTTAAATAATCATGTTCTGAAAGAGCATTATCAATATTCAACTCTCTATTTAATCTAATCGCCGGTGGTATTGTTCTTTCTATCAAGTCTCTTATTGTTAAGACCCCAATTGCTTCTAACATCTCATTTTTTTCTAATGAGCTTGGACCAATGTGTCTTTCTGAAAAATAATTCATCCTAAATAATTGATTAAATTTGATTACAAATATACAGTAGTTTTGTTGTATACATTAGAGAACACTTTAAAATTTAAACGGTTCATAAATTGATCAAATTAGAAATATGAAATCAATAATTAGTCAAATATGGCTTGGCACTTCAGTAATTCTCTTTACTCTATTTGGAATATTTATCTCTTTTCCGGATAAAAATAAATTCTATAAAAACAACACGAAAAAAGAGTTTACTATTGATACAGCTAAACAATCTGTTTCTTTATTTTTTGTTGGAGATTTAATGGGCCACAAACCAATGATAGAGGTTGCAAAAACATCAGCCGGTTATGAATATGAGCATTGGTTCAAATACATCAAAAATAAAGTCGAAAAATATGACTTGTCCGTTCTCAACCTAGAGGTAACTTTGGCGGGAGAACCCTATTCGGGATATCCGATGTTTTGTTCTCCCGATTCCTATGCTGAGGCGGCAAAAAATGTAGGATTTGACTTTTTTATCACCGCTAATAATCACTCCATTGATCGAGGAAAAAGGGGATTAGAAAGAACATTGGATGTTCTAGACTCTTTACAAATTAAACATACAGGGACTTTCAAGGACGAAAAACAGCGCGAAAAACTGTACCCTTACTATTGGGAATTTAAAGGGGCTAAAATTGCCATTCTTAATTATACCTACGGGACTAACGGCATCAAAATAACCCCGCCAAATATTGTAAACATGATTGATACTAGCCAAATCAAGATTGATATACAAAAAGCGAGAAGGGATGGTTCTAATTTTATAATTACAACGATTCACTGGGGAAATGAATATCAACGAAAAGAAAGCCTCGAACAAAGCAATCTCGCACAGTGGTTGGCTGATCAAGGAATTGATGCAATTATTGGGATGCACCCGCACGTGATACAGCCCATGAAAATAATCCATCCTAAAAACAATCAATTAAAGTCCGTCCCCGTTGCATATAGTTTGGGGAATTTTGTGAGTAATCAAAGAGATAGATATAAAAATGGGGGCATTGGAGTTGAGCTTCAAATAGAGGTGCATAATGGCCGTGTGACATGGGTAAATTGGGGCTACTATCCATTTTGGATTCAATTAGGTGGTTCTCCCAGGGGTTATTATGTTATTCCAACAACTAATTTAGAAAATACTATTCACAAATTTGGACTAACAGAACAGGACAAAATTAACGCCAAGATATTTTCATCTGATACCAGAGAGTTATTAAAAGGAATTACTGAGTTAAAGGACTAACAGGATAATTATTTTCCCCTGTATTTGTAGATATAGTAAATTGCAGAAATTTTCTTTCGCAGTTGTAAATTGGAATTTCTTAACTCCAGTATATCATAAGTTATAGGCGCCGCCCCTTCTTGACTATCAGTCATAACTATTTGTCCCTTAGAATCTTGAAAATACCATGTGCCGTGTGAAAATTCTGACTGAACTTGTCCCATTTCGTTTCGAACTATTGAGATTGAATAAGTCCCGTCATTTTCAATTGTTAGGTTTGTCGTTTCTCCTGAATTTGTTTTATCCGTACCATTATCTAAATATGCTTCTAAAACCCATTCATTACATAGACGTGCTTTTCTACTTAGTAAAGAAAATCGAGGGCCTTCTTCGTATTTGTAACAAGAGGTAACCAAAAATCCAACAATTAAAAAAGATAATAGAGCTTTCATACTGATATAATTAATTCAAAAATATAAAATCAAATTGAACTATCCAAGGACTGGAGAAATAGTATTTTAATTTCTTATTTCTTGATGTCTCTATAAACCATACTGGAACTGAAGTATAAAATTTCGCGGAGGCTGAATATCCCCTGGTCGTGAAGCGTATTCAGCATTCAGAAGGTTGTTGACGATAAAGTTAAATCGGCATTGTTTTTTAATTGAATAGGCTATCCTTAGATCAACTACAAATGCGCCTTTTTTGTTTTTTTCCCTGTATTCTTTAAGCCCGGGCAAAATTTCTTGTGTTCCAATTGGCTCTTCGAATACTTTATCAATATTAATCATTAAACTATTAAATCGCGTTGAAAAGCCCAATTCAAAATTCTTGTAGCCAAGCTGAATGTCTGATTTTGCCATATGTCGGAAGCGATACTTCAGAATATTCGTACTCGTATCTGAAAAAGTTTGTTTGTAAATTGAATCGGTATTTAGACTAATCGGGTTCATGTAGGTGTATCCTATTAGCGAGGTCACCTCAATTGGCCCGATACGCCCTTGGCTATTAAACGAAAATTCTACACCTGCAATTCTCGCTTTTTCAGCGTTTACCGCCTTAAACCCAACACACTGATTAAAGGTAACGCCTTGAGCTGTTAATCCATTCCAAATCGCAGAATCCTCGGGTGAAGCTACTCCATAGCCCAACCATGTTAATTTATCCCCTGTCAATGGATTATATACGCCAAATGTAAACTCTGTCATGTTAGAGTATTCATTAATAAATCCGGCAACATCAAAATACCCCTTCCAATTCTGACCAATTTGCACAATTTGTTTGTAACCAATTTCACCTGACCACCCTTTTTCAGGCTGTAAATTTGGATTTTTAAATATTATTAATCCTCCGACAGAAGTAGAAACATAGCGCTCAGCTATAGAGGGGAAGCGCACTCCCTGACCAAGTGACATCCTAAGGTGGGATGTCTTATTTATTGCATAATGAGACCCCAATCGAAACACTGGATAAATAGGGGAGTAAAGAGAATCTAAATATTCAAAACGAGAATCTACAGGCATGGTATCTAGCTTATAATATTCTAATCGCATTCCCGCGGTTAAATCAAATTTTTTAAACCTTGCTTCAAACTGTGAATACGCTGCATAATTTTGAGAAATGTGATCCTGAAAAACCCAACTTTTTACATCCCCTACGTTTACAGTGGCTCCTGCAGTTAAATTTACACCGCTCAAAATACTTTTTTGAAATTGATAATCTGTAAAGAAGAGCTGGGCAAATGAAGCGTCCTTGTAGTTCTGATTGTTCCCTGTCGTTACGAGGTAATATCGGGTTCTTAAATAATGTTTGTTATTCTTATTATCTACAAATTTTAAATACGGATCAATATTAAGCCGAATGGCTTTTTGTCGACTGAGTGTATTATCCATTGGTTGATAGCAACTTGAATCATTTTTCCACAAAATGAACATATTTACATCTTGGTACTGAAAATTATAACTCAAGCCCGTCTTTAATTTTGTCAGTTTATCTGACCTCAAGAAAAATGACCCGTTAATTCTGAATCGTTTTTCACTCTCCCCCTGTCGGTACCCGGAATCTAAGTATATGTTTGCGCCTATTGTCGCGCCGAAATTCTTAAACGATTTTCCACCATAAATGTCTACTAAATGAAATGTCGGGTTCTTTTTCCACCATTTCAAGGAGCTTCTTCTAGGATTATCATAAATGCCTGATTGAACTTTAATAGAGGCGTTTCCTTGTGGTGAAGGAATTTTTTCTGTCAGTGAGATAATCCCATTAAGCGCCCCACTCCCATAAAGCACCGAGGACGCCCCTTTTAAAATTTCAATTTGTGACGTTTGTTCCATTGGTATTGAATTCCATTTCGCATCCCCAATATCCGGAGATAACATAGGTACACCATTCCAAAGTAACATTACACGACTACCGGCACCATATGAATAGCCTCCTCCACCTCGTATACTTACCTGGCCATCCATTGTATATACGCCAGGACTTTGGTCTACGGCTTGTTCCAAATTACTTATTCCTTTGTTATCTATTAACGCGGGTTTAATCACCTCCATTGAAACGGGAACATCCTCAATCGCCTGCCCTGATCTGTTAGAAGAAATTACAATTATATTCATGGTTTGAATAAGCGGTTTTAATTCCCAATTAAAAACAGAGTCCTTTTTTAAATAGATAGAATCAGGGGTAAATTCAGGATAATTAACTTTCACCCAAGTTGGATATTTCTTGATAGTTAATACAAATGCCCCATCGCTTCGTGAGACGGATTTAGTGCCCTCCGAGCATATAAATTTAACTCCGGGTATCCCAGAGCCAGAGCTTGCATCGATGATAAATCCTTTTGTTTGAGAAAATAATTGAAAATTTAGTAGCGCTAGATAAATAAAAAATAATTGCCGCATATCTCGCAAATTTTTCGTATATTAAATTTCTCGAAACTAATAAAAAAATGAATTCAAAGAGAAAACTTTACCAAATTGCTTTAACATTTCTTAAAGGAATTGGCCCTAAAAAGATTGGTATATTAATTTCTAAACTTTCTTCAATTGAAATGATTTTTGAAGAATCAATTAGGGACGTTCATGAAAAAACAAAAATCCCTCTGTCAATACTTAATAATATGGATCGAATTCAAGCAATTGAAAAAGCAAAAGAACAACTAGATTTTATTCAAAACAACAATATTCAAACTCATTTTTATCTTGATGCAAATTATCCTAGAAGGCTAAAACAATGTAATGATGCGCCTATTTTATTGTATTCAAGGGGAGACTTTGATGTCAATCCTAAGCGGGTAGTTGCAATAGTTGGAACAAGACATTCTTCTGAATATGGCAAAGAATTAACCCGTGATTTAGCCAAAGAATTACAACCATATAATGTTCAAATTGTAAGCGGATTGGCCTACGGAACTGATTACAATGCTCATAAAGCAGCAGTTGATTTTAATATTACAACTCTTGCGGTTTTGGGTCACGGGTTAGATAGAATCTACCCTTATACACATCACGGTCTAGCTCAGAAAATGTGTGAAAACGGCGGTTTACTTACAGAATTTCCTATTAAAACAAAACCAGACCGCATTAATTTTCCGATGCGAAATAGGATTGTAGCCGGCATGTCTGATGCTTTAGTAATCATTGAAAGTAAAAAAAGGGGGGGGGCGATGATTACCGCAGAATTAGCATTCGATTATAACAGAGATATTTTTGCTTACCCCGGAAGTGCCCGGCAGGAAAATTCATTTGGATGTAATTTATTAATTCAAAAAAACATGTCTCATTTAATGGCCTGTCCCAATGATCTTATAAAACTTATGGGCTGGGAAAATAGTAAAACCTCTCCTAAAAAGCCGGATTACACCCCCTCTTCCGTCCTTTTGTCTGATCTTGAAAATTCTATTTTTTCACTACTTAAAAACAAAGGTGTAATGCATTTTGATAAGTTACTTATCGATTTGCAGATATCATCTCAAGATCTCAATTCAAATTTATTCAATTTAGAATTGGGCGGCATTATTAAGTCTTTGCCTGGAAAAATCTATTCGATTTAAAATAACGTCAGATAACAGCCAAACAAGATTCCTTGATTTATTAATCCCCATTTAGATTTCTATACATGAATTAATAAAAATTCTGCCTGTAGAGAACCGCAGTTTTTTTCAATGCATCTAATTATATTTAATTTTGGTCAACTAGAGGTTGAGAGGGAAATTCTCTTGTTTGATACTAATTCGTTAGTTGAATTTATCGAAATCAAAAAATAATGTTTTAAACATATAAAAACTTTGGGATTACATTTTTACAAAAGACCGTTTACTCATATTTGCATCCCGTTTATAATAGGAATAGCGATTGTACTTATTTATGGTGCTTTTTCAAATTCATTAATTTTATTGGGCTCCCTGATAATTGGGTGTGTTTACTTTTGGTTGTTTATTGGTATCCAATATGGTGTTTTTGGCTATTTTTTAGCTTATTGTTTAAGTTTTCTACTTGGTAGTTTCGTTGCAACGGTTTACATTGAAGGCCAGACCTCTATTTTTCAAACGGGTTACAAAACCGGCGGGATATTGCAAGGGGAGCTTATTGAAGTTTCAACCGGTAAAAACTTGTGGAATAAGGCTATTTTAAATGTAAATACCATATACGCCAAAGACAAAACACACCATACAAATGAACTAATTTTACTATACCTCTCCAGAGAACTTACATACCTCCAAAAAGGCGATGAAATTCTTGTTGGGGCCGAAGTTACAAAGATTAAAAACAAAAATAACCCGGGTGAATTTAATGCCGAGTATTATTGGAAATCACGAGGTATCGAAACAATGGCGTTTGTATCTCCTTCTGAGATGACGTGGGTTGATTCAAAAAGCCCATCTCTTTTAAGTTCTTTTTTTTCATATTTTTCTAATTATCTAAACAGCGCTCTCACGGATAACTTATCCGGTAGCGATTTAGCCATTGCGCAAGCATTGGTTCTAGGAGATAAGTCTCTTTTGGAATCCGATGTAAAAAATGCTTTCACAAATACTGGTGCCATGCATGTTTTGGCAGTATCAGGAATGCATGTTGGATTAATTTTATATTTATTTCTCGCTTTGTTTGGTTTCTTCCCAAGCTTCTTAAGTAAAAAACAAGCAACAATTTTAATTGTCCTAATTCTATGGATTTATGCAATTATTACAGGTTTGTCTGCCAGTGTAATTCGGGCGGTGTTTATGTTTACTATTTTAGCCCTTTCACAAATTAGTTCAAAACAAAATGACTCTTTAAATACCTTATTTTTTTCAGCATTTATCCTTTTAATTCTTAACCCCTTTTATCTTTTAGATGTCGGATTTCAGCTTTCGTATTTAGCAATGATAGGAATCTTTCTCTTTTATCCAAAAATTGAAAAACTAATTGATATTAAACCTTATATTTTTAAAAAACTTTGGCAGGGAACAGCAATTGGATTTGCTGCCCAACTAATGACCGTGGGTATTTCTCTTTTTTACTTTCATCAGTTTCCTAATTATTTTATTTTGAGTAATCTAGGGCTGATGTTTCTTTCTTCTCTTATAATGGGTCTGGCTATTTTTTTATTTGTTATCAAAAACATTCCTATTTTATCAAATTTTATTGGGATTTTACTGGGGGGTTCCGTTTATATCATGTATTGGATTATTCAAAAAATCGAAGAAATACCCGGCGCCGTTGCATATGGTTATTTACTGCCTTTTTGGATGGTAATTTTACTCGGTTTACTCTTTATCATTTTAATTTTATATTCAAAATCAAAAAAACAACTTATAATCGGTTATCTATTCTATTTTTCGCTTCTACTTTTAATTGTCTTCAATAGATATCGCTCTCTATCCAGCTCAGAGCTTTGTGTTTTTAATCATAACCAATTTGTTGCAACAGTGAAAATAAGAAATAAAATTTACTGCTTTTATAAGTCAAGACCCGATCAAGTTGACAAACTAAAGGTACTTGTTGAATCATATTCCAAATTAAACCCAGGAGAAATTATTTATTTCGACATTAACAGAAAAAAAATAACCTTACTTGTAAAAAATAAGCGGTTTGAAATTGCAGATCAGGGCGGTCTGATTCATCTTTCTATTGATAAAAGAAAATATGATGTGCTCTTTAAACAAAATGAATCCATAAATTCTAAAATTTTGATGCCTTGGATTCATGAAGGAGAGGGGCATTTATTGATGGGCGGCGCTTTCATCAGCAAAATTTAAATCCTATTAATCAAAATTGAATAAAATAGTTTTTTCATACCTTCGTGTTTTATGTTAAGAATACTCCTTTTTATTCTACTCTTTAGTTCAACTTCGATAAATGCTCAAAAGGGTTTTAAAAAAAAATTTTTGGGTAAATATGAGGGGCAGATTGCCGCATATAAAATTAATTCCGGCAATCACTTTATAGACGTTTCTTCAACAAATGTGTCCTTAATCATTCGTAAAGAAAATATTACATTTTCAATAGGTAAAAACGAAATGACCGGGCCGTATATTTGGTCAAAAAAAGATAAAAAAACCATTCTAATTGAATTTTCACGTCCAATAGATGAGACAAAGGAAATTTTTATTCTAACCAAAAAAACTAAAGAAATTATTCGCCAAGGCATATACCCTCAACCTTCAACCACGCTGAAGAAGGTAAAAAAACTATTTTATTCAATTTAGAATTGGGCAGCATTATTAAGTCTTTGCCGGGGCTGGAAGAATAAATAAAGTGGATTGAAATTTCATTTCTTAATGAACGTAATACGCGATTTACTTTTGCCTGCAAGGTCGATTAATTCATATTGACCATCTGCAAACATAGAAACATCAAAAACGTGAACAACAATATTATTTTGATCTGTTGTCATAGAAACAGGTTTAATCCATATTTCGGAACCCTGAGAAGAAAGTAGTTTCCAATTCCTGTCTGAATTTAACTTACCATTTGTCTGAATATACAGCAGTTGATTGCTCGGATTTGGATAAACTCCAATGATTGAACTAACTTCGTTTTCGTTGATATTGGCAAATCTGCTGCAGGGTTCGGCCAAGGGAATTGTAAATGGTCCATGACCTGTGCTTGGTGTATTTGTCGAAAATAGGGAGTTATTCCCCGCAGTTGAATAATACGATTTTTGACACGCATTTGCAGAATTTTGCTGATCAATGGTGGTAACATAGTACCAATCTCCTTGTACTTTTGCCGCTGATACATCCAAAATTACAAATCCTTTTTTGGTCAGCTCGACATATTTCAAATGTGGATTCTGTAAAACTAATATTCCACCAACATCAATTGGGAGTCCAGGAGAAGTCACACTTGGTGCAACAAACTCGACTCCAACAGGAGTATTTTCATTTTTCAAATTGATCGCCCAACTCGTGTGAATATCACCCGTTACGACCACAAAATCATCAATTGAATTCTGAGATAAATGATTGTAAATACGCTTTCTTTCAGCTGGATAGCCATCCCATCCATCCGTATTAATAGGTGTCCCAAAAGCAGTAATCTCTCCCATCATAACCTGATTTCCTAATATTTTCCATTGCTGTTCCTCTACACTTAATTCATCTTTCAGCCAATTATATTGTTCATTCCCAAGTATCGTTCTTGTGGAATCATTGATGAGAGGATCATTGGCTTGAACTTGTTCATCACGTCCCTCAAGACGTGTATCGAGCATAATAAGGTTTGCCAAATTTCCCCATTTGAATGAACGGAATATTTGAGTGTTTTCAGGTGCTTTTGGTCGAATGGGCAACCACTCAAAAAAGGCCTGTTTTGCATTTTCCTTACGGGTCAACCAATCGCCTTCATCACTTGAGTGATTTTGAGCACCATTTGCAAATGAATTATTTGCAGATTCATGATCGTCCCAGACACAAATCCATGGATAATTTTGATGTAATTTTCGCAAGGCATTATCCATGTGATAACTCGAATAACGCAACCTGTATTCCGCTAAATCAATAATTTCCTCCTCTGGTTCCCAGACTCGATCGATGTTCGAATTTTCAGAAAACCCACCAGAGGCATATTCGTAGATGTAATCGCCGAGCATTAGCACAGCATCAACATCATTTCGTTCATTAACGGCTGAATAAACATTAAAATAGCCAGCTTCTAAATTGGCGCACGACACTACCGCAAATCGCACATTTTCAACGTCTCCAACAGGTAAGGTCTTGGTTCGACCTACCGCACTAAAAGAACCATCATGTTCGAATTCGTAAAAATAAAAGGTATTTGGGGAAAGCCCCGTAACGTCTACTTTAATTGTATAGTCTTTGGAGGCGTCTGTTTGAAGACTACCTTGGAAAACAATATTGGAGAATGAATTGTCGGTTGCAACTTTATAATTGACAGTAAGGGTTTCATTAAAGTCTTGTGGTGTAACTCTTGTCCAAATGATTACTCTATCTGTCTGTGGATCGCCAGAAGCTACGCCATGATAGAAAGGAGCAATACATTCCAAGGGACTTACGCTCGTTTGAGAAAATGCTTTTAATGAAAAAAGCATAAAGGAAATACAAATTAATCTTTTCATGAGTTAAATTTAGCTTTCATTTTATTACTAGATATAAAATACATTTTACTTTTCCATTAAAAATAAAAAAAGAAATGTTAACCTTAAATAAAACCGTTATTTAATTTATCATGAGCTTAAACAAAAATTAATTGAATTATAATAGCAAGTTTACTTTTGATTGAATTTCATTCTTGAATTTTATTTTCAAAGTCATAAAAACAACTTGTAATCGGTTATCTATTCTATTTTTCGCTTCTACTTTTAATTGTCTTCGATAGATATCGCTCTCTATCCAGCTCAGAGCTTTGTGTTTTTAATCATAACCAATTTGTTGCAACAGTGAAAACAAGAAATAGAATTTACTGCTTTTATAAGTCAAGACCCAATCAAGTTGACAAACTAAAGGCACTTGTTGCATCATATTCCAAATTAAACCCAGGAGAAATTATTTACTTCGACATTAACAGAAAAAAAATAATTTCATGAATCTATTTATTTTTTCAAGAATAAATAAACTAAATAAAATAATTCATTAAATTGTGACTTCTGTAGCAGCTTTCTCCTCAATTTTGCCAACCTCAGGTTTCACGGTTATTAGCGCAATAAAAATGGGTAAAAGAGGGGCGCGTATCCTAACTAATAACCCAAAAATCACCGATGTATACCCTGCCACATAGGCAAACAACATAACAAAATAAAAAGAAAAAATTAAGATGCCAGATCGTTGAATCCGCTCAATCTTTAGGCTGCGTTTTTTCATAAAAAATATAGCTGTAAGATAAATTAAAATAACACTTTCTATACCATTCAAAATAAGGCCTGGAGATAACGCTTCCCACAACAAGGGCCGATAAATTCCAGAAACTAAAGAAATAGGAGTCGCTTTTAGAAGACCAGATAGTGTAGAATTAAAATCCCCTATATCGTATTTGGCGCCTGTGTAAATTTGATTGTTTTTAAAATCTGTTTGTGTTATTTTAATCTCATTTAAATATTTTTGACCTGTTCCCCGTGTAAGGTAATTTTGCATTATCCCCAGTGAAATGAATACAAATAATAGCCATATGATTCTTTGTGTAAACTTGCTTTTAAAATAGGTTTTTAAAAAAAGAAAGTTAATTAAAAAAAGAAAAGGAATGAAAATTACCAATAGCATGAATGGGCGAATTTTGAATAATATAATAGAAAGGAGAAGTATTAAAAAAATATTCCAAATTTTTCGTTCTTTCTTAATCGTTATAAAATTGTAAGCCGTCGGAATCATGTAGTACAAACAGGTTATGGCAATAACATCTTTTGAAAATCCCGAACACCAAAAAGCAATGGAAGGAATAAATAAAAAATATATCGCTAATTTTTTAGTGTCGTGTAGCCCAAAAGAAACAAAAAAATCGTATAATCTAAACGAGGCAAGAGACATTAAAAATGCGGTAATTACATTGTTTGCGAGATAACTACTTCCCGTGAAAATATTCAATAATGAAAATATTTTACTAACGAAATATCCCTCTTCTTCCCTTGCAATCCATTTTGGAGGAAATCCCGTTTCTTGAGAAAAATGCCCTACATAATCAACTTGATCCATAAATGCTGGCCATTCAGCAAAATAATATTCTGGATGCTTAAATAACAGATTTGTCAATACTCTTGAAGTATCAAAGTAGGCAATCGTATCACCGCCTCGAATGAAAAAAATAAAATATAAACAAAATATTAATGAAAATGCTAACTTAAAGTAAAGATTTAACATGAAGAACTTATAGTGCTCTTTGTTCTTATTTCTTACTCTTATATAATTAGCAATTACTAAAACCAAAATAACCCAAAGAATTAGCCACAAAAAATCCAATCCAGTAAAAAAAGTCAGACGATTTGTGTGATCATTGTATAGTACTATCGAAAAATCGATTTTTTTCATGCCTCAAGCTTCTTTCCTTTCAAATTTAGAAAATAAATGTGCTAAAACACTTATTTTAATGGTACATTTGTTTTTGAACCTAGATTATTCGGACAATGTGCGGTATCTCTGGATTTATTGATTTTAAAAAAGCCTCCAATATAAACATTCTTTCTCTAATGAATGAAACCTTGCTACACAGGGGGCCTGATAGTAGCGGACTTGAATTAATGTCGTCTGAAAATGCCACTATTGGATTAGGCCATAGGCGTTTATCTATTATTGATTTGTCCTCTTCTGGTAAACAGCCTATGCAATTTAAAAATCATTGGATAGCATATAATGGGGAGGTCTATAACTACGTGGAAATTAGACAAACCCTTATTGCATTGGGACATTCTTTTAAGGGAAATTCTGACACAGAAGTTGTTCTTCATGCATTCGAGCAATGGGGAAAAGATTGTATAAATAAGTTTATAGGAATGTTTGCCTTTGTAATTATAAATACCTTAACCCAAGAAGTTATTTGCGTTAGAGATCGGGCGGGGGTTAAACCCTTTTTTTATTATTATGAAGACAACTTATTTCTTTTTTCTTCTGAATTAAAGGCTTTTCATAAACATCCGAGATTTAAAAAAGTATTGAATCGAAATTCAGTGGCCGCTTTTATGCAATATGGAAATATCCCAACCCCGCACTGTGTTTTTCAAAATTGCTATAAATTAAAACCGGGATGCTATCTTGAATTTTCCCTAAATAAACCTGATAATACTTTATCCGATTCTTTGGTTCAACAAACATTTTATTGGAATGTGTATGATGCCTACAACAAACCCAAATTAGATATTGATTTTAATTCTGCTAAACAGCAGACAAAAGATTTGCTGACTTCAGCATGTAATTACCGCATGGTTGCCGATGTGCCTGTTGGGGTGTTTTTAAGCGGGGGTTATGATAGCTCCGCTGTTGCGGCTATTTTACAAAATGGCCGAATGGAAAAACTTAAAACTTTCACGATTTCTGTTCCCGATATTGGCCTGAACGAGGCGGAATACGCAAAACAAACTTCCAAAATATTAGGCACTGATCATACTGAAATTGAATGCTCGCAAAAAGATGCCCTAAATTTAATTCAAGATTTGCCATTCTACTACGACGAGCCTTTTGCGGATAGCAGTGCTATTCCAACGACTTTGGTGAGCTTGATGGCTCGAAAGCAAGTGACTGTCGCCATAAGTGCCGATGCCGGAGATGAGGTTTTTGGGGGGTATAATCGTTATGATTATTTGATGAGATTTGGTCAAAAATTGCGCTCTATACCGGGTTTTGCCCGAAAAGGCATAGCAGGTATAATGGACGCTGTCCCCGCGAATAAAATTCCATTTCTTAAAAACAAATATAATTTCCCCAATCGCTACGAAAAATTAAAGTCCCTTTTGAAAGAGCCATCTTCGGAGCAAATGATGTTAAGTTTAAGCGAGCAATTTACGGATAAACAGTTAGCTGAATTCCTCAATTTTACGCCCGAAAAACTGGGAACGGCTTATAATTCTAAAGAATTGGTGAACGCCGGCTCATCCCCGCTTTCTTATATGATGGCCATTGATTATCAAACCTATTTGGTAGATGACATTTTACAAAAGGTAGATCGCGCAACTATGAGTGCAAGCTTAGAGGCAAGAGAGCCGTTTTTGGATCATCGTGTGATTGAATATGCCGCGCAACTTCCTGATGATTTCAAATATCGTAATGGAATCAAGAAATACATTCTGCGTGAAATCGTTCATGACTTTATTCCAAAAGAAAAAATGGCCCGCCCCAAAATGGGATTTGCTATTCCTTTGGCCTCTTGGATGCAAAATGAACTGAAAGACATGATTGAAGAGTATATCAATGAAAAAGATATTCAAGGGCAAGGCCTGTTTAACTGGGAAGCTGTAAATCGATTGAAGGAAAATTTCTTTTCAGGGAAAACTGAATATGATTTCAAATTGTGGTATTTATTGATGTTTCAAATGTGGTACGAACGATGGATGAAGTAAAAAATGTGCTTTATTTATCGTATGATGGAATGACTGATCCTTTGGGTCAATCGCAAGTTCTTCCCTGCATTATCGGACTTTCAACAAAAGGATTTCGGTTTCATCTAATTAGTTTTGAAAAGATAGATCGATTTGCGAAATTACAAGATGATATTCAGTCTATTTGTGATAAAAATAACATAATATGGCATCCAAAAATTTATACTAAAAACCCGCCGCTTCTGTCTACGATATATGATGTTTGGCGAATGCGAAATCTTTCCTTTGAGCTCTATCAAACGCATCGCTTTTCAATCATTCATTGCAGAAGTTACTTGTCAGCAATGGTTGGATTAGTAATGAAAAAGAAATTTAAAACCAAGTTTTTATTTGATATGCGTGGATTTTGGGCCGACGAACGCGTCGAGGGAAACATTTGGT
Source organism: Bacteroidota bacterium (assembly GCA_016868915.1). Taxonomy (GTDB): domain Bacteria; phylum Bacteroidota; class Bacteroidia; order Flavobacteriales_D; family Crocinitomicaceae; genus UBA952. Next base: position 17,014 of record VGFL01000011.1, on the reverse strand, counting down.
CGCTTTCAAATCCGATTTTTAAGATTATATACAATTTTTTTAAACGCAAGGAACGGAAATTTTTCTTAGAATCAGATTATATAATTTCATTGACTCAGGAAGGCAAAAACGAAATTTGTTCATGGGAAGGTTTTAATCACTTAGAATCAAAAATTCAAGTAATTCCATGTTGCACTGATTTAACCAAGTTTGACCAAACAAAAATTACTGATTTAATGAAAATAGAACTTCAGTGCAGTCTAAAAATAAATCCCAATCAATTTGTTTTAGGCTATGTAGGTTCAATTGGGACATGGTACATGCTGGGGGAAATGCTTTTATTATTTAAACGTATACTTGCTCAACATCCTGATGCAATTTTTCTTTTTATTTCAGGTGATGCCCCTAATAGTATTCTCAAACAAGCATATGAACTATCGATTTCAGTTGATTCTATTCGCATCCAGTCTGCAAAACACAATGAGGTTGCCTCCTATCTTAGTTTGTTTTCAATGTCAGTGTTTTTTATCCGTCCAACGTATTCAAAAAAGGCATCTTCACCAACAAAACAAGGTGAATTAATGTCGATGGGAATTCCAATTATTTGCAACGCCGGAATTGGAGATACGGATAAAATTATTCAAAACTATCGGGCAGGTATTGTTTTGGATCAATTAAATAACCACGAACTTGAAAAAGTCAACCTGGTTGAAATTCCTTTTGATAAAAACAAGGCCAAGCAAGGTGCCGTTGAGGTGTACGGATTGGAAAATGGAATAGCGAATTATTACACTGTCTATCAAAAATTACTTTAGTAACTTTATTCTAATGGTAAAGAAGAAAATTTATTTCCTTGCTCCATATCCACACAATTCTGCTCCGTCACAGCGATTTCGGTTCGAACAATACTTTTCTTTTTTAGAACAAGGGGGCTATGAAGTGAAATTATTCCCCTTTTTAGATGAAAAAACCTGGAAGACTCTTTATAGCGAAGGAAGGGTTATACAAAAAATTTCTGGTGTCATTTACAGTTTTATCAAGCGATTTTTTTTGTTGTTTTCTCTTCGAAATGCAGATTTTATTTTTATTCATCGTGAAGCCTCGCATTTAGGGCCTCCAATTTTTGAATGGTTAATTGCCAAAGTTTTAAGACGTAAATATATTTATGATTTCGATGATGCCATTTGGCTGCCAAATTACAGTGAAAGCAATGCAAAATTTCATCGACTGAAAGCTTATTGGAAAGTAAACTATTGCATGAAATGGGCATATCAAATTTCTGCTGGAAATCAATTTTTAGCAGATTATGCCCGAAAATTTAATAAAAACATAGTGCTCATTCCAACAACAATCGATACTGAAAATTACCATACCGGCCCTTCTGAATATTATCCCCAAAAAATTGTGGTGGGCTGGACCGGTAGTCACACAACTATGCATTACTTAAATACCTTAGTTCCCGTTTTCGAAGAATTAAATGCCGCGTTTGAATATACAATTCGTGTCATTTCCAATGAAAGGCCTACCTTTGATTTGCCTAATCTTGAATTTGTAAAATGGAGGAAAGAAACTGAAATTGAAGATTTAAAATCTTTCTCTATTGGGATTATGCCATTAGTAAAAGATCAATGGTCAGAGGGCAAATGCGGGTTTAAGGGCTTACAATATATGTCCCTTGGAATCCCTACAATTATGTCGCCTGTAGGTGTAAACACTGAAATTATTAATCCTGGGATTAATGGAATTCTTGCGACAAGCCATGAAGAATGGAGACAAGCTCTTGAAAAACTAATCAAAAATGCAGAGGCGAGAAAACACCTTGGAGAGAAGGGTAAAGACACTGTATTAAAACGTTATTCTTTATTATCACAAAAAAAACAATATTTAGAGCTATTCAAGTAACCTAAAAAGTAATATTATTTTAATAATTTTGTGATTTACAGAAATGTTATGCGAACACTTTTTCTCTTTCTTCTTTTAATAGTTCCCCTTAATTATTCACTTTCCCAGAACTATTCGCGAGTGAAAGTATTTGGTTCACAAAAAGAACTTACAAAGCTCGGTGATTTAGGTGTGGCAATGGACCATGGTATTGGAAAAGAAGGATTTTTTTTCATTTCTGATTTCTCCAAAGATGAAATCTCAATCATGCAACACTATGGCTATGAATACGAAATTCTCATTGCTGACCTCGAAAAATACTACTCAAGTCTTCTAAACGATCCAAATAAGGAGAATCCAAGCGTATTAAAAAATGCAAACTGCACAGGAACCAGCGGAAACGGTACGTCTACATTTTCTCCTGCCACGCCATCCAATTTTAATTTAGGAACAATGGGAGGCTATTTAAAATATGACGATATGCTTGCGGAGCTAGACGCAATGGTTGCTCAATACCCGAATTTAATTACTGCGAAAGCTCAAATTTCAACTTTTGTTACCCATGGGAATAGGCCCATTTACAGCGTACGGATTTCTGATAACCCGAATATAGACGAGATAGATGAACCAAAAGTGCTTTATACCGCTATTCATCATGCGCGTGAACCCATGAGTTTAATGGAAACCATTTTTTATATGTGGTATCTATTGGAAAATTACGGAATAAACGATGAAGCCACCTACCTCGTTAATCATACACAAATGTATTTTGTTCCCTGCATCAATCCCGATGGGTATATATACAACGAGACTACAAATCCAAATGGCGGTGGACTTTGGCGAAAAAACCGAAGAAATAACGGAAATGGGACTTACGGCGTTGATTTGAATAGAAATTATTCCTACGGCTGGGGCACAACAGGAACAAGTACTAATACCAATAATGACACTTATTGTGGCCCGTCGGCATTTTCTGAACCTGAAACTCAGGCAATCCGTTGGCTGGTTCTTAACAATGATTTTGAGATGGCCTTCAATGCGCATACGTATGCAGAGGATATTCTATTTCCAATCGGTACAACAGATGCTGAATTTGCGCCGCATCACGACTATTTCCAAGAATATACCAATCACATGACTGAGTTGAACGGATATTTTGCTCAAAAATCTTCTGGTTTGTATCCTGCTTCTGGAGATTCAGACGATTACATGTACAAAGTTGATGTGGGTGTAAATCAAAAAGACACCATTTTCGCTCATACTCCTGAAGTTGGCACCGCGTTTTGGCAGCCATCTTCACAAATTATTGCTACTTGTAAAGAAATGGTTTTTCCTAATTTGGTTTTGGCGCACATGACCCGAAATTATACTATTGTGAAAGATTCAGATCCTGCATTTATTGCAACTATGACCGGAAATTTTAATCACACAATTAAAAGACTCGGGCGCCAAGGCGGGGCTGTGGTTGTGTCTATTGAACCACTGTTAAATATTGTTTCTGTGGGAAGCGGGACTACTTACAATTTAAATAATGAGCAAGCTTCAACAGGTTCCATTTCGTATTCATTGAATCCATCCATTCAATTTGGAGATCAAATCAAATATGTTTTGAAAACGGACAATGGCCTTTGGATTAAAAAAGATACGATTGTAAAATCGTATGGTGCCATTACACTTCAGATTCTTGAAGATGCAACGACTGCTACGAATTGGACGGGAAATTGGTCTACCACTTCTTCGACATTTGTTTCCCCGTCAAAATCTTTCTTTGATGGTTCAAACAATAATTATTCAAATAATACAAACAAAACATACACATATACGCCAACAATTGATTTGACTCAAGCGACAGCAGCGATGGTTTCATTTTATGCGAAATGGGCCATTGAAGCAGACTATGACTTTGTTCAATTTCAAGTTTCAACGGATGGGGGCACAACTTGGATCGGGCAATGCGGCAACTATACTGTTCCGGGAACAAACGCAAATGGAAGTGTTCAGCCGAATGGTGAGCCTGTTTATGAGGGAAATCAATTGACATGGGTCTTGGAAGAAATTAGTTTGAGTGATTACCTGGGGCAACAGATTAAAGTGCGTTTTCAATTGCGCTCAGACGGAGGAACGACAGCAGATGGATACTACTTTGATGATTTCAAAGTGTTTTATTTGATTCCATCCAATAATCCCCCAAGCGCATCCTTTTCGCCTCAGGGATCCCAATGTGAAGGTACGGCAATTACATTTACGGATTTCTCGAGCAATTCTCCAACATCATGGTTATGGAATTTTGGAGACGGGTCTTCGTCAACAGAACAAAATCCGCAACACATTTTCACTGCCGGGTCATATGATGTTACTTTAGTTGTTTCAAATGCTTCAGGAACGGATTCAATTACTCAAAATATAGTCGTGTATGCAAATCCTGTAGTTTCACTCTCTTCTAACGATTCTGACAACATCGTGTGCGATAATGGAGGGCAGATTCAGCTCACGGTAAACCCTTCTAATGCGTCTTTGACAGGGCCTGGAGTGGAGAATTTAACTTTTGACCCGTCAATAGCGAATATCGGAATAAACACAATAACCGCAAGCTTCACTGATGTAAATGGTTGTCAGGGGGCTGCCATACTGAATATCACCGTTGAGGAATGTGCAAACTTATTAGAGGCAGATAATGATTATATTCAAATTTTGCCCAACCCAAGTCGAGGTGAGTTTGTAATAGGCGGACTGAAGGGTATCGCAAAAGTTCAAATTACAGACTTTAATGGAAAAATCATTTTTAGTAAAAGCGACTTTAATGAAAAGGATAAAATTGATCTTTCGCACAATGCAAGCGGAGCTTATTTTGTTGAAATTAACAGGAATGAAAATGAAACGATAAATAAAAAATTATTTTTAATCAAATAATTTCAACTTCTACTATTGGCTTTACCCAAATAAAGAATCAAAGTTATCGTGTGAGCCTCTTGGGGTAAACTCAATTCGAATCATATCGCCTACTCGAACTCCAAAAAGCTGTTCAGCACCCCCAGTAGAGGCATTTGCTCCTCTGTTAATAGCTATTTCTAATAAATTATTACTATTAAATATTGCAACTTTATCCCCTGGGGGAACCGCGTTGTAACCCGCCGAAACTTGATCGATAAAATATTCCTTATTTCTAAAATAAATTGTATAAGGCACGTCTTTTTCGTAACGATCAAAATACTGCCGATGAATATTAGAAATAAGATTTCCGAAAGCATCGATATGAACAACGTAGCCCTTGATAAGATTTTTCTCAACGAGCACACTTGGCGAAAGTGCTTTTTTAAACTTATCTCTTGTTGTGGCAAATGATCTTAAATTCTCTCCATTTAAAATTTTACAAGCCGCAGGGATTAATAATTGTTTAGTCGGAAATGTGTAGTGCTTTCCTGCTTCGACCAATTTTTCTAAGCGATAAAATTCTTCTGGGAGATTCTGATTTAAAAAAGCACCAAAAAACCCGTTGTCATTAGCCACAATATACTGTCCTTTGTACTTCATAATACTTGGATATGCCCCATCGTCAGAACCTGGTGTTATATGTGGCTCCGCATCAACACCAATAATATGAACCGTCCCTAAAGGAAAGTCATCAAAACAATTTCGTAATTGATGGGCCGCCTCGGCGATATCAAACGGCTTGATTTCATGAGTAATATCTATTATTATGGCAGAAGAGTAGAGCGTTACTATGGCTCCCTTCATTGATGCCACATAGTGATCTTTTGTTCCGCTGTCCGAAGTTAGTGTGATTATCTGCATAAAAATCCTTGCCTTTAACAGAGATTTTTTAATTTTGATCAAAAGTAATTGATTTCGAAGAAATTTACAACAACCCATTGAATTAATAAAGAATTGCATTCACGGTCCATTCAAATAGAAAAAATAAATCCCTCAGAATTGTTTGGGCCCAATAATACAAATTTAAAACACTTAAAATCCTTTTTCCCCTCGCTTAAAATTTCATCACGAGGTAATGAAATCAAACTTTACGGGGATGATGAGTCAATGGATCGCTTTGAACGAAAATTCCAACTGTTAATTCAACACTTTGACCAATTTAACGTCCTGACAGAAAATAATATTGATAATTTAATGCTTGATGAGGGGAGTAGTTTGCTCTCCGTTGACGACGGTTCGGAAACATTAGTTCACGGAAATGAGGGGTTGAAAATCAAAGCCAGAACAATTAATCAAAAAAAATTAGTTCGGGCAGTAAATGAGCATGATATGGTTTTTGCCATTGGCCCTGCTGGAACGGGGAAAACGTATACGGCGGTTGCATTAGCCGTTAGGGCTCTTAAAAATAAAGAAGTAAAAAGAATTGTTCTGACTCGCCCTGCCGTTGAGGCCGGGGAGAACTTGGGGTTTCTTCCTGGGGACTTAAAAGAAAAACTCGATCCTTATTTAATGCCGTTATACGATGCATTAAGAGATATGATTCGTGGTGAAAAACTCGCTGATATGCTTGAATTTGGAATTATTGAAATCGCTCCTTTGGCATTTATGCGTGGTAGAACTTTAGATAAAGCTTTTGTTATATTAGATGAGGCACAGAATACAACTAAAATGCAAATGAAAATGTTCCTCACAAGAATGGGTATGACGGCTAAATTTGTAATTACCGGTGATTTATCACAAGTAGACTTACCAAGTAAACAACCCTCGGGATTGGCTTTTGCGCTCGACAATGTAAAAAATATCGAAGAAATTGGGATTGTTCGTTTGGGACAAAGTGATGTAATTAGGCACCGAATTGTAAAAAAGATTATTAATGCATTTGATAATGCAGAAGAAGATGAAAAAAGAAAGAATGAAAATGACCGCACTAACCAAAACAAATTTTAACTTCCCAAAACAATCATCCGTTTATCACGGTAAAGTAAGAGACGTATATACAATCGCAAATGATCTTGTTGTTATGATTGCCTCTGATCGTATTTCTGCCTTTGATCATATTCTTCCTAAAGGAATTCCATTCAAAGGACAAGTTCTAAATCAAGTTGCCCGCTTTTTTTTAGAGGAAACGCGCGACATTGTTCCAAATTGGTTAGAGGCAAGCCCTGACCCCATGGTGGCAATCGGTAAAAAGTGCGAGCCCATTCGTGTAGAAATGGTTATTCGTGGTTATTTAGCCGGGCATGCGGCGCGAGAATATAAGCTTGGAAAAAGAATTTTATGTGGCGTATCTATGGCTGATGGAATGATGGAAAATGATCCATTTCCCGAGCCAATTATTACTCCGGCAGCCAAGGCTGAAGAAGGACATGATGAAGATATTTCTAAAGAAGATATTTTATCCAGGGGCTTAGTTTCAAAAGAAATTTATGAAACCATGGAAAGATACACCCATAAATTATTTGAAAGAGGGAGCATAATGGCAAAAAACCGAGGATTAATTCTCGTTGATACCAAATATGAATTTGGTCTTTATAATGGAGAGGTGATTCTAATTGATGAAATTCATACACCCGACTCATCTAGGTATTTTTATGCAGAAGGGTATGAAAGGCGACAAAAAAACAAAGAAGCTCAAATCCAATTATCAAAAGAATTTGTGCGTGAATGGTTAATTCAAAATAAATTTCAAGGAAAAGACGGAGACATTATGCCCGACATGACTGTTGATTTTATAGCTTCCATTTCCAATAGATATATTGAGCTTTACGAAAGGATTACAGGGCGGGAGTTTATAAAAGAAACGTCCGCAAATGTTACCGAACGAATTGAACATAATGTTGTAGAATATTTAAAGACAAAATAAAATGCAAGGGGACTCTCCGATAGGTGTTTTTGATTCTGGATATGGAGGGTTAACCATTTTATCTGAAATCAGAAAAAAATTACCGGATTATGACTTTTTATATCTTGGAGATAATGCCAGGGCACCTTATGGAAATCGTTCTTTTGATATTGTATATGAATACACATTAGAAGCAGTTAAACTATTATTTAGTCGTGGTTGCCATCTTGTAATTCTTGCTTGCAATACCGCATCTGCAAAAGCATTGAGAACAATACAACAACAGGATCTGCCTTTGCTTGATCCAAGTAAAAGGGTCCTAGGTGTAATTCGACCAAGCACGGAAGAAATTGGTCAACTAACAAAATCAAAACACGTTGGTGTTCTAGCAACAGAGGGAACCGTTCAATCCCAATCTTACGTTATTGAATTACAGAAATTTGGGCCTGAAATTACCGTTAATCAACAATCCTGCCCTTTATGGGTTCCCTTGATTGAAAGTAATGAGCATTTTTCTGAAGCGGGTAAAAACATAATCCTTAAAGACGTTTCTTCCTTACTGGCTAAAGACCCTAAAATTGATACTATCATTCTAGGTTGTACACATTACCCTTTAATTCACGAATTTTTAACCTCCATTGTATCGCCAAAAATTCAAATTGTGTCACAGGGGAAAATCGTTGCCAATAAATTAGAACAATATCTTTTAAATCATCCGGAACTTTCCGTTAGGTGCACTAAAAACAGCAGCGTTCACTTTCTCACCACGGAAGATTCAAAAATTTTTAACGAAAATGCTACGCGTTTTTTAAGAAACGCCGTTCATGCCGAAACCATTCATTTTTAATTGATCAGCAACATCTATTTACCATAAAATTTAATTTATTTTTTAATTGCCCCTACAATAAAGAAATTTATTTTTTATTTTTAAAGGTAATATTGAAATAATTAAATTCTTTCAAATGGCAACAATCTTCGAAACTAGACTAATTGGAAACATTGGAAAAGATGCGGTCACAAAAACGATGGAAAGAAATCTTGTAGCAATTAATTTTCCGGTTGCACACAATAAAAATTGGAAAGACCGTCGAACGGGTGAAACAAAAACAAAAACAACTTGGGTAAACTGTACTATTTGGAAACGAGACGGCTCGAATATGAAAATTGTTGATTTTTTAAAGAGAGGAACTATGGTAGAGCTTGTTGGCTCTCCATTTGCAAAAGCCTATTCTGTGGAAGGCGGTGGCATTAAAACTGAAATAAGGCTTAACGTGTCAAGTACAAATATTTTACGTCCAGTGAGCCGTGACGAAGAGTATTATTCAGATGATTTAATTGATAGAGAGGCGGAAGATAACGACTCTATCGAGGATTTTAGTATTGATGAATCCGATTTCTAAGAAATTTTCCCCCAATTTGGTTTTGATTTAAGAATTACAGAAATTTTATTTCTTATCAAAATATTTTCTCGCATACTAATATCTGCATCGTCTTGTAACAATTTTTTAACTATGGATCTTGCGTAAATTACCAATTGTTGGTCCTTGGAAATGTCTGCCACTTTTAAATCAAGAATACCGCTTTGTTGAGTTCCTAAAAGATCCCCCGGTCCACGCAATTTAAGATCAACCTCAGCAATTTCAAAACCATCGTTTGTCTGCTCCATTGTCTCCAAACGAATTTTACTTTCATTTGAAAGTTTTTGACCTGTCATTAATATACAATATGATTTTTCCGCGCCTCGTCCAACGCGCCCTCGAAGTTGATGAAGTTGTGAAAGCCCAAACCGCTCAGCGCTTTCAATAACCATGACGCTTGCATTTGGAACATTAACCCCAACTTCTATAACAGTTGTAGCAACCATTATTTGTGTTTCTCCTTTAATAAATCGTTGCATTTCAAAGTCTTTCTCCTCTCCTTTCATTTTTCCGTGGACAATACTTACACGATACTCGGGCAAGGGAAACGACCTGCTTATTGCCTCAAAACCCTCTATTAAATTAGCGAAATCCAATTTTTCTGACTCCTGTATTAACGGATAAACAATGTAAATTTGTCTGCCTATTTTTATTTGCTCTTTCAAAAAACCAAACAAACGAAGACGGTGATTTTCGAAACGATGAATTGTTGTAATTGGCTTTCGTCCAGGTGGTAGTTCATCAATTATTGAAACGTCTAAATCACCGTAAAAAGTCATTGCGAGCGTACGGGGAATAGGCGTTGCTGTCATGATTAAAACGTGAGGAGGTATACTATTTTTTTTCCACATAGTGGCTCGCTGAGCAACACCAAAACGATGTTGTTCATCAATTACAACAATCCCTAAATTTTGAAATTGAACTGTGTTTTCAAGGAGCGCATGGGTTCCAATTAAAAGATGAATCTGTCCAGAAAGTAACTTTTCATGAACCTCTACTCGGCGACTTTTTTTTGTAGACCCTGTGAGTAATGCGACCTCAATAGGAAGCTGTGAAATCAGTTTTGTTATCGATTCAAAGTGTTGATTGGCTAAAATTTCTGTTGGCGCCATAATTGCCGCTTGAAACCCGTTGCCGATTGCAATCAAACATGTCAAAAGCGCCACCAATGTTTTTCCACTGCCCACATCGCCTTGTAAAAGACGATTCATATGCTTCCCTGTTAAAAAATCTTTTCGTATTTCTTTTAATACTTTTTTTTGGGCGTTCGTTAATTCAAAAGGAAGACAGTCTTCATAAAATTGACTAAATGCTTTTCCAATATTCGGAAAAATAAAGCCCTTTCTCTTAGTAATAGAATGATTTTTCCTCAAAAGCATTTCCAATTGTAAATAAAATAATTCATTGAATTTAAGGCGATATAAAGCTTGCGAAATTTCTTGTTCGGTTTTCGGGGCGTGAACTTTAATTAATGCCTCTTCATAGGATATGCAATTAATCTCAGAGATAATTGATTTCGATAAAACTTCAGGTATTTTATTTTTTATTTGTTCAACGAGGGTCGAAATTATTTTCTCAATGCCTCGGGTTCCTAAACCATTCGCAGACAATTTTTCTGTAGAAGAATAAACTGGTTGAAACCCTTTAATTAAATTGTTTGGGCTCCATAGTGTTATCTCTGGATGAGCTATTTTCAAAGTAGATTTATAAACCTTTGCTTTTCCAAAAATCTGATACGTACTCCCTAGTAAAATTAAATTTTTTACCCAACTAACGCCCTGAAACCAAATTAATTCTATCGTACCCGTTTCGTCCTCTACAAATACGGAAAGTGTCTTACTCCTTCCTTTTCCCCCTTCTTTCATTTTTGTAACAATGCCCTTAAATTGAGTGGCGCTTTCCTGAAGAGGTATTTCGTTTATTTTACAAAAGAAAGAACGGTCTACATATCTAAATGGGAAGTAATTTAATAGCTCTTCAAAATTATTAATAGAAAGTTCTTGTTTTAGCAAGTTCGCTCGTTGTGGGCCAACTCCTTTAAGATATTCTATAGGAGTAAGAAGAAATTCATTCATCTCTTATTCCAGTTTTTAACGAAGGTTTTTACTTGATTTTGTTGATTTTTCTGATTTTGTTGATTTTTCTGATTTTGTTGATTTCTTTTGTTTTTTTTCTGGTTTCTTTTCTTTCCCGTTCGTTTTTCTTTCTTCAATTTTCTTTTCTTTTTTCTTCAGCTCAATTCTAAACGAAAAATCAACAATATTTCCTTCTTTTGAGTCGGGATTCATACCGTGTTGAGTTCTATCAAGAGTGCCCGTACCGATAATAGTTGGAATTATTATTCCGTTTTTATCAGTATTCCCGGTATATTTTATTTTTACTTTCGCAGGTTTGCCTATGCCTAACATGGAAAACTCACCATTTAATTCGTAATAATCTTCTTTTTGAGATAAACTCTTAGAATTGAAGGTCATTTTAGGATACTTATTCTTATTGAAATATGACTTTTCCATTAAAGATTTATCCCTTAGATCATTGTGTGTTGTAAGGTTTTTAACCGGAAGAGTAACAACAAAGGAGGAGGCTACTATATTTTCGGAAATATTAACTATCCCCGAAAAATTACTTATCTCGCCTTCAGTTTTTCCGCCTTTTGGACCTAGAGAAAATCGAATAATTGCTGTTTGGGTATCAATCTCATACCCCCCTGTCAGGCCGTCCATGGAAAGCCCCTTAACATCAAATGAATTAAGCATTGAATTCTTAGAGAGACTTGATTCCTTTATGGCTGTCGTGTTTCCTGGAGATGTCTTTACCCTGTTCGTTTGGACTCCGTTAACTTTTGGGCCAAAATAAATTCCTACACAAAATAACGTAGGAAAAAGTACTTGTGTGAGCTTAAACTCATGGTAAACTGCAAAAGCAAGTGCTGTGCCCACTAAAAAAGCTAAAAAAGGCTCTACCCCGCCGATATCTGATTTTTGGGATCCCAACATCAATAATATAATCGCAAATACAAAATGAAGAATAAATCCGAACATAGAAAACGCTATTGGATTAATTTTAGATTGAGAAAGAACGAATAAAAACCAAACCCCTACATAACCAACAAACAATCCAAATAAATTTTTTCCCAATGAAATATCAATGGTTTCGATGCCTACAAGAGTTGATATAAAAGGTAAAAGAGCCAACATAAGTAAACTAAATCCAATGTTTGGCGTGTGATTTTCTCGGTAAAAACTACTAGCAATATAGCCTATTCCTATTAGAAACAAACCAAAATAAGAAGCAAAGAAAAACCCGAAAAAAGCAACTATTGCCATCAAAAAAACTTGTGTTAATTGCTGAAAAGAACCACGCGTTTCAAAGCCAACAAACTGAGAAAACATTCCAGATATTAATTCTGAAGAAACAAATATTAAAGTCCCAAGAATTGGTAAAATCCAAATACCAAAACTAAAATATGAAAACTCGAAATTATACAATGAAAAATCATCGCCTCCAACACAAAATAATAAAAAAGTAGAAAGCGCCGCCCCATAAATACCAAACTTAATATTTCGCAAAACCTCAAGGCGCGACAATAGAAAATTAAAAAATAAAAAAATAAAAATTATTATTTGTAAAAGTCCAGTTCTTGAATCTGTTTTTAATTCGCTTGACAATAACGATGTTGACCCCAAAGCCAAAAGTAAGCTAAAGAAACTCAAAAAAGTCTCCCGCCCTGTTAAATAGGAAAAAAAAGCCAGAACGGCAGTGATTGATAAAACAATAATGGCAAAATCTATTGACAAAGCAATTTTTTTTAAAGATTACAAATTAAAACAACTTTTTCAAGATATCCCAATAAAACTAGGTTAATTATTGAGCGAAGAAATGTATTTTGTAGCAATTTTTGCTGAAAGTAAACAAAGGGGTATTCCTCCGCCCGGATGCGCGCTTCCCCCAACAAAATATAACCCGTTCACGCCAGTAACATTCGGATGTCTAAAAAAAGCAGCTGTTCTATCGTTCGAGGATGCTCCATAAAGAGCCCCTCCAAAACTAGATGTTCTTTCCTCAATACGAATAGGATCTAAATAATCCTCTTCTTCTATCAGGGACTCAATATCTTCTCCTAATTGCTTTTTTAATTTTAATAAAATGTTCCTTTTAATTTGATTTCTAAGAGCACCCCAATCTTGACCAGAATTATATGGGACATTTACCATCACAAACCAATTTTCGCAATTGGCTGGAGCATAATTTGTGACCATTTTAGAGGAAATATGAACATAAATTGTGGGGTCATCATAAACGGTTGATTTTGAAAAAATAGAATCAAACTCTTGTTTATAGTCATTAGTAAAAAAAATATTGTGCATATCCAATTTCGGAAATTGTTTTTTTATTCCCCAGTAAAAAATCATGGCCGAACTAGATGGTTCCTGTGACAATGTTTTTTTTGGTTTTTTGACGGTTTGAAGCAAGTTTTTGTAAGCAGGTTTAATGTCTGAATTACAAAAGACTAAATCCGATTTATAAATTTTACCATTTGAATTAACTCCAATAACTTTTTTATTTTTTATTAAAATTTTATCAATTCGAGCATTTGTTTTAAATATTACACCCTCTTCTTTCGCTAATTTAACAAGGCTTGTTGTAATGGAATACATCCCTTTGATTGGAAAAAATGAGCCTATTCCATGCTCCAAATGAGGTATTATATTTAAAATCCCGGGTGCTTGATATGGATTAGAACCATTGTATGTAGCATACCTATTAAAAATTTGTACCAATTTTGGGTGATTCAGAGCAGATTCATTCGCTTCATTCATTGTTTTAAATAACGACAATGAAGGAAGAGCTAAAATGGATGAGATAATTCCCTTATTCAAATACGTTCTTATATCATGCAAGGAATTTTCTAAAAAAACTCTGCTTGTTTTTTCGTAGATAAATTTACTTTTTTCAAAATGCCTTCTCAAAGGGTCCCCGTCTATTTTTAGCACATTCTCAACTGATTCAATTGTTTTATTTAGGTTCACATAAAATGGCAAAAAAATACCGTCATCAAAAAAATAGTGGCATGCTGTATCGCATGATTTATAAAGAAAATAATCACTCGGCGTTTTATTGAATAAAAGAAAAAGTTCTTCTACAAAATGGGGCATTGTAAATAAAGAAGGACCAGCATCAAACTGATATTTCCCGAGAGTTAATTTTGTGAGCTTTCCTCCAAGATATGAATTTGCTTCAAAAACCTGAACATCATAGCCTTTAGCTCTTAATCTTAATGCTGATGCTATACCAGCAATACCAGAACCAACTACAATAGCGCTTTTTGTTTTCTTCATTCTGTCGAAGTAACAACCATTATGTAATTTGGTTTAACGAATAATATGAATAAATCCGGATTTTACACCTTTATTCTCTACAGCGTCGGTAATAATGATTTTATAAAAGTACGTGCCTTCCTCAAGGTCATCGCCGCTAAGAGTTTTTCCTCTAAACTGAGGTGAATACAATGTTTGTTCAAAGACTAAATTTCCCCACCGATTAAAAATGTAAAGCGTATATTCCTCGCACGTTTTAAAATTTTCGTGAATATTTAATTCATCATTAGTGCCGTCATTATTTGCGGTAATGACGTTTGGAAAAACAAAGTCTTCAAAATCATTTATGAAAAGAATAGATGCAAAAACTTCTGCGGTGTCAGATATACATCCATATTGGGAGGAAATAAAGGCGCTGTAATACCCCATTTGGTCCTCCTCAAATGGCATAGTAAACGAGAAGCTATTTTCCTCAAAATTTTGTGGCCCGAACCAATTTATCGTACTATTCGGCTCTGCCTCTGCGTTAAAGGTGATGGCATCCCCCGGGCATAACGGTGTGGTTGCAGAAACAATGGGCGCTTCTGGAATGGGGTACACATATAAATTGAATGTTGTATCATTTTCACAACCAAAGGTAGAGGTTGCACTAAGGGTAATTGGATAAATTCCTTCATTGTAAATCGTGTAAAATAAATCTGTAGCCGTGCTTACAGAATTATTACTAACAAACCACTCATAATTCATTATTTCTCCGGTTGGATTGGAAGAATTATTTGAAAAGGAGAAAGGTAAATCTTCACAAATTGTCGTATCTCCTGAATAGGAAATTATCGGAATCCCATGCACAATGAAGGATTCTGTAATGGTATCACTGCAGCTCACGGTAGGATAATTGTCCTGTACGATGAGTGTCACCGTCATATTTCCTGATGATGAAAAGGTGTATTCTAAATCTGAGGTATTTCCAATTTCTTGATTGTTGAATAACCAGGATAACGAATTTTGATTTGAATATAGGATGGAAGTATCTGTAAACGACATCGGGTCATTTGCACAAACTTCGCTGTAAGAAAACCCAGCAACAGGATTACTATATACGATGATACTTTCTGTAATTGTGTCGCTGCAATTATTTTGCGAAACAGAGATTAATTGAACCTGAACGGTATCTGCTTGTGCCGTTGGTATAATAACTGATGGCCCTGAAGAGCTGATACCATTTACAATCCACGTGTTCAAAAGCGGAGAATTGCCCTGAATGGATGACTCGCTTGAAATCAAAGTATTTTGTCCAACACAAACATCACTGATGGAAATATCAGCAATCGGTAAATCATACACAGTAATGGATTGTGTAATTGAATCAACGCATCCCGCATCTGATTCCACAAACAACTCAACTTGATAGGTTCCGGGCGCGGAGAAAACGTGAACAAAATCTTCAGAGCTTGTTGAAAATCCATCAGAAGAAGACCACAACATACTTTGATTTACTGCGTTTTCATAGGTCGTGGTGTTTATCAGTGATATTGTATCACCAGAACATACAGAAGAATTTATAAATGCGGCTGAAACATCTGAAGGGGTCAGCGCGGCCTCCAAGGTGGCAACACATCCATTTACGGAGGTAATCTGACAAGTCACTATTTGTCCGGTGGTTGCATTTTCTACTGTCGTAATATTTGAAGTACTCCCATTGCTCCATAGATAGTTCTGAAAGCCAACTGGGGCCTCTAATTCCGTGCTATTTTGACCGTCGTCAGTGATACAATAACGCGTATCAATCGCAAATTCACTGCAGCTTGCCTCTACATATGCATATCCAAAATGACCGCCGAGCGAACAATCACCAGTTGAAAAATCAATGGTTACATTTTGCCCTACGTAATCAGAAACATCGACGCCAATAGTGGTCCACGGCAAATATTGATAATCCCATCCACAATTTTGAAACCCCGAACTTGGCCCGGCTGCAACATAATATTCCGTACAAGGAATCACATTATTAAATTGATCCATTAATTTTGCCTCAAAACGCGGTTGTTCCCAGGGAGAGTGACTTGGATCCTCTAAAATAACCGCATACTTATAAATAATCAGCGTATTTGTAGGAGTAATTGTGAATGTGTATGTAAGTCTTTCTGCCTCGTTATTGACGTCATCATTTCCTAGCCTTGCAGAATAAATGCTTCCGGGCGCAACAACAGGAACATTCCCGCATGAATAGGGATCAATTGCGCTGCCGCTCATTATGGTGTGTCGGCCATTGATGATTCCATCATTTGGTGTATAAATTCCACAGCAATAACCCGTTTGTCCCGTCCAATTTGTAAAATTTCCCATTTCTAAATCGGCGTTTTCACAACCAACCTGACTTCTTGCATAAGATAGAATGGTAAGAATAGAGATAATTAAGCCACGCCTTATTTGCACGTTTAACAACAATTATAACAAGAATTTTATCTTTATTAATTAAAAGGCTAAGTTTCCCTAGCCTTTTCTATGTAGATTTTAATTATTTCTTTACAACGTTAAATTGAGCGGTTTTTCCATTTTCAAGTGTAACATTGAAAATATACATTCCAGCCTCAAGCGCTGCAATATTTACATCTGACTTACCGCCAATTAAATTAATTGTGTTT
>VGFL01000010.1 GCA_016868915.1 Bacteroidota bacterium | reverse complement strand
CAAATCATCTGAAAGGTAATAATTGAAGATAGAAGCGATAAAAGGAGCTTCTGGTTTTAAGTCGTTTTTCCAATGAATCATATGCTAAATTTATAATATATTTTCACTGCCAAATGCACGTCATTTGCAGGATTGTTTCAACTCACTCATTTTTTCCATAGCGTCTTTAATATGAATAACCGGCTCAATAACCAACCTTAGTTTATCATTTTGCTGAGCCAATCTATAACCCTGCGGATTTACTTGAATGGTGCTTAGTAGATGAGTAAATATTTCAGATTCGTAAAATGACGACTGTGGATCGGGAATAAAGTACCCAACTAGTTTTCGCGATTTAATTACGATTCTTTCCATCCCTAATTCCTGAGCCAACCATCTTAACCGAAATGAGACAAGTAATTCCTTAACTTCTCTCGGCAAAGGCCCAAATCGATCTATCAACCGAATTGAAAATTGAGTTAATTCTTCTTCAGATTTTAAGCTATCAAGCTCTTGGTACAAACTCAATCGTTCGGCAACATTATTTACGTAATCATCAGGAATTCGAACCTCCTGGTCAGTTTCAAAAATACAATCATTCACAAAATCTTGAAAGCTATCTGTTTCTCTTTCATCAAATAAGTCTTTAAATTCATTGTTCCTCAATTCTTGCATTGCCTCATTAAGAATTTTTTGATACATCTCAAATCCAATTTCTGAAATAAATCCACTTTGCTCACCTCCTAAAAGATTTCCCGCTCCACGTATATCCAAATCCTTCATGGCGATATTGAATCCAGAACCTAAATCTGAAAATTGAACCAATGCCTCCAAGCGTTTTCTTGCTTCAGATGATAATATGCTGAATTTAGGGGAAATTAAATAACAAAACGCTTTTTTATTGCTGCGTCCAACACGTCCTCGTAGCTGATGCAAATCACTCAAGCCAAATTGGTGAGCCTCGTTGATAATTATCGTATTCGCATTTGAAATATCAATTCCGGATTCAATAATTGTTGTAGCAATCAATACGTCATAAGTCCCGTCAATAAAATCCAGCATGACCCTCTCTAAGTTTTTCCCGTCCATCTGCCCGTGACCAATTCCAATGCGAATTCCAGGACACAAACGCTGAATCATTCCGGCAATTTCACGAATATTTGATAGTCTATTATTTACAAAGAAAACCTGCCCTCCCCTACTGACCTCGTAAGAAATTGCATCACGAATTGCTTCCTCGTTAAATGCAATTATTTCAGTCAGAACAGGCTGTCTATTTGGTGGCGGAGTATTAATTATACTTAAATCACGCGCCCCCATCAAAGAGAATTGTAAGGTTCTAGGAATTGGAGTTGCAGTAAGTGTCAGCGTATCCACCGTAGCTCGTAAGGTTTTTAATTTATCTTTCACTGAAACACCAAACTTTTGCTCCTCATCAATAATTATCAAGCCCAGATCTTTGAATTTTACGCGATCTGCAGCCAAGGCATGGGTGCCAATTAGAATATCAATTTCACCACTTGCCACTTTTTTAAGAGCTTCGGTAGTTTGCTTTGTCGATTTAAATCGATTAATGTAATTTATATTACAAGGAAAATCTTTCAAGCGTTCCTTAAAACTCCGAAAATGCTGCATCGAAAGAATTGTGGTTGGTACTAAAACCGCTACTTGTTTTGAGTCTGCCACTGCTTTAAATGCCGCTCGAATAGCAATCTCAGTTTTCCCAAAACCAACATCGCCGCAAACCAAACGATCCATGGGTGTTGCCGACTCCATATCTTGTTTGAATGCTGCGGTTGCTTTTGCTTGGTCAGGCGTATCCTCGTACATAAAAGAAACCTCCAACTCATTTTGCAAATAGGTGTCTGGTGAAAACGCAAATCCTGGCTGACTTTTTCGTTTTGCATACAGTTGAATTAAATCAAATGCAAGTTCCTTGATTTTCTTCTTTGTTTTATTTTTAAGCGTTGTCCAAGCTTGCGTTCCTAGTTTGTTCATTTTAGGAACTGTTCCATCTTTACCGGTAAATTTAGAAATGCGATGGAGCGAGTGAATTCCAACATACAAGACATCACCATCCTTGTAAACTAAACGAATTGCCTCTTGCGGTTTCCCGTTTACATCAATTGTTTCAAGTCCAGAAAATTGACCTATTCCATGATCAATGT
Organism: Bacteroidota bacterium; assembly: GCA_016868915.1. GTDB lineage: Bacteria > Bacteroidota > Bacteroidia > Flavobacteriales_D > Crocinitomicaceae > UBA952. Next base: position 43,064 of record VGFL01000010.1, on the reverse strand, counting down.
GCGTTACATAATCGCCCTTTTGCAGGTTGTAAATTTCTTTGAGCGTCAGTGCTTGTTTTGCTTGCTGAAAACCTTCTTTTAAACGAAAACGATGATAGCGCTCAAAGATTTGATGATCAGTGTAACAAACTAGTTTTAAATTAGGCGCAATAAATCCCTCGTGGAGGGATAAATTCATTGAAACGAATTCAACCTCTTGATTTGTATCCTGAAAAATTTGATGCAGTCGCTCAATTTGTTTGGGTTGATTGGAAAAAATAAGGTTAGTAAAATGTTGTTTTGATCGTTCGACCAAATCGGTTGATAATAAGTCAAAATTCTTATTGAAACTAGGCTGCGGAATAAAATCAAATTCAACCAAAGTAGTCGATTCAAAATATTTTTTCGCACCCCATTCAACGGTTCTTAGTTCACTTATTTCCTTCAGAGCGACCGTTGGATGTAGGTATAGTTCATTGGGAAGTCCAAATTTTACAGTTGTTTCCAATGAACTGTGAATTCCAACTGCCTTGTCGTATTCTCGCTTGAGAACATCTTCAATTTGTTGAGCATCAGTTAACCAAACCACGGCATCCTTACCGATAAACTCAAAAAAAGAACTTACGCCACGTTGAATCAGATTCCCCTGTATATTCGGGACAATAAAAAAATATTGGTGTGTTTTTTCAGATAATTGAGTTGATGGATCAAAGGTCCGAATTGAATCCACCTCATCACCAAAAAACTCAATGCGAAAAGGTAAATCATGTGAGAATGAAAATACATCGACGATCCCGCCTCGAATCGAAAATTGACCGGGCTCATATACAAAATCAACGCGCTCAAACTGATATTCCAATAAAAGCTCATTTAAAAAATCAATAGAATACGAGGCTGATACTTGGACCTTCAACGTATTGTCAACCAATTTTTTTTGGGTCGGTATTTTTTCAAATAAAGCCTCAGGATAAGTAACAATCCAATTATTTGAACCCTGACATATTCTTTCAAGTACTTCAGCTCTTGAAACTACATTCGCATTATCCGTCTGTTCAAGTTGATAAGGAGCTTTATAGGATGCCGGATAAAATAAAATACGTTTATTATCAGGATATAATCCTTGTAAATCATTAAGAAAATATGCGGCCTCTTCTTTATCTGCGAGAATAAAAATGTGGTTTCCAGAAACTTGGTTTGCTGTTGCAGCAGCACAAATACCTCGTGAAGATCCCACCAATCCCTTCCAATGAATGCGACTCCCTTCTTTGCCAAGAGCTTTTACTGTCTCCTCCACAGGAGGATAGCTATAAAAGAGGTTTAAAAAATTTCTAATCTCCATATTTGAGAGTGCAAAATTATTGAAAAAGTATTGTGTTGAAATAGAAAAGAAAAATTCATTTCTTAATTCCTAATTTTAAATTAACCGCTTCTAACAAAGAAAATACTCTATCATGTTGGTGATTTTAGATTTTATCGTATCTTTGCCTCCCCAATTTGGGATTAAATTTAAAAATTAGCTATATGTACGCAATTGTAGAAATAGCAGGGCAGCAGTTCAAAGTGCAAAAAGACCAAAAGATTTTTGTACATCGTTTAGCGGCAGAGAGCGGGGCAAAAATTTCTTTTGACCGCGTATTGTTGGTAGATGACGGTGGAAAAATTCAAGTAGGCGCCCCGGCTATAGCAGGAGCAGTAGTTTCTGCAGTGGTAAATGATCACGTAAAAGGAGATAAAGTTATTGTTTTCAAAAAAAAGCGTCGAAAAGGATATAAAAAGAAAAACGGGCACCGTCAGTCTTTTACATGCTTAACGATCAAAAACATCAAATTAAGTTAATCAAAAGTTTACAGAAATGGCACATAAGAAAGGAGTTGGTAGTTCGAAAAATGGACGTGAATCACACAGTAAGCGTCTTGGAGTTAAAATTTTTGGAGGACAAGCTGCGATTGCGGGTAATATAATTGTTCGACAAAGAGGCACAACCCATCACCCGGGAAACAATGTTGGAATTGGAAAAGACCATACTTTATTTGCTCTTGTTGATGGAATAGTTGAGTTCAGAAAAAAGAAAGATAATCGTTCTTTTGTTTCAGTTACACCAATCGAAGTAACGGAAGCATAAATTCGATTCACATATTTAAGACCGCTTAATTTTTTAAGCGGTTTTTTTTGTCACAAATTGATCTTATCTAAAGCCAAGATTTTTTTGATAATAAAGAAATTTCAAACTTTGTTCGTAAATTTGATATAATATGTTCCGGACCTTCTTTGTTGCGTTTATGCTCCTTCTTGCTGCGAAAGTTTCGGCACAAGTAGTGGATGATTTTTCAGACGGAGACTTCACTAACAATCCAACTTGGTTTGGTACAACGGCAGATTTTATTGTGAATTCATCTCAGCAGTTGCAATTAAATAATACGGTTACCGCCACTTCTTATCTCAGTACCCCACACAATTTACCTGACCTCAATGCCAAGGAATGGCGAGTTTGGGCCAAACAAAGTTTTTCTCCTTCTTCAAGTAATTATGGAAGAGTCTATTTAACCGCCGATAATGCCGATTTAACCTTGGTTCAAAATGGCTATTATTTACAGTTCGGCGAAGCGAATGCCATTGATGCCATCCGATTATTTAAAATACAAGGAGGAGTAGCGACCCAATTGTGTACTGGAGTTGATGGGCAAATTGCTAATTCTTTTACAGTGCGCGTAAAAGTCAAGCGAGATGCTGTTGGAAATTGGAGTTTATTTGCCGATTTATCAGGAGGACAAAATTTCATTTTACAGGGAACGGCCAACGATCCTGGTTCGTTAACTGGAACGCATTTCGGTGTTTTAGATACCTACACCTCAAGTAATGCCAATAAATTCTTTTACGACGACATCTACATCGGAAATGAAAGTATAGATAATCAGCCGCCCATTTTAAATTCCGCTACTGCAAATTCACCCACTCAGGTAGATGTCTTTTTCAACGAATCATTAGATCCAACAAGTGCTCAGAATGCGATAAACTATTCGATTAATCCAAATATTTCGATTTCTTCTGCTACCCTTGACCCATTGAATACATCATTGATTCATTTAACAACGGGCACAGCACTCACTAATGGAACAAGCTATTCTCTGACAACAACGAATATATCAGATATTTCATCAAATGTTTCCGGAAATCAAACGGTGAATTTTCAATATTTAATTGCTGAGTCTGTTTTACCTGGCGACGTAATCATCAACGAGTTTTTTCCAGATCCGACGCCTGTCATTGGCCTTCCTGAAGTGGAGTTCGTTGAAATATATAATAAGAGTAATAAGATTTTGAATTTGACCGGTTGGAAAATTGGGGATGCATCTTCAGATGGAACGATTGCAAATTCTTGGTTACTACCCGGTGAGTACAAAGTACTAACAGCTTCAGCCAATATCCCAGCATTTACAACAACTTTAGCAATTGGGGTGACAAGTTTCCCCAGTTTAAATAATGCAGCTGATGATGTTATTTTGAAAGACAATTTAGGGCAAATTATCGATAAATTATCCTTCACGGATGAGTGGTACGGTGATGAAGACAAGAAAAATGGGGGCTATTCCTTAGAGCTCATTAATCCCAACGATCCGTGCTCGGATAGCGATAATTGGATTGCCTCCACGTGGATTTTGGGCGGAACTCCAGGTTTTTTAAATTCTGTATTCAATCCGTTAGTTGATGTTGACGGCCCGGAAATTGACTTTGTTCTGGCCTCATCCCCAAATTATTTGGAATTTCATTTCAATGAAGGTATGGATTCACTTTCTCTTGTTCTTTGCTCACTCACTTTTAATCCTGAATTAACCGTTCAAAATAGATTTATTCCCGAAGAATTCCCTTCCACAATGTTGGTGCAATTCAACGAATCACTCGTCCCCTCTCAACTCTACACATACAACATAAACCCAATTTTAGATTGTTGGGGGAACGGGATTGGATGGAATGGAGAATTTGTCTTGCCAGAAAACCCGGAAACTGGAGATGTAATTATTAATGAGATCCTTCAAAATCCATTAAACGGTGGTCAGGACTGGATTGAGTTATACAATAATTCTGACAAAGTGATAAACCTGAAAGATTGGCAGTTTGCCAATTTTGAAGGGGATACAATCGCGAATTTTAAATCAATTGCAAATAATTATTTGCTTCAACCCAAAGATTATGTGGTAGTTGGTGAAGATTCAAATTTTGTTAAACAAAATTACCCCTTTGCAATACCAGGAAAATTTCTATTTAGTGAAATGCCGAGTTATAACAACGATTCTGGAACGGTTTATTTGATTTATAATGCCGAAATTATTGACAAAGTTTCTTACCTCGATGAATGGCATTTTGACTTATTAGATAATACCGATGGTGTTTCTCTGGAGCGCATTGATCCTAAGGGAGAATCGAGCAGTTCTTTTAATTGGCATTCCGCCGCCGAAGACATCGGTTTCGCTACACCAGGAAGAGTTAATTCTCAATTTAGACCCGCAGTTTCAAATGGTGAAATATCATTTACAGAAGACATCCTCTCTCCCGACAATGATGGACATCAAGATGTTCTTCAAATAAATTATAATTTGACTAATTCTGGATTATTAGGCAAAGCACAAATCTATGATGATCGAGGACGTCTCATTAAAACTATTTTCACAAATGAATTACTAGGTTCTTTTGGTACTTTTTCTTGGGATGGTACTACCAATCAACATGTTAAAGCAAGTATTGGCGTTTATTTGCTGGTTTTTGAGGTGTTTTCAACAGATGGGGGTGTGTTTTTTACAGAACAAAAGGGATTTACCTTGGCGGGCAAACTGTAATTTTAGATAAAAATTATTGTATGAATAAGATTTTGTTTTTAGTAGTCATTTCAGTTTCATCATTTACATTTTCTCAATCCTACAAAACAGCAATAGGATTAAAGGGTGGTTATCCATCTCTAGGTGGAATTAATATTAAGAAAATACTATCCAGTAGCACAGCTGCTGAATTCTCCATTGGAGGATATGATAGTGGGCTAGCTATTTCCGGTTTGTTCGAGATTCAAAAACCTCTTCCCGAACCAAATGGCCTATACTGGTATTTTGGTGTTGGACCAACCGTGGGGTCTGTTAATAAATCGCTTTTACTAAGCGCAATTGGCGTTTTAGGTATAGAATATACATTTCAAGACTTCCCTCTAAATATAGCATTAGATACTGGCCCAGTAATACAATTAATTGGAAATAAAAATTTATTTTCTTGGGGCGGTGGATTAGCAGTTAGATATACCTTAAAATAATTCTGTGTTTTATCCTGGATCGACAGGTTGGATTGAAAAATACTTTGAATTAATTGAAACAAATCAAATTCAATTAATTACAAAAAATAATTGTACACTTGTTGATATTTCTAGAGATTCAGGATTAATATATGGTGTTGCTGTTAATACGATTTTTAGCCCTGCTAAATTACAATCCAATTGGACTCCTAAAGATAAATTAAAAAATCTTTTTTTTGAGACCTTACTTTGGACGCATTGGACACAATCCAATTTTCTTTTTGATAAAGAGGCTTTTATTACTGATTTAGCTTCGTATTATTCCTCTATAAAACCTAAAAACTCATTCGACTTTTTATCTTTCTTCAAAAAAGAATCTGCTATTTCTTCGATTGAAACAGCCATTGAGGAAAGATTGGAATTGGACAAACGCATACTGGAAACGCGAATTTGGCTAAACACCTTAAATAATGCGTTTTTATTTCTTGATGTAATTCTTTTCAAGGAGTTTCTAAAAACAAAGAAAATCAGGCCCTTTCAAACACTTGCAGAAAAAGCAATGCATTGTTTTGTCGGCGCTGTTCATACTAGTACAGAAGTGTCCGAAATTGAAGAGAAATTATTTATCTTTTATGCAGCAAGCGCAAAACTAGATAGGGAGATAGATGATGATTTTAAAATTAAATTTCAAACTCCATTATTCCAACTAAATTTAGAACAATTCAAAAATGAGTCCGAAGATTTCAACCTCTTTCTTGTTTATTTATCCGCTTTTGTATTCTCGTATAAAAATGAAGTTAGCAAAGAAGAAAGGGCTTTTCTTGTAAATCTTTGTCTAGCACTTAATCTTAATTTAGAAATAACCGAAATAACTCTTGCAAACACCACCGCTTTCATATTGGAAAATGAGACACTAATTCCTTATTTAGGTTCGTCCACAGAAATATTATTTTCTAACCTATCAAAACGTTGGGGTAAAATCCTTTTAAGAAATAAAGATAAATTAGTGTTAGAAATTCAACAGAGCAAAGAATTAATGTTCTTACTCGCAAAATCTACTCAAAAAGATTTAACAAAAAAGGAAAAAGAAGTGGTTAAAAATCAACTGATGGACATCATGCGATCAATGCCTTCATTGGCTATATTTTTAATCCCTGGAGGGTCGCTTTTACTGCCAATATTTTTAAAAATAATCCCTAGCTTGATGCCATCCGCATTTCGTGATAACGAAGTGAATAAAGACAATTCAAAGGGTTGAAATGTTGTTAATAATTATACCCTAAAACACTAGGTTTTATTTGACTTTACCCCCTGTCTTCATTATCTTTGCTTTTGTACTTTTTTAATTCAAAAAGAACCATTAGATTATGAGTGAAGAGGAAATCGATAGAAGTAATTATTCAGCCGATAATATTCAGGTTTTAGAAGGTTTGGAGGCAGTTCGAAAAAGACCTGCAATGTACATTGGAGACGTCAGTGTAAAAGGGCTTCACCACTTGGTTTATGAGGTGGTTGATAACTCCATTGACGAGGCCCTTGCAGGGCATTGTGATACAATTAATGTTATTATAAACGAAGACAATTCAATTACAGTCAAAGATAATGGACGAGGGATTCCAACTGCAATGCACTCCAAAGAAAAGAAATCAGCCCTCGAAGTTGTAATGACTGTTTTACATGCGGGAGGTAAGTTTGACAAAGATACGTACAAGGTTTCTGGCGGATTGCATGGGGTTGGGGTATCATGTGTTAATGCTTTGTCAATACATATGCGTACCGAGGTACACCGTGAAGGTAAAATATTTGAACAAGAATATTCAATAGGGAAACCACTATATGAGGTAAGAGAAATTGGGGTTTCTGATAAGACTGGTACTATCCAAACATTTAAGCCCGACTCAACTATTTTTGATTCCACCGAATATAATTTTGACACCTTAGCAGCAAGAATGCGAGAATTAGCCTTTTTAAACAAAGGAATCAACATTACGTTGACTGACATGCGTGTTGCAGATGAAAATGGAAATCCCCCTTCAACTAATTATCATTCTGAGGGTGGATTGAAGGAATTCGCACAGTATCTTGATAGAAATAGAGAAGCTTTAATTTCTGATGTTATTTATTTTGAAGGAGAAAGAGAAAATGTGCCGGTTGAGGTTGCCATTACCTACAATACATCCTATACTGAAAATATTCAGGCTTATGTAAATAATATAAATACTCATGAAGGGGGAACGCATTTATCTGGTTTTCGGCGCGGATTAACAAACACCTTGAAAAAATATGCGACTGAATCAGGAATGTTGGCTAAAGAAAAGATTGAAATTGACGGGGATGATTTCCGAGAAGGCTTAACCGCTGTTGTTTCTGTTAAAGTGCAAGAACCTCAGTTTGAAGGACAAACAAAAACTAAACTTGGAAACAGAGAGGTGACTGCGCCTGTCAGCCAAGCGGTTTCTGAAATGTTATCTGCATACCTGGAAGAGCACCCGGCTGAGGCTAAACTAATTGTTGAGAAAGTGATTTTAGCTGCACGAGCTCGACACGCTGCTAGAAAGGCACGTGAAATGGTTCAACGCAAAAATGTGTTGACAGGTTCTGGGTTGCCTGGTAAATTAGCCGATTGTTCAGAAAAAGACCCTGCCGCGTGTGAGATTTACTTTGTAGAGGGAGACTCGGCGGGTGGAACAGCAAAGCAAGGTAGGGATCGCCATTTTCAGGCAATTATGCCACTTCGTGGAAAAATCTTGAATGTAGAGAAAGCAATGCAGCACAAGATTTTTGAAAACGAAGAAATAAAAAATATCTATACGGCCCTTGGAGTGAGAATTGGGACTGAAGAAGATTCAAAAGCATTAAACTTAGAAAAGCTGCGTTACCATAAAATTATTATCATGTGTGATGCCGACGTTGATGGTTCACACATCGAAACACTTATACTGACTTTCTTCTTCCGATTCATGAAGGAATTAATCGAAAATGGATATATCTATATTGCAACACCACCATTGTATCAAGTAAAAAAAGGCACTAAATCAGAATATGCTTGGAATGAGGATATGCGTGATCGACTGATTCAAGAGATGAAAGGAGCTGGGAGCGAATCCTCTGTAAATGTTCAACGATACAAAGGGTTAGGAGAGATGAACGCGGAGCAGTTATGGGAAACAACTATGAATCCAGAAAAAAGAACTTTACGTCAAGTTACCATTGAAAATGCTGCCGAATGTGATCAAATTTTCTCAATGTTAATGGGTGATGATGTGCCCCCTCGAAGGGAATTTATTGAGAAAAACGCGAAATATGCAAAAATTGACGCATAAAAATTTCAATATAATACTAATTTTCAATAAAAATGGCAGTCCCTGTTACCGTATATACTGAAATGACACCCAATCCAACAACAATGAAATTTGTTGTCAATAAATACTTACTCGTTTCAGGGGAAACTGTTGAATTTAAAATGGCCTCCGATGCGAAAGGATACTCTCCCCTTGCCGAAGAATTATTTAAATTTCCCTTTGTAAAGAATGTCTTTATTGCAGCAAATTTTGTTACTATTACTAAAACAGATAATGTCCCTTGGGATTTTATTACAATGGAATTAAGGGAATTTGTAAAATCGTGGATAGCTGAAAGTAAAGATGTGCTCATTCAAATGCCACCCGTCATAGCAGAGTCAGAAATATTAAACCAAAACAGAAAAGAATTTCAACCGCATGAAATTGATGACGCTATACGAAATTTACTTGATGAATATGTTAGGCCTGCCGTAGAAAACGATGGCGGTGCTATTGATTATCGTGGTTTTGATAATGGAATTGTTACCGTTGTTTTAAAAGGTTCGTGCTCTGGTTGTCCTTCCTCTACTGCAACCCTTAAAGGGGGTATAGAAAATTTACTCAAACAACACTTTAGCGAAATCCAAGAGGTTGTTGCAGAGAATGGCTAAAATTAGTGACAATGAAAATAAGAGTCTATTTTTTTATTTTTATTTTTCTATATGCTTCCTGTTCAGAAAATTCAATTTCGAAACAAAGACCGGCAATCGGTGATAAGTTCTACGGGGGTTCCTTTCGATTTATGTCCTTGGAAAAAGTAACTGCTTTATTTCCAATTAGTTCATCAGATATATATTCTCAACGAATTAACACCCAGATTTTTGAATCTTTATTTAAAGAATCAACAAATAATCAATCCGTAGAACCTTTTCTAATCGAATCGTACGTAAAATCAAGTGATGGTTTATTATTTACATTTAACCTCAAAAAAGGTATTTACTTTCATGAGGCCCCTTGCTTTAAAAATAAAACTCGAGAACTAACAGCTCAAGATGTCGCTTTTGTGCTTCAATTCGCTTGCTCTAAAACAGAATTAAATCATCTATCTCATTTACTTGTATCAAAAATCGTTGGTTCAGCAGAATACTATAATAAGAAAAGTAAAACTATAACTGGAATAAGAGTAATTGATTCGCATAAATTCTCAATTACATTGACACAACCTTTTGTGAATTTTGAGAAAATCCTTTCTCACTCAGGTCTTGGAATATTTCCCGAAGAAGCACTAACAAAATATGGTAATTCCATTACAAAACACCCCGTTGGCACGGGGCCGTTCTTATTAGAAAAAATGAATGATAATGGAATAACTCTAAAAAGAAATGATAAGTACTGGCGAAAGGATAAATTTGGCAATATACTTCCGTTTTTAGCCCAAATTGAAATGAAATACGGTAAAGACAAGAACAGTGAACTTCAAGCTTTTCAGAAGAATGAAATAGATATCATTTTAAATGTGCCAACTGAAAATGTTACTAATCTTTTTGGCTCTTTAAATGAGGCTCAAAAAGGAAAAAATCAAAAACATAGGATTTATTCTCGAAAAAGCTCTAGGATAAATTACCTGGCTTTTTCAACAAAACAAAAACCATTTAATGATCTTTTGGTTAGACAAGCATTTCTTAACGCTGTTGATATCACAAAAGTCACAGATGAGATTTTAATGGGTGATGGGATCCCCGCGAGATTCGGAATTATTTCTGAAATCAACGGATTTATTGCCGACACAAATTTTATAACTGAATACAACCCAGATAAAGCAAAAAATCTTTTAACTCAAGCAGGTTACCCAATGGGAAAAGGATTCCCCCCAATTACACTTTGGGTCAATACTATGTTAGGAACCTCAACCAATCTTTGGACTAAAAATATCACTGAACAACTTAAAAATAATTTAGGTGTTGACATCAAAATTAAATTATGCTCTTTTCGTGAAAAACAAGATGCCATTAAAAAGGGAGAAGCTGTTTTTTGGAAATCAGGGTGGATTTCAGACTATCCAGACCCTGAAAGTATTGTTAGTAATTTTTATCAAAAATATTCTTACATCAATCCTTCATGGGGAAATATTACTTGTCTAAATAAAGATTTCAATACAGTTTTTGCCAAATCGCTCGTTGAAAAAAATAAAGAAAAACGATATAAATATCTGAATTTATGTAATCAATTTATCATGAATGAGGCAATTATAATGCCTGTCTATTTTGAAGATTTATTTGTTATTTATAATTTAAAAATAAGAGATTTTACCGTTAGCTCTATTGAGTCGATGGATCTTTCATCGGTTTATCTCAAAGAGATTTAATAATTTGTTCAATATAGTTTAAAATACTTTCTCGACCGTGTTTTGATGTGCTTGAGGTTGAAAAAACTGGCGGCACTGTCTCCCAAGATTTTTGAAGTTCCTTTTTATACTTTGATAAATTTTTTGAGTATTCGGCCCCTGAGAGTTTGTCTAATTTCGTAAAGACAATTGAAAATGGGATTCTTTTTTCACCGCACCAATTCATAAATTCAATATCAATTTTTTGAGGGTCAAGTCGAGAATCTATAAGCACAAAAAGATTTACAAGGTTTTCCCGATGCAATAAATAATCTACAATGAATTTTTCCCATGTTCTAATATCTTTTTTCGATGCACGTGCATATCCATAGCCTGGTAAATCTACCAAATACCACGATTCATTAATCAAAAAATGATTTATTAATCTAGTTTTCCCAGGAGTGCCAGAAGTCTTTGCTAATCTTTTCTGATTTGTAAGCATATTAATGAGGGAAGATTTTCCAACATTCGACCTCCCAATAAAAGCAAATTCTGGTTTGCTGTCTTGAGGTCCCTTTTTATGGTCGGTAGATGAAATAACAAATTCCGCTTGCTTTATACATATCATATCAAACAAAAGTAATGAATAATTTATCCAGCTTAATTAAAATGATAAACCAAAATATTAAAAAAATCTATCCCCGAGTTCAGTTTGTACTATATAATTTTTTCTGTACGTTTGTTTCTTAAATTGCTTGTTTTAAACAACCTATTAAAAACTTTATTGTCTAATATTTAATAATTTTAAAAGAGAACGTATCCGTTATCGAAAAATTGAAATGAGAAATTGAACTTTATTAAATGAATAGTCGCTGGTTTTTTTCTATATTATTATCTGTCGTCTTTTTTAACGGTGACGCTCAAACACTATTTAATAATGGTGGATTTATTACAGCACAACCAGGTTCGTTCATTTATGTGAATGGAAGTGTTTCAAACAATAATACAGGTGTTTTAGCTGTCAATGGAAACGGCACGCCTACCAGTTCTGAATTATATGTCACGCAAAATGTCATAAATAATTCAAGCATAAATGCCGATGGTTACGTCAGATTACTCGGGAATTGGATTGATAACGGTAGTTTTAATTCTACACTTGGAACGGTATTTTTTGAGGGTAACAATCAATTTTTAGGAGGAAGCTCTATTACCCAATTTTTTAACCTTACACTAGACGGATCGGGGATAAAAACGCAACAGGTGGATAAGATTGCAAAAGGGACTCTTGATTTAAAACATCTTCATTTAAATACGGATTTATATGGCTTTTATGTAACTAGTCCAGCATTAAATGCCATTATAAGAACTACTGGCTTTATCTCAAGTGCTAACGGTGGATTTCTTTCAAGAACCACTCAAAATACGGGATTGTATTTATTCCCAACAGGATCAACAGCAAATACGAGTGCAAATATCCCAGGTTCAGGAACTTTTCGATATAGACCAGTTGAAATTAATCCCAACGATGCAAACATCAATGAGTACAGTGTCCGAATGGCAAATCTAGATGCTAGTTTAGAATCATACAATCGCAATAGTACTGAGCCAATATTATGCGAGACAAATTCTGCTTTTTATCATCAAATTGATAGAATTTCTGGCACAAGTCCTGCAGATGTCGGAGTTTGTTTCATCCCCGCTGCCGATGGGCAATGGAATGATATGGCTCGTTGGAATATTACAAGCAATGGGATTTGGCAGGACATCCCCGCCGTAGCACTTTCAAATATTTCAGGATTTACAAAATCAACAGCAACAGGATGGAATAATTTCGTTGATATTCCATACATCTTAACGAATTTAAATCCGACTGCTCCAACAATAAATACTGCTACACTTGCAGGTTGTTCTCCTCTAACTGCCTCGCTTCAAACAACGGATATTTCGGGGACTACCTACACATGGTTATCAAATGGTAATTTGATAGGAAACGGGGCGAGCTTAAATGAAATCTTCACTACACCGGGATGCTACGACATTACATTAACCGCAAGTGTTGGCAATTGCTCTTCAAGCACTACTGCAGCCGATTTGATCTGTATAGATAATAGTCCAAATGCTGCTTTTACAACCAGTACAACTGAATTTTCGAGCAGCCAAGAGAATGTTACCTTTTACAATAATTCCACAGGTGCTGATACTTATTTTTGGGATTTTGGTAATGGCAATACATCGAATGTAGCGAGTCCAATAACTTCCTTCACAAACATAACAGGAAATACACTCGTCACTTTATACGCCTTCACAAATAATGGGTGTGTTGACTCTACCACCGCTGTCATAACCTATGAGGAAGACGTGATTTTCTATGTCCCAAATTCTTTCACCCCCGATAAAGACGAATTTAATCAAACATGGGGGCCTGTATTTACTCAGGGTTTTGATCCTTTTAATTTCAAATTACTAATTTTTAATAGGTGGGGGGAATTAATATGGGAGAGTAATGATGCCTTAGCAAGATGGGACGGAACGTACGGAGGGCTTGGAAAAGATTGCCCTGATGGCGTATATGTTTGGAAAATAACATATAAACCAAACGAGACCGATAAAAAAATAATACTATCGGGTCATTTAACACTAATGAGATAAATTCAACTTATGAAAAATACTTTTTTACTTTGCTTTCTTATAACGAATTGTATATTCTATTCAAATAACTTATTCTTAGCCCAACAAAATGTGAGTATATCGGATGTCCCGGCTACCCCAAATGCCACAAGTGTATTGGATGTAAATTCAACTTCGAAAGGAATGTTAATCCCTCGAATGACCAGTGCTCAAAGAAACGCAATTGCTACCCCGGCAAATGGCTTGTTGGTTTATGATACGGATGTAAATTGTGTGATGTTTTATTCAATTCCTCTTTCTGCATGGAATTCGCTTTGCTCGGGATCAACAAGTTCCTCAGATCTAATTGCAAATACAAATGTAATCCCTACCGGTGTAAATTGCCCTTTTGGGGGGATTATTCTCGAGGTTGGAAACGATGCAAACGCAAATGGAATACTTGAAGTTTCTGAGATTAGTTCGAGTCAATATATCTGCAATGGACAAAATGGTGCTGTAGGACCGGCAGGTCCAGCCGGTCCAGCCGGTCCAGCCGGAGCACAAGGAGTTCCTGGAGCGGTGGGACCACCCGGAGCACAAGGAAATCCTGGACCGGCAGGTCCGCAAGGCCCACCGGTAACCGCTAATTTCTTCGGTGTATATGCGACAAGGACAACTATTTCTAGTACTTACCCAAACTTTACTCCTGTTACGGGTTTAAGCCAAACAATCAATATCACCACAGTGCCTGCAAAAGTTTTTATTTCAACAACGGGTAATCTTGAAACATTTTCAACTCAAGCACTGGGCTCAGGGTGCGTGATGCAGGTATTTCAGAACAATATAGGAATTCCACAGATGTTTCAAGTCATCGATGTAAACAATGTTCAGGGTGTATTTGGAACGATTGGTATATGGTCATTGAACGGTTATATTAATATTACTACTCCCGGCAATTATACATTTGACGTGAGGTCTTGTAAATATGCTTTTAGCAATTTTTATGCGGGTGGAAATAGCACTGCTCCGATCGGGTTACAAAACCATGGCAGTCTCATACTTCAGGTGTTTTATTAGGCAGTCAATATCCTCCTAAAAGTCTTTCAGAAAATACTTTTTAAAAACTTAGAAAAAAGAAATATAACCAATATGAATCTTGCCCTGGTTCAATTGAATTAAATTGGAAAATTGCTTTCCAAGTGCATACGTAACTGAAAAAATCCCAAGCCTTGTTCCAAACGATAATCCAAATCCAAATCCGTAAGGCGAGTCTTTGACATAATTTAAACGCGAATTGTCCTCGTACCATCCTTGATTGAAAAAACCAAATAATGTGGAATTTTTATCGAGTAAAAATCGATATTCAACTAGACTACTTAAATAGGATGATGCGAATAGCTCCTCCTCGTTAAATCCTCTCAAAGAATTTAATCCACCAAAACGAATTCGTTCATTTGCGTATGTTGTGTCATTATAAATCCAATCCCAGTTAGCGGCTATTTTTAGAATATGGCGTTTAGCTAATGGATAATATTTTTCTATTGTAAATTGTCCTTTCGCAGAAAGCCCTGGCTTTTCTTGACTTCTTACTTTCCTATTCCCTAGGGCCAATTCAGCAAATATGACACTCCCTTGTCGTGGATTTGGAGCATAATCTAAATTCCTTCGATTTACAGAAATGCCGTATGAATTTACAGCTGTACTCGTATAATTGGTCGTGGTTGAATTTGAGTTTAAAACACTATTCGACCAAAAGGAGTAAAATCCTTTTAATAAAAAATTATTTCTTAAAGAATAAGTCACTCCTATCGTTGATTTAACCTCAAGAAAAGAACTGTCTCTTTTGTATAAATTAAACTTGCCATCTAAACCGAATCGTGTCTTAAATAAAAAAGGAATATTACTTTGAATAAATAAATTTTGGGTGCCCGGCTGGATACTTCTCCAGTTCATTTCTAATAATTCTGCCTTTTTTAGTACATTTTGAAGCTTTAACTGAAGTTGCCCAGTAAAGGCAACCCGTTGAGTAATGGGATTTGGTTGAAGTCCAAGAGCCCCATTGATCGAACTAGCGGGCTTTGACCTGAGGTAGAGGTAGATATCCACTTTTCGATCATAAAATAATAGTTCGGGTTTGCGAAATTGTTCTACGAATGGGAGTAGGCTAATTTCTTTTTCCATTTCCTTCAGTAAGCTTTCATTATATGTCCTCCCCGATTTTATCCCGCTTAAATTAGATGCCAAAGAAGGAAAAATAGATGAATCCCCTTTTATTATAAAGTCGCCCCAGCTATATTTTTCTCCACGAATTACGGATAATCTTCCTGTAAACTCTATGGATGTTTCAAAATTTCCTTCTCGAATGCGAAACGCAGCAAAGGGATACCCATTATTTAAATAGGTTTCGGAAACCAGTCTGAAATAATTTTTTAGTGAGTTTCTTGTTAATTTTATTGGCCTTTGGACAAAGCCATTTTTTTTTAAGAATATTTTTTCAATTGAATCTAACTCCAATTTTGCCTCCAAAAATAAAGGCCCTACATAAAGTTTTACTTTTTTAAATTGATTTGATTCCTCTTGACTTTCAATTGAAAATAAATAGTGCCCTTTTTCAATATGCCTATTTTGTAAATCAGATAAATATTTATTGGCTAAATACTTGTTTTTGAAAATAGAATCAGGATTTATTTTTACTGCCAAATCATCTTCAAAAGAATACATCAGTCTATATTCCTGAGAGAATACCTTAAAAATTAACGTGAAAAGAAGCAAACATAAAATTAGACGCATATTTTACTAACGTCTATTCCTAATTATTATTCTTGAACCATTTGACTGTAAATGTTATACAATCGTTCCAAATTTTCAATTTCACTGGAAATTTCCTGTTTATCAATTCCACTTTCTGCCTCCTCTAACTTCTGATTTTCAGCCTCTATTTTTTGAGAAATAATATCCATCGTGTATTCTACTATTCTTGAAAAATACATTTGAGTTGATGAATTACCTTCCTTTCTTAAGTATTCAATAATCGTATATGTTTTTTCAATGACCCTTGAATTTGTGTTGTAACAAAGGCCTAATAACGCCCCAACAACATTCAATTCATCAAACCCACTGAATTTATTTGTGATGAAAATTGATTCAAAAAAAGCAAAGTTCTCCTCTGTTCCATGTTGACCATATACCTCTGAAACAGCAACGAGAATTTTTTCGCTTTTATCTTTTGCAATCAATTCCTCAGCTTTTTTCAACCCCTTTTCCTTATTAATCTTTGCTAAATTTAATAGGGCGGCAACTTGAACGGTATATGACTGGTCTTTATCTATTCGATCAAGATAAACTTGACTTTGCTCGTCTTCATCCAACGTTTTACTTATAAAAGTCAAAGCGGCAGAACGAACGCTTGATTTGGGATCAGAAGAAGCTAATTCTTGAATTCTTTGTTTTGCTTGATTTAAATACGCTCCAGTTAATAAATTGGCTTTTTCGATTGCAGTTTTACGAATGTTCCAAAAAGGATCATTCAAGGCATCAAGAATTACTTTTTGACATTTTTCAATGTCCTTTCGTGAAGCGTATTTTAAGGCTTGAGCGCGCAGTTTATATGTATTTTCTGGTTGATATTGATCAATAAACTGATTAAAGGGTTTGTCAACATATACTGAGCCCAAAAGAATTTGATTGGCATCAAAAATTACATTTTTCAGTGTTCCTGAATACGCGAACGTAAACGTTTGGTCCGCCTCTGTAATTGTAATTTTTTCTGTTCTTTTTCCTTTATCATCCTGAATTAAAACAGAGACCGGCAATTTGTATAATGGATATTCTGATAATTTTTGTTTTTGTAAAACTTTTAGTTGAACCGTTTTTTCAGAAGAGTTGTCAGTTTGATATACTTGAAGTACGGGATGGCCCTTTCCTAAGAACCACTGATTGAAAAACCAATTTAAATCTTCTCCACACACTTCTTCGAAAGCCAAACGTAAATTATGCACCTCTGCTGCCTTGTATTTATTTTGAGTTAGGTAAATATTCAACCCCTTAAAAAATGCGGCATCTCCTAGATAATTTCGAAGCATGTGTAAAATTCTACCACCTTTATTGTATGAATGGCCGTCAAACATGTCTTCTTTATCGTAATAACTGTAATTAATCAAGTCATGGTGGTTTCCAAAAGTAGAATTGTAATACCCTTGTGCTTCCTCTTCTGCTTGGTAATTTGCCTCATCCAATCCATAGCGAAATTCATCCCATAAGTATTGCGAATAATTTGCGAAAGACTCATTTAAGGGTAAGTTTGCCCAAGATTCACAAGTAACATAATCTCCAAACCAATGATGGAACAATTCGTGTGCAATTGTCGACTGGTCATTGCCATCCAACAATTCACGATCAGTTTTATACACATAATCCCCAAATATAACCGCCCCAGTATTTTCCATAGCGCCTGAAACATAATCGCGGACAACAATTTGGTGGTATTTATCCCATGGATACTCAACCCCAAGAAGTTGAGAAAAATATTTAATCATTGATGGCGTCTCGCCAAAAATAGCTTTTGCATATGATTCATATTTTGGCTCTACGTAATAGTTTACCTCCATTTTACTTCCATCTGGGCGGGTATAAAAATCTTTAACAACTTTAAACTCCCCAACGGCCATCATAAACAAATAAGGGGCATGTGCCAAATCTTGTTTCCAATGATCTGTACGTGTCCCATCTGTATTTTTCTTGGATGAAATCATCTTTCCATTGGATAAGGTAGTGTATTTATCATCGACGGTCATCAAGATTTCTTGTGTGGTTTTAGCATTTGGAGAATCAATAGTTGGAAACCAAACTGAATTTGCTTCAGTTTCACCTTGTGTCCAAATTTGTGGCATTTTACCTTTTTCTTCTCCCTTTGGATTAATAAAGTACAAGCCTTTATCAGAAGTAATTGCCGCGCTTCCAGAAAGTGCTCTGTCATTTGGTCTTGAAACATAGTTAACAACGACTGTATAATTTTCTGTTCGCGTATATTTCTTGTCTAATTTTATATGTATTTGACTACTATCATAAATAAACGACACACTTTTTCCATTCATAGAAATAGCGTAAATATCCATTCCTTTTGCATCCAACGTCAAGCTATCTGTTTCGTAGAAATGCGGTTTAGCTGTTATCGTTGCTTTACCATTCAAACGAGCATTGGCCCAATCAAAACTAACTTCCAATTTTGTATGAACAAGATCGTTATACAATGTTCTACTTGGGTTATAAATTATTACTTTCTCTTCAGAATTGGGGAAATCATAGTAGTTCTCTTCTATTTCCGCCACATTTTCAGTTGCCATAATTTCATCAACATATCTAGAATCATCTGTAATGGTATATGAAATTTCTTTTTCATTCCTACAAGCATAAAAGAGTATAACAAATCCAGTAATTACTATATATTTCATTTGTATTTGTATTCGTATTGTTTGGGTTGAATTTTTGTGGAATCTACCTAAAATTTTGAACTGTAAAATTAATAAAAAAATTCGGATCGTGATTTATCGTGTTGAGTTAAAGGAAGGCATTTAATATAAAATTATTCACAAATAAATTCTTTCTAAAGATCGATAATTATTCTGCAAAAACGACTAAAAAATGATTTCTAAAAGAATAAAATTGTAATTTTAAAAATCGTGGATGATTTTATAAAACACCTCATTTCGGAGTTTCAACTGCCATTGACAAATCCTGTATTAGTCTTTTCGCTTTTGTTATTTATCATTCTTCTCTCACCAATTCTTCTAAGGAGATTTCGAATTCCAGGAATCATCGGATTAATAATATCTGGGTTATTAATTGGGCCGCACGCATTTGGTCTAATTGGAGAAAACGCACTTAAATCAGAGGGTTCTATCAAATTATTTTCTACAATCGGACTACTCTATATTATGTTTATGGCGGGATTGGAGCTTGACTTAAAACAATTTAAAAAATATTTAAATAAAAGTTTGACTTTTGGTTTCCTAACATTTATTCTGCCATTTATACTAGGATACAATATTTGCCATTATATTCTTGACCTTCCTAAAATATCTAGCTTATTAGTAGCATCAATGTTTTCTACGCATACATTAGTGGCTTATCCAATCATTAGTAAATATGGCTTATCAAAACATCCTTCAGTTTCAATAACCGTTGGGGGGACAATTCTTACTGATACAGCCGTTTTAATTTTTTTGGCGATTATTTCGAGTTCTGCCAAAGGAAATCTTGATTCTTCTTTTTGGATTCGTTTAATCACTTCACTAACTATTTTTTCAATCATCATGTTTGTTGGTGTTCCAAAAATAACACGCTGGTTTTTTAGTAAGTTAGATAGTGAAAAAACATCCCAATATATCTTTGTTTTATCTGTGGTTTTCTTTGCTGCATTCTTAGCTGAAACCGCGGGTATTGAACCAATTATAGGGGCATTCGCTGCTGGATTAGTTCTAAATCGCCTGATTCCGCACAACTCGGTTTTGATGAATAGAATTGAATTTATAGGAAATTCTTTGTTTATTCCGTTTTTCCTTATTTCTGTTGGAATGGTTGTAGATTATCGTACATTTTTACAAGGAACTTGGCCTTTAGTTATTGCAGGAGTGCTAACAGTATTCGCCATATTCAGTAAGTGGCTAGCGGCTCTTGTTACGCAGCTCATTTTTAAAATGTCAGTGCTCGAAAGGCAGATTATGTTTGGTCTGAGTACGAGCCACGCTGCCGCAACTTTAGCCATTATAATGGTTGGGTACAATGATAAAATTTTAGATATTAATATCGTAAATGTTACGATTCTACTAATTTTATTCTCTTGCATGACAGCTTCTTTTGTAATTGAAAATGCTGGTAAAAAATTGCTTATTCACATAAATGAAATCGGTGATGTTGATCTCAATGAAACAAAATTGAGAAACCAGCATATTATGGTTTCAATGAATGAATTGAAAGGAAACGAAAGTTTAATTGATTTTTCATTAATGATTTCAGATCCAAAAGTTATTAACCCTATTTCAATTGTAAGTGTTTACCCGAACAATGAAAAAGCAGAAATGATGATCCGAAAATCAAGAAAATCCCTTGAGGAAATTGTAAAACATTTTTCTGGATACGAAGCAAAACTAAATACAATTGCAACGATAGATTATAATTTATCTTCAGGAATAGCAAGGGTTTCCAAAGAATTAGTTGCAGATATTGTTGTTATTAACGATAACAGAAATACGAATATCATCAAAAGAATGGTTGGTGATGATCGTGAACACCTCATGGATGTTTGTGATAAAACTATTTTCTTTTGCCACTTCGAAAAATCGACAATTAGCTACTCAAACTTAATTGTAATTGCACCACCACTTTGCGAATTAGAAAACTCCTTTGCTATATGGGCAGAGCGCGTATTTCGTTTGGCAAAGGAGCTTAATATTAAACTGCATCTTTACGCTACAGATACGACAAATGATCGTTTTTTAAAGGTTGGTATTGCCAATAAAATTGAACTTCCCGTAAAGTTTATTGAAATTCAAAATTTAGATGATTTTTTCCTGTTATATACCAAAAATGAAAAAGATTTAATTTTTTCGTGTTTAGCAAGAAAAGGAGCCGTCTCATATGTTTCAGAAATTGACTCTTTTACCGGTAAATTGGAAAAAGCATGTCCAGAAAATGACACTGTATACGTATTCCCCTCTTCTGAAATCAACCCTTCTTTTTCATCCTATAAAGACGTATCTGCCGCACCGCTGGCGGCTGGGGTTGAAACTATTCAAAAAATAGGCAGAGAAGTTGGAAATATACTAACAGGACCAGCAAATAGAAAGAGAAAAAGAAAATAATTATTTATTCAACACTTTAGGAATTCGAATGTAATCAGAGTCTTTTTTCGGTGCATTTTTTAATGCCTCATTTTTTGAAATTGTTTCATCAGTAACATCCTCTCTCAATACATTTACCTCATCAGACATGAAAATAAGTGGTTCTACACCAGAAGTATCAATTGAATTCAACGCATCCATGAAATTTATAATCTTCTCCATATCTTGCTTGATTTCTTGCTTCTCCTCTCCAATAAATTCAAGTCTCGCAAGATGGGCTATATGATTCAACATTTCATCCGTAATCTTCATGCTGGTAAAGTTAAGACAACTTTTTCATTTCTACTTTTTTCTGTCTGTTTTTTATCCACGCATTGAAAACAACAACAACGATTATCAATGTAGCGCCCATGTAAAATTTGGAATTCAAAAGCGTGTGTTCATTTAAAATAAAAATTGCCAATAAAATCGTATAGATTGGCTCCAAATTAATGCTTAACAAAACCGTAAAGGCCCCTAGCATTTTTACAATTTCAATGGTGACCAAAAAAGCGAAAGAAGTACACAAAATACCCAAAAATAGCAACCACAAAAAATCACTTTGGGTCATTACGAACAATTCAGTGGATAATCTTCCCTGAAAAATCAAAACCATACTTATAAAAACAAAACCCGTGAGCATTTCAAAAAGTGTAATGGTTGGGGTAGGGATATCTTGAGCTAATTTTGCATTAAAAACAGAAAAGAGGGCGGCACAAAGAGCCGAGACTAGCCCAAAAGCAAGTGCTTCATATTCATTTGGTTTGAAGTCTGATGAAACAAAATAAATCCCAAAAATGACTATTAATCCTAACAGAAATTCAATCCATTGAAATGGTCTTTTCATTACCAAAGGCTCCAGCCATGTTACGTGTAAAGTGGTCGTAGAAAGGCATAAAATCCCAAGAGAAGCAGTAGACAATTGAATTGATTTATAAAACGTAACCCAGTGCAGTGTTACGATTACTCCCACACCGATCAGTTTGAACACCGATTTCAAATTTGAAACACGCATAGGATATTTTCTAACCGCCATGAAAAGACCAAGCGCACTAAAGGCAATTAAAACGCGATACCAAACAATCACTAGTGATTCTAAATGAATGAGTTTCCCTAAAATCCCCGTAAACCCCCACATGAAAATGATGAGGTGCATCAAGATGTGGTATTTGTAAGTTTGAAACACGATGCAAAAGTACGGAATGTGAACTAGATTCCTAAGTTCTTAAAATCAAGGCTTATATCTTGAATTAAAAAGAAACTACCGAAAACGAGTACAGTATCTTCGGCATTTGCCTTTTCTAAACAATGGAGTATTGCTTGATTCACATCGTTATAAACTTCGATATTTGTATCTTGATTTGAATCTCTTATTTTAGTCAATATCTCCATTTTCACACTTCTTTCAGATTGAAAGGTGGTCAGATAAACTATAGCTTTTTTAGGAAAAGTGGAAATAATTTCGTGGTAATTCTTGTCAGAACTCGATCCATAAATGATAAAAAGATTTCCTTTGAACGTGTTTTGCAGTAGAAACAACGTTGCTTTAATCCCCTCTAGATTGTGTGAAACATCAAGAATTACACGTGGATTTTCGTGAACTATTTCAATTCTTTTTTGATAGCCTGTATTTTTTGAAATGTTTTCAAGTGCTGGTATAAACAACTTTTGATCTAAAGAAATCTGTTCTTTTTTACTCAATTCATCAATGGTAAGTAGAGCAGTTTTTGCATTTTGAAGTTGAAATCCTCGATTGAAAGGAAAAGGAAGGTCATCAATCCAAGATGGATACGTAGAATCTTGAACGAAACGAAATGAAGAATTTGTTTCTAATGCCTTTTTTTGAAAAACAGGTGTAGTTTCTTCGTCTTTTTCGCCGAGTATAACTGGAATTTGCGCTTTAATAATTCCTGCTTTTTCGTATGCAATTAGCGTTCTCGTATCTCCTAAAAATTGCGTGTGATCCAAACCAATTGATGTGATAATAGAAATCAGTGGTGTAATACAATTGGTGGCATCTAAACGACCTCCCATACCTACTTCAATGACACAATACTCGCATTTTTTTTGGTAAAAATGGTAAAGTGCCATAGCAAATGAAATCTCAAAAAAGGAAGGCTCAATCTCTCCAACAGATTGAATGGAATTGCAGAAATCTATCACTGATTCCTCGGAGATCATTTCTCCATTTATACGAATTCGCTCACGAAAGTCAAGTAGGTGTGGGGAAGTGAATAAGCCAGTTGAAAATCCGCTTTCTGTAAGATACGAAGCAATTATCGATGAGGTAGTTCCTTTTCCGTTGGTTCCTGCAACATGAATAAATTTTAATTCCTTTTCTGGATTACCAATTTTATTCAACAAGAGTTGAATGTTTCCTAAATCAGGTTTATAGGCTGCTGCTCCAATTTGTTGAAAAGAAGGAAATTGTTGAAATAGCCAGAAAATTGCTTCTTGGTAGGTGCAGAACACGTTACTCTTGTTTCAAGACAATTTTACTAAACGTATAAGTCCTTGAATTTTTATTTTTCCCATTACATTTTGTGCATTGGGATTTCATTACAATTTCTTGGATTTTTCTCTCTACGCTTGCCTCTGCGGCACCTAATCCAGTAACATTCGCTGATGAAACTGATCCATCAGCCTTAATTTTAATCGTCACAGTGGCACTCGTTGGTTTTGTAACAGGAACATTTTTTTTAAGTTGATTAATTATTGTATTTAAATTAATTGGCGTATTATCACAACTTGTTCCATCACTTTGGTCATCTGGGCCATTTGCACGTCCAAAAACACTAGATCCCTTTTCACCTACTCCTTGACCGAATGGATTATCCCCTTTTCCGGTTCCATAAGGTTTGCCAGTTTGTGTAGTACTTGTATTACTTTTTCCGGTTAATACTTGCTGTGCGTCTGAAGGAGATGGAGAGGCGTCTATAGGAGATGTTGCGCCACCACTGCCTGGTTCAACTACTAATTCTTTAAGTTCAAGTTCTTCCAAAGTGGTTTCCGTTTTTACCACCATATCCATCGGTGGAGGATCCAATTTTTCATACGTAAAAAAGAAAAGAACAATAAACAAAATAGCCAACGTAACTGCCGCTGCAATATATCCTTTTCGAATATCTCTTGGATCTGCTACCTCAGGAGATTCTGTTTTACTATTCAACGTTGCTATCATCTTTTACTTATTTATCGTATGCCAAAACGGGGTCCCAGCCATTTGCCTGCGCTAAAGCCAAAACACTAAAAACAGCCTCGTAACTTGCTTTTTTGTGTCCGGCAATTCTTAATTTTTGTTTTCCGGTCTTTTGAACCGCTGCAGCTGCTAGCTCTTTAATTTGATTAAATTCCATAGGTTTTTCCATATCACCCCCAGGCATAACAACGTATTGGTTGGTTTCAGTAATTACAACCATAGCCTCGACAGGGTCTTTGACTGGCTTTAAACTTTCATCTGGCTTTGGTAAATCTATCGGTGTTTGATTATTCGCCATTAAACTCATTATAATGAAAAATATTAGAAGCAGGAAAACCAAATCAGTCATGGAGGCCATTCCTGCATCAACCTTGATTTTATTTCTTGTGCTGAAATTCATAACTTCTTATTTTCCCGATTGATTCAATAGTTCCATAAACTCCAAGGCGGCATTTTCCATTTGATAAACTACTTTTCCAATTTGTCCAACTAGATAATTATATCCCATAAAAGCAATGATACCAACAATTAGACCACCAACTGTGGTAATCATAGCTGTCATGATGCCCGGAGCAATAATTTTCAATTCTAAGGATTGGGTGTTTTGAAGGTCAATGAAAACGACTACCATCCCGATAACCGTTCCGAGGAATCCAATCATTGGGGCTGCTCCAGAAGCTGTTGCTAAAAAATTTAAGCGTTGCTCTAATCTGAGAATTTCAAACTTTCCCGTATTTTCAATGGTCGAGGCAATACTCTCATTTTTTGCCGATCCAATGCGGGAAATCCCTTTTAACAGCATTTTCGCTATTGGACTTTCAGAAGTAGTACATAAAGCTTTTGCACCGTCAATATTTCCATTTTGAAGATTTGATTTCACTCCATTTAACAAGCCGGCTTCCTCTTTAGTGGCTTTACGAAGGGCAAGAAAACGTTCAACAAAAACAAAGACAGTATATCCGAGCATTAAAACTAAAATTAAATTGATTAACCAACCAATCCCTGCATTCGATGCACTGATTATATTCCACAAAGGAACTTCAATAACGTTTGATTTTTGTGGTGCTGTTTGTAATAAAAAAGTAAAATTCATAGCGTTTAAAACTTATAATTAATAATTAGTTACTATTTTTTTGAACACAAAAGGCGGTTGAGGAATTGAGTGTTTTTTTATCGTGGTTTATTTCAATAGCTTTTTTATCACCCTTGATTTCTTTTGTTTTGGGATCTTGTTTTGTCATTAGTAAAAACACTCCAATTCCTCCAAAATAGCCAAGAGCCGCTAAAAGACTGATTTTTTTCATATACCAGAAGAACGTGATTTTTTCCATCCCCATGGCAACAACACCTGCCGCCGATCCGATGATTAAAATCGAACCACCAGTTCCTGCGGCAAATGCGATGAAATGCCAAACTTGTGTGTCTGGTAAATCCTGAAACATTCCAATACTTGCAGCAACAAGAGGTACATTATCAATAATTGCTGATGCAACGCCCAACATGGTTACAAAAAGATTTTCAGAGATACCAGCATTTTTAACATCTTGACCAAAATTTAAAATCATTCCTACTGATTCCATCGCTGCAACAGTCATTAAAATTCCCAAGAAAAATAATACGGACGGCATCTCAATTTTCCCCAAAGCACGCATCGTTGGGCCACTATGGCCATGCGTCTCTTCTGGTCTTGAACTCGCATCCATTGAAAAAGAACGATTGCTCACAAATTCGGCAACCACCGCAAATAAAGCTAATGATAACATCATCCCTAAATAAGGAGGTAAATGCGTCAAAGTTTTAAATACTGGCACAAAAACAATCATAGCAAGACCTAAAAACAACATCAACTTCGAATTCGAATTTGCTTTTTCTTCCCCTATAACAGCTACTTCGCCTTTAAATGCAGGTAAAAATGTACCGACAATCAACGGAAGTAAAATACATACTAATGATGGGAGTAAGAGTTTGATAATCAAATGTTCTGTAGTCACTTTTTCTGCCATCCACAGCATAGTAGTCGTTACATCACCAATTGGCGTCCAAGCGCCACCTGCATTTGCGGCTATGATAATAAAACCAGCATACCACATTCTATCCTCTTGATCTGATACAATTTTACGAAGTATGGTAATTAATACGATGGTTGCAGTAAGATTATCAATAATGGCTGATAAGAAAAATGCTAAGAATGAAACAATCCATAAAAGAGCCACCTTGCTTCTCGTTTTAATCATTCCTTTAATGGATGAAAACCCTTCGAAATAGTCAATCATTTCTACGATTGCCATGGCTCCCATCAAGAAGATCAAGATTTCAGCTGTTTTACCAAAATGATGCAAGAGCGAGTTTTCTAACCAAGTAGATTTTGTTATGGTATGTTGGACGGCCTCACTTTTAAGCGGTAGTGAATTGAATCCATCCACCATTTTTCCACTGTGACTATCAATCCAATTAGGAATGTGTTCTAATCCAATAGCAATTAAAGTCCAGCAAGCTACCATCATCAAGAGCGCCGGAATGAGTTTGTCAATTTTTAGGGAATGTTCCATAGTTATGGCAACATAGCCCACAACAAAAATGATAAAAAGATAAATTTCCATACTGTTTTAAATTACTCAGCCGCTCAACTTTCACCCAAGAACTGTTGTATTGTAGCTTGCTTATACCGCTCTACAAAAACGTTCATAAATTCATACAAACGAAAGAACAATTTTTGAATTTCAAAATTAATAAAGAAATAAAAACTCAACTCTGTTTCAAAAAGAGTTACGAACATTTAACATGTGGAAAATGAGATTCCTGGCAAAAAATGTAGTAATGAGCCATTTACATAAGTAATGTCTCTAATTTAAACCACTTTATTAATTCAAAACAACCATTTTTCAGAGAATACTATTTTTTCATCTACTACGCGAATCACTGCACTGAAAAGAATTATAACTCTAAAAATTGTAACATTTTAATCAACGAGTGTTTTGTACAATATTAATCCCAAAATTTAAAAAGATGAAAATCTCATTAATTTTATTAGCCATCCCCTTTTTACTGAGTAAAGAGGAAAGAACCTTTAAAAAGTTAAATAAGGTTTATGAAAAAAATACCGAGAAAGCTTTTTTACTCGCTAAAGAAATAAACGCCAAAGATAAAACCTTGGCGTCTCCATATTATTTTCAATTTTTGGTCTATCAAAAGAAGGCTGATAAGACGAAGCAAACTAAGGACCAGGTCCCTTTATTAATCAACGCAATCACAATGTGTCGCTCTTTTGAAAATAAAGCGGGCGCTGATCTCATAGTCACAACAGATTTTGAAAATAAAAAAACTGTCTTAAAAGAAAAAGTTATTTTATGTTTAAAGGCTTTAAATAAGGACATAAAAAATAAATTTAAATTTAAAAAATTAAAGGATAAATCAGTATCGTACTTCAACGATATGCCTGAAGATGTTATATCATTTATCGACCCCATTAAAGAAGCCGAAGAATTAGCAAAATTAGCTGCTGCTGAAAAAGAGAAATTAATTGCGCAAAAACTTGCTGAGATAAAGCACACATTTCCGGAGAGTTCATCCAATTCAAAACAAATTACATTTTCAAAGAATCCAACAGGAAAAGAAAATATAAATTCATTTAATCAAGAGGAAGAAGAAAAATTTATCGCGCTGTTAAATAGAGCTCGTCTTGAAAAAAACTTGACCCCCCTAACGATTGACCCTAATTTAGTTAGGGCTGCAAGATATCATGCTATGGATATGGCAAAAGAAAATTATTTCTCACACGAAAGTCAGAATAAAATAAAAAATAAGTTGACGAAATCATTAACAGCTTTTGAAAGAATAAAATTATTCTCCCCTTCTGGAGAAAATTCAGAAAACATCCTTTTTGGATCATCAAACGCGGAAGACGCCTATGACGTTTGGTTTAATAGCCCAGGACACTATGAAAACTTATTTAGAGAATCGTCTCAAAAAGTAGGAATTGGTTTTGTATACGATGTGATGAGTGAGGAAAAATATTATTGGGTTTTTTGTACTTCAACGAATTAATTTTAAATTTGAAGAAAAGTAAAATGAAACAAATATTTTTTTTCCTAATTATTGTGGTTGGAAGTTTTGCCCTGAGGGCTCAAAAAGTATACACAGTAAAATACGAAAGTCAAGCTAACGTAAAAGTATATGTTGTAAAATATGAAAGTCAAGCTGATTTGAAAGTGTACAAAGTAAAATACGAAAGTCAAGCCGGGAGCAATGATGGAAAATGGTACTTCGTTGATTACGAAAGCCAAGCGAAAAAGAAAATTTACTTTGTGGATTATGAAAGTCAAGCGGATGTGAAAATCTATTTCGTTGATTACGAAAGTCAGGCCGGTTGGAAAAACACATCAAAAAAACACTTGTTTTACTAAGTGATAGAAATTCCTGAGTTAGTAGCAACTTTTTTCGGTTTTCTTTACATCATATTAATTATTTTCAAAAAGCCTGTAGCCTGGCTTTTTGGGATTTTATCTTCGCTCATTTATGTGCAATTATGTTGGAATGGCAGTCTCTACATTCAAGCGGTTTTACAAAGTATTTATGTTGTGATTGGATTAATCGGTTTTGTTCGCTGGAAGACCGTTAACTCTCACACTAATACTCTATCAAAAAATCAAAAAATAATATTGTATGGTTTGGCTTTTATGGCGAGCTTTTTCCTAGGTTATATTATGAGCTTTACGAATCAACAGCTCCCATATCTCGATTCAATTGTTTCAACATTCGGAATAGTTGCAACCTACCTTACAACTGAAAAACACATTGAAAACTGGATTATTTGGATTTTTGTAAATCTATCTAGTATAATTCTGTTTGCCCATCAAGAACTCTATCTAAGTGCATATTTATTTGGTGCATATTTACTACTTTCGATTATTGGACTGATAAGTTGGAATAAAGAGAAAAGGCGTGAAAAAACCATTTAAAATTGCATTTACAGGTCCTGAATCAAGTGGAAAAAGCACATTAGCATCGTGGCTTTCTGAAGAAATTAATGGAGCTTATTGTCCAGAATATGCGAGAGAATACCTGGCTGAAAATAAAATGTATGTTCAAGATGATTTGGTTGAAATAGCCAAAGGTCAGCTTCATGTTTGGCAAGGAGTAGAATCCAAGAAACCAGTAATCGCCGACACAGAACTTGTAGTTATTGAAATTTGGAGCAGGTGGAAATTTAAAGGTTGTGATGACTTCATTACCTCACAAGTTCTAAAACAAGATTTTGATATTTATTTTCTCTGCAAACCCGATATCCCATGGGTTTTCGACCCCTTAAGGGAATCACCTAACGAGAGGGAGATATTATTCGAAATTTATTACGATACGCTAACAAACTACAAGTTTAATTTTTTAGTTTTAGAAGGGCCCTTAGCGAATCGAAAAAGGCTTGTAAAACAAGCCATAAAAACTTTTGGCTATGTTTTCTAACTATTCAAGGTTGAAAAAAAAATTAGGCTATTTTACAGATTGACTTTGAAAAGTAAACGAATACATTAAATTTGTCGCAGAAATTTTTGCCTACAGATTAATTATGACAAAAAGAAGATCGATAATCAGTTACGACAAACTAACGATTGAACAGAAAAAACAAATCTTGCGGGAATATCCCGATGGTTATATTAACCACTTAACTACAATTAAAACTCCTACAGGAGAAATATTAGATGCCTTGATTTGGGAAACAGAAGATGTTGTATATCTTGTTAAGATAAGTAAAATATTGGTTAAGCCCAAACCAATTCCAGAAGATGATGAAGATGATTTTGACGATGACTTGGACGATGACAAAGTAGGTGACCTCAAAGATGATGAACTTGGTGAGGAGGAAGATGAAGAGGAAGACGATGAATATGATAAGGCCGATAGCGAAGATGATGAAGATGAAGATGAAGATTAAGATTAGTCCCATTCGTTTTTTATTAAAATATTTTTTCCTGATTTCTTTTTGTGGGATTTATACGTTTGGTAAAACACAAAACATTTATAAGTACGCCATTACTTTTAGCGATAAGGGAGATAATAATCCCTGTTCCATTACTAATCCGAAGCAATTTTTAAGTGCTCGATCAATTAAGAGAAAGAAAAAGTTAGGGATTTCAATTACCAATGAAGATTTACCCGTTAATCTAAATTACGTAACCGAAATCACTAAACTAATTCCATCTGCTCAAGTAGTCAATAAATCTCGTTGGTTCAATCATATCATAATTCAAACCATTGATACTAACTGGAAAAGTTCTCTATCTCTTCCTGATTTTGTAAGTGAAATAAAATTGATTTATTCCGGAAAACTTCCAAAATCAACTGCTAATAGACCATATTTACCGAGTAAAACGGGCGATCAATTCTCTCCAAAAAATATCAAAAATCTTTCCTATGAAAAATCTGATTTCCAAATTAAATCGCTCAACCTCCAAGAGCTCCATAAAGAAGGATTTCTCGGAAAAGATATTCATGTAGCAGTTTTAGATGGCGGATTTAGTAATGTAGATAAGATAGCAGCTTTCCATCACTTAAGAATAAATAATCGTATAAAAGGAACTTGGGACTTTGCATCGAATGAAAATGAAGTATACGGAGATGGCGAACACGGGACGATGGTGCTGGGTTGTATGGCTGGATTCGTTAAAAATAAATTTTTAGGTACAGCACCCATGGCTTCTTTTTGGTTATTTCGGACTGAAGATGGTGACACAGAAACAGTTGTTGAAGAATATAATTGGATCTCAGCTGCAGAGTTTGCAGATAGTGCAGGTGTTGATATAATTAATAGCTCATTGGGTTATACCACTTTTGATAACAATATTGGAAGCTATTCATACAAGGACATGAATGGAAAAACAGCAATAAGTTCCCGTGGTGCAAATAAAGCGGTTGAAAAAGGAATTTTAGTTGTAAATAGCGCTGGCAATTCGGGGAATGATAAATGGCGGTACATTGGTGCCCCTGCCGATGCGGAAAAAGTTTTTTCAATTGGAGCAATAACAAAAACGAAAGAAAGAGCAACATTTAGTTCCTTTGGCCCAACATCCGATGGAAGAATAAAACCAAATGTTTGTGCTTTGGGCCTAAGCGCTTCGGTTATTGGTTCCTCCGGCGCCGTCGTTGAATCAAGTGGAACGTCATTTTCTGGGCCTATTATTTGCGGGTCCATTGCTTGTCTGATGAGTAAGCACCGTTATACGAAGCCCGAAGAACTGATGAATGCTATTCAGCAATCTGGAAGTAAAGCCAATAATCCTTCGAATAACCTCGGCTATGGTATCCCCGATTTTTTTATGGCTAGCAAAATTATTTCTGATAAAAAATAAGCCGCGTTAAGTCCAGTTTATTACAAGGGTGCTTCCGATAATTTAAGAATTATTTCCGTCAAAGTGGATTTTCTTTTCTCGTTGTTAGTGTTTTTTTTTGGTTTCTAGTATCTTTGAATATCCTAAGAATATGAGAACTGACAAAGAAAAACCTGTATCCCCGTCAGAAATTATTGCAAAATCACCTCAAATCGATAAGGTTGGGGTTGAGGAACGCGTGGCTCGTTTTCAAACACGAAGTATAAAAAACGAATCGAAAATGCAAGGCCTGAAGATGGCTCTGAGCATGATTGATCTTACAACCCTAGAAGGAAAAGATACGCCGGGAAAGGTAATGCAGATGTGTTACAAAGCAGCGCACTTGCACGATCAATTTCCTGATTTACCTACTGTTGCTGCGGTATGTGTTTATCCTTCAATGGTGAAAATAGCACACGAGGCATTAATAGGTTCCAATATTCAAATTGCCTCTGTTGCAACAGCTTTCCCAAGTGGACAATCAACATTAGAAATAAAATTGAACGACACTAAATTTGCAGTAGATCAAGGTGCTACGGAAATTGACATGGTTATTTCACGCGGAAAGTTCTTATCAGGAGAGTACAATTTTGTCTTCGATGAAATTTGCGCTGTGAAAGAAGCCTGTGGAAAAGCACGGTTGAAAGTGATTTTGGAAACTGGTGAACTCGTAACCCTTGAAAATGTAAGAAAAGCAAGCGACTTGGCTATTCATGCGGGAGCTGACTTTATTAAAACTTCCACTGGAAAAATTCAACCTGCAGCGACTATGCAAATAACCTATGTTATGCTAATGGCAATTAAAGATCATTTTAATGCAACAGGCAAAATGGTCGGAATGAAGCCGGCAGGTGGAATTTCAACCGCTAAATTGGCCTTGCATAATTTAGTAATGGTGAATGAAATTCTAGGCCCAAAATGGTTAGATAATCAATGGTTTAGGTTCGGTGCAAGTAGCTTAGCAAACGATATTTTGATGCAGATTTTAAAAACTGATACCGGTCTTTACCAGTCTGCTGATTATTTTACAATAGATTAACATGAAGAGTAAAAAAACAGAATCCTCAACTTCTTGGTTGTATTCTCCATCTCCGGAAAGTACTGCTCACATTTCGTTGCGTGAATCATACGATTTATACATCAATGGGAAGTGGGAAAAACCGATTTCAGGAAAGTATTTCGACTCCATAAATCCGGCAAATGAGAAGCATCTTGCTAAAATTGCCCATGCGGATCAGGCTGATATTGACAAGGCAGTAAAAGCTGCGAGAAAAGCTTACGATACAGCTTGGTCCAAATTATCCGGTAGTGAACGTGCGAAATACATTTATCGCATTGCCCGAATCATGCAAGAACGTGCGAGAGAGTTAGCTGTTATAGAATCTCTTGACGGCGGCAAACCGATTCGTGAGTCGCGCGATATTGATATTCCCTTGGCATGTAATCATTTCTTTTACTATGCCGGCTGGGCAGATAAATTAGAATATGCCTTTCCTACGCGAAAAGTAGAAGCATTGGGCGTTGCAGGACAAATCATTCCGTGGAATTTCCCTTTGCTCATGGCGGCTTGGAAAATAGCTCCTGCTTTAGCAACTGGAAATACAGTGGTGTTGAAACCGGCAGAAACCACTTCACTCACTGCCTTGAAAT
The DNA here is from genome assembly GCA_016868915.1 of Bacteroidota bacterium. Classification (GTDB taxonomy): domain Bacteria; phylum Bacteroidota; class Bacteroidia; order Flavobacteriales_D; family Crocinitomicaceae; genus UBA952. Next base: position 9,515 of record VGFL01000010.1, on the reverse strand, counting down.
TAGCTGAGATTATCCACGATGCGGGACTTCCACCGGGAGTTGTAAATATCGTAACCGGTTTTGGAGATACAGGAGCGGCGATTGTGAATCACCCAGATATTAATAAAATTGCGTTTACAGGGTCTACAAATGTTGGAAAAATTATTCAAAAAGCAATTGCAGGTACGTCAAAAAAAGCAACCTTAGAACTTGGAGGGAAATCAGCAAATATCATTTTTGACGATGCCCCGATTGATCAAGCCGTTGAGGGAATAGTGAACGGAATTTTCTTCAATCAAGGACACGTTTGTTGTGCAGGTTCGCGCTTGTATGTACAAGAATCGGTTGCGGAAAAAGTCATTCAAAAATTGAAAGACCGTATTCAAACCTTGTACGTGGGTGACCCACTGGATAAAAACACAGATATTGGTGCGATTAATAGCAAAGAGCAACTTCAAACCATTGATAAATACATCAAAATTGGAATAAAGGAAGGTGCTGAAATATACCAGCCTGCGTGTAATTTGCCCAAAAAAGGATTTTACTGTCCACCGACCTTATTTACCAATGTGGCTCAATCAAACCTAATCGTTCAAGAAGAGATTTTTGGTCCTGTTTTGACCGTTCAAACTTTTAGAACCGTTGACGAAGTGATTCAAAAGGCAAACAACACACCTTTTGGCTTAGCCGCCGGTGTTTGGACTGATAAAGGTTCGCGTATTTTCAACCTTACAACAAAACTGAGGGCTGGCGTTGTTTGGGCAAATACCTACAACAAATTTGATCCGTCATCGCCTTTTGGTGGATATAAAGAAAGTGGATTTGGTCGAGAAGGCGGAGTTCATGGATTGAGTGCATACGTGAAATTGAGTTAAGGTGGTTCTTTTTTCAAAAAATTAAAAATGGAAAGATTGGAAATTCTAAAAACTTATAAAATATATATCGGCGGACAATTCCCGCGAACAGAATCAGGCAGATACTATGTTATTTCCGATAAAAAAGGAAATCCGCTTGCAAATATTTGTTTAGCATCCCGAAAAGATGCCAGAAATGCGGTTGTCGCTGCTCGAAAAGCTTGTGGTTCATGGTCAGAAAAAACGGCTTTTAATCGTGGGCAAATTCTCTATCGCATCGCTGAAATGCTGGAAGGTAGAAAAGAACAATTTGTGGCTGAATTAATCAAACTAGGCTCAACGCAAAAAGCCGCAGAAAAAGAAGTAGAACTCTCGATTGATCGCATCGTGTATTATGCCGGATGGGCCGATAAATATCAACAAATTTCAAGTACAGTTAACCCTGTTTCTTCTTCGCATTTTAATTTTTCTGTTCTCGAACCAATGGGAGTAGTTGGTGTAAGTTGTCCGCAAGATTCTTCGTTACTTGGTCTTGTTTCAACCATTATTCCCGTAATTACCGGAGGAAATACCGTTGTCGCTTTAGCTTCCGAATCACTGCCACTTTGTGCAATTACGTTTGCAGAAGTTTTAAATTCATCTGATGTTCCGGGAGGAGTTGTAAATATTTTAACGGGAACGCAAAAAGAAGTTGTGGCAACACTCGCTTCTCATATGGACGTTAATGCCCTTGTTGGAAATACGAAAGATTTTAATTCTTTTAGTGAAGCTGCCGTAGATAATTTGAAACGACTTATTTCATTTGATGCAGATTGGACGAAGCCTGAAGCCCACGGATTGCATTTTGTCTCAGACGTTCAAGAAGTAAAAACTACGTGGCATCCCATAGAAAATATTGGTGGCGCATCAAGTTCGTATTAGAAAGGAGTTCGTCGCAAGCGATTAAAAATCTAAATAACTTTTTCTCGCTCATTCTCTCTACCTTTGTAGGATGAATTCAAATTCCGATCCGATTTGCGCTTTAGCTACTGCCTCAGGTGTAGGAGCGATTTCCGTTATTCGGGTTTCGGGTATAGGAAGCAAAGCACTGGTTTCAAAAAATTTCTCGAAAGATCTTACGACTAAACCCAGCCACACGTTGCATTTCGGTGTTTTTTCAGATTTGGAAAAGAAAGCAATTGATGAGGTTCTTATCAGTGTTTTTGATGAAGGGAAAAGTTTTACCGGCGAAGAAAGCGTTGAAATTTCGTGTCACGGATCGGTATATATTCAGCAGCAAATTTTGCAAGCGCTCTGCGCTTCTGGTTTTCGATTGGCAGAACCGGGGGAATTTACCCAACGTGCCTTTTTGAACGGAAAAATGGATTTGTCGCAAGCAGAAGCGGTGGCAGATTTAATTGCATCACAGTCGAAACAAGCACATGATGTAGCTTTGCGGCAATTGCGCGGACAGTTTTCTAACCAGTTGCAAGAGTTACGTGAAAAGTTGATTCAATTTGCTGCATTGATTGAACTCGAATTGGATTTTGGAGAGGAAGACGTGGAATTTGCCGATCGTACGCAACTGAATAAGTTGGTAAAAGAAGTATTGGCTATTGTGGAACGACTTGCAAACTCCTTCTCTTTGGGTAATGCCTTGAAAAATGGAGTTCCGGTGGCCATTGTAGGAGCACCCAATACGGGAAAAAGCACATTGTTGAATCAATTGTTGGGTGAAGATAGGGCGATTGTGAGCAACATTGCCGGCACCACGCGCGATGTAATTGAAGAAACGCTGAATGTTGATGGAATTCTTTTCCGATTGATTGATACAGCTGGAATTCGTGAAACCACGGAAACCATAGAGGCGCTGGGAATTGAGCGTTCACAGCAAAAGATTGAGCAGGCCAGCATCGTATTGTGCATGGCAGATGCCACAGTTGAAACAAGTACAGAAGAAGTACGAACCTGGAAAACGGAATTGGAAAACCGCTATCCGGATAAGAAAATAGAGTTTATACTCAACAAAATGGATGCAGCCCAGCACACTACAACGGATGCACTCACAATTAGCGCCAAAAACGGCGATGGAATTGAAGCCTTAAAACAACGATTGGTGGAATTGGTGATAGGCAATTTTGATTTGCAAAACGACATCATTGTGGCCAATGCACGCCACCACGAGGCGCTTCAAAAAACGTCAGTTGCACTCACGCAAGCTTTATATGGATTAGAAAACGGAACCACCGGCGATTTTGTGGCGATGGATATCCGCGAAGCCATGCTGCAACTCGGAAACATTACCGGTCAGATTGATGTCGATACCGATATTTTGGGTGCGATTTTCTCCAAGTTTTGTATCGGGAAATAGATTTCTTTAATTTCAATTTTAGTTTTACTATCTTTATTAAGGTCAGTAGCATATGCAGAATTTTATTGAAATTCACATTAAAATGATTTTATAAGAAGTTAAAAATGAACCTGATCGTATTCATTCTGTCAACTTTTGGTTACTTTTAGCATTTAAATACTGTATGTTTAGGATTATTTTGTATTTTTCATTTACATAATTTTAGATCGAAACAGTTATGAAACTTATTTTTCTGGCCATTGCCTTTTATTTCAATTTATATGTTGTAATTCTTTCCCAAGTTTCGACAGTAGATGAAACTTGGTGGGGGACAACGGGGAAATCAACAGCAACAACCACTATTCTGGATGGAGCGCGAATATACAACGGTCCATATTCATATCTAGGATATTTCCCCCCATCAGATGTTTCTCGAGGAACGCTTTCAATAAAAACGAATATAAAAAATGGGGTGTTGGATGGACTTTTATCGTTAAGTTACTTGGGTGGCCATTCCACTGGTGAATTAGACTTCAAGCTTTCGGGCATCGTTAAGGATAACATTATGACTGGTGTATGGAATATAAAATCAAAATGCTATAATAAATATGCTGTTGAAGATGAATCTTATACCTGGAACAAATCATATACTATAACACTCAATGGATTGGGACAAATTACAGCCATAACAATGTCAAATGTTCAATATGGTGAAGAATCAAAAATTCAAACGGACAGCGAAGGGTATATGCATGGTAAAATCACCTATAAATACAAAGATGGGGATGGCTATCTCGTAATTCAAACCAATGAATATTGTCATGGTGTAAACGTTAGTAATTACCTCATTGATGTTCAAACAGGAAAGCTTCTTGGCACTAAAGAACAATTGCAGGATCCATCAATTATTAATGATAAAAATTACAACAAAGAAGAAAAATTATTTCTGTGTAATGGTATTAAATACAAACTTACAGGCGAGTTAGAATATTGCCAACATCTTTTCAATGAACAAAATGAAATTGGCAATATTTGGTCGTGTTTGTCAAATGCAGGCAATTGTAGTTCATGTCTTCCAAATTACGCATTGCCTCGAGGGTGGAAGGGAGTTGTTGTTCAAAATTAATATTGCACTTCGAAAATAAAACGTTTTATTTTCGCTAGACCAATAATAAGCGTCTAAAAAATATCCTAAGAATTACTATCCTTTTTAATACTTATACAGCGCTTTAATAGCTTCGCAAAAGCAATCATAATAAGTATTCATACCAAAAGCATTTTCGGTGTAGTATCTTCCCGACATACCGCCTTTGAACAATTTATTTCAGGCTCTTTCATATCTTCGTCAAAAATAATAATTTTAAGAAATAATAATAGAATAATGAAATCAACTAATTTAGTTTACTTACTCGTAATTTTCTTTTTAGGTGCATCCTTGGTAATTCTCAAAGATGGTAAGTGTGGTTTGGAAATATTAGATTCATATACACAAGAGATCATGGGAAATAATGTGGGATTCTATGTGAAGTTCAAAAATAATTCAACGAAAAGTATAGATGCGTTCGATTATAAAGTGAACTATTTAAATGGATTCAATGAACTTAAAGGATCAAAAGAGTTTCGTTGGCAAGCTGGTAATTTAATTAATGATTTGGAGCCAGGTGAGACCTTAAAAGATGGAGCTACCAATTGGGTCAAAGGAGCCAATAAAATTAAGATACAAATTATTCGGGTTCATTACTCCGATGGAACTGTTTGTAAATGAAATAAATAAATTATTGATAGTATCCCGATCTGAAAAGTGGATAAGAAATTCCAAACGTTAACATGTTTTTTTCTGCCATTGAACGAATTGTTTTGTCAAAGGGAAAATATTGTTCTGTTTCACTATCTCTACATCCTGAGATTACAATTTCACATGAAATGGAGTATTACTAAAAGTTTCGGCTAAAAATTCTTTCCAATTTTAAATGACCCCCAAGGTTGTATGCTTACATAATCCCCTTGATACATGACATAAGACGCTAAAGATGGATCATTTGTATTTTGTAAAAATAATGCTCCTTCAAGAGAAATGTGAAAACCATTTTTTGTCATAAGTTGAAATCCTTGTGGAAAATAACATGATGGCAAACAATAACCACCGACGGAACCAAGAGCAATATCGGGAAGATAAAAATACCTAAGATTAAAACCCGAATACGGAACTATCAAATTCTTTTTATCTTTCCTGCCATGATAATATTGAATCCCACTATAAAATCCAATTAGCCCAATACCCCCTTGAATATTGATGTTCTGATTTATAAAATGATTTGCTTCAAAAGCAAGAAAAACTGTTGGGCCAAGTAGTCGAAAATCAAATCCGGTTTTCTGAAAGGCTCTTAGATTCAATACAGTTGGGTCTTTTTGACGAAATCACACCAAACAACCGGACTATGATAAACCTTTCTTCCCTTGCTTCGGTGCTGAAGTTTTAGATAAATACGACACGTTTTATCAATGATAAAAGGTTTTTCGTACGTTTCCCAACCTTGTACGATGCGGTAAAAGCAGTTAGTATTTAACCTGCCTATCAGAAAGTTTATTTACCGGAAGATGTTTTTGAGTATTTGGATTGCATAGAGTTTGACGGTTGGTATTCAAACGAAATTCAGGGCTTAATGAAAAGTCTAATTGCAGTTTTCAAGAATGAGTTGAAAAACAAACTAACTGAATACAACAAACCATTAACCGGAAACATACGGGACACCCTTAAAGACTTAATGCAAAAGGAACTTAAACAGTTATCTGAAACACTCAAAGAACTTGACCCCTTACAACGGCTAAACATACTTTGTAAATTGATACCGTATATATTGCCCAAAACAGAAAGCGTAAAACATACACAGGGAGAACCTGAACCAACTAAAAAGAATTGGTGGGAAAGTTAAATTATTTTAGTAAGTTTGACTTATAAAATTTTAGCATGGTTCTAACAATATTAGATTTGCTATCATTTTAAATCAACTGATACACTACTTTTTTTAAACTTTTTACTAACTAAAATAAATTTTATGCATTGTCCAAGCTGTAACGCCAATCTATTAATGACCGACCGAAATGGAATTGAAATTGACTATTGCCCAGACTGCAGGGGAGTTTGGCTAGATAGGGGAGAATTAGATAAGATAATTGAACGATCTATTGCAAACACGGGTAATTCACATAGTTCTTCACACTCGAATACATCTCATTCGCATTCATCACCAAGCAATTATTACATAGAAAAATTAAAGTATGAGGCGATGAAAAAGCATCATCATAAAAAACACAGAGGTTTTCTAGGAGATCTATTTGACTTTTAACTTTGAAAATATTTAACCCCCCTTTGGGTTGAATCGTCCATTTTTTTTCATAAGGAAAGAAAAACCGAAAATATTATTTTAAAAATCGTGAGCTCGTGAGTAGCTCACCACACTACTGCAAGAACCTTTATTTCTCAATTTGCATATTGGTATTGAAAACTAAATACAACGAAATTGAACGGGCTTTGGTAAGCTGAAATTAATATAAAATTATTTTTACTTTTACTAAAGAATCAAACACATTTAACTTTGAACAAATTATTATTCCTGTTTGTATTTTCCCCTCTTAAATGCTTGCTGCTTTAATGAAGCAAAAAAATTCAACCCCTAACATTTATGAAAAAACTGTGTTTCTTTAGCTTCCTGTTTTCATTACAAATGATGCTTGGACAAGACATAACTGGCACTTGGCATGGATTGTTAGATGTCGGTCAAAAGCTTCGGTTGGATTTGCGTATTTCGAAAAATGGTGAAATTTACGAAGGAAAATTAGACAGTCCAGATCAAGGTGCTAAGGACATTCGGGCAACTAAAGTGGAATTTAGTAATAATACGCTAGTTTTCGAAGTTAAAAATTTGGGGATTAATTATTCAGGGGTATTGACAAAAGACTCGATTAATGGAACATTTAAACAAAACGGGTTCAGTACAAAATTACTTCTTTCGCGCGCTGAAGTAATTGTAAAGAAGCCAAATAGACCTCAAGAACCTAAAGCACCATTTGAATATCTAGAAGAAGAAGTTTTATTTGAAAACAAAGTCGAAAAATTCAACTTGGCAGGAACCTTAACCTATCCAAAAGGTGAGGGGCCATTCCCTGCTGTAATTCTAGTAAGCGGTAGCGGGCCACAAGATCGAAACGGGGAGATTTTAGAACACAAACCGTTCTGGATTATCGCAGATTATCTGACCAAAGAAGGCTTTGCTGTTTTGCGTTATGACGACCGCGGGACAGCTAGATCCGAAGGGAATTTTTCTTTAGCAACCTCAGTTGAATTATCTCAAGACGCTGAAAGTGCCTTAGATTTTTTAAAAGCGAACACTAAAATAAATGCTTCGAAAATTTGTATAACCGGGCACAGCGAAGGGGCAATGATTGCTGTAATGCTTGCAGCTCGGAGAAAAGACATTCATTCCATTGCTCTTCTGGCAGGACCGGCAATTCAAGGTGGAGAACTACTATTATTGCAACAATATTTAATCAATAAATCAAATGGCGTTTCTGATAAAAATAACAAAGAAATGATACGCTACAATCGAAAAATTTACACCCTCCTATTGGAACATGAAAACCTTGAGGAAGTAAGGCCAATTTTGGAGAAGAAAATTAGAAAAACACTCAAAAAAACAAAAGACAGAGACCTAGACGGATACTCATCCAAAGAAGCTTTAATACAAGGGGTGCTCGGTAATGTATGCAATCCGTGGATGTTTTATTTTATTAAATACAATCCAAAAAGTGATTTAAAAAAACTGGATTGCCACGTGTTGGCACTCAATGGGAGCATGGATTTACAAGTTCCTCCGAAAGAAAATCTAGTCGCAATGCAACAGTTTATTCCAAAATCTGATAAGTCTCAAGTTTTTAAAGAGTTGCCCAACTTAAATCATCTATTTCAAGAATGTGAAACCGGAAATCCCGCAGAATATGGTTCAATAGAGCAAACCATTGAGCCAGAAGTCTTGAACATTATGCGTGATTGGTTGAAATCAATTCAAAACAAGTAAGATGGGAAAAGTTTTGGCTTTAGATTTTGGATTAAAGAGAACAGGCCTTGCGCTTTCAGATGAAGCTCGAATTTTCGCCTTTGGGCATAGTACAGAAGAAAGTGAAAATTTGATTCCCGCGCTTAAATTATTGATCCCAAAAGAAAAAATTGAAACGATTGTACTCGGAAAACCAAAAAGACTAGATAATAGTTTATTTGAGATAAATCAAAATATTGAACTCTTGATTGAGGTTTTGAAAAAAGAGTTTCCTATCTGTGAAATTGTACAGGTAGACGAGCGGTTCACCTCAAAGATGGCTTCACGATTGATTTCTCAATCTGGAAAGAGTAAAAAAGATCGGGAAGATAAAAGCATAGTAGATAAAGTGAGCGCAGTCTTAATTTTGCAATCCTATTTAGAGCAAATCAAATAAATTAGGCGACGCAGATTAAACCTTATTTACTTTCTTTGTTTTAATGCTTCCGTCCTTCATTTTAACCTGAATTAGATACGTGCCACTGGACAACCCATCTCCCAACTCTAGTTGAACTTTATTTCCTTCTACAGCTTTTCTTAAAACTTCTTTTCCTGCAATATCTAATAATACGAGTTCACTCACGGCCAACTCGTTTAAGTTTACTTGAATAAAACTCGTAAAAGGATTCGGATAAACCTCAAAGCCTTTGTTTATAAACCATTCGACTCCAGAGACCCCAATACAGAATTGTAAACTGGTTTGATCGCCAAAATCTGCCTCAGATTCTAGAATTTCTGCTAATACCTCGCCGTCAAAAACAATAGATACGCTTCCGTCTTCTTGACACCAGAACCCACCATCCATTCCGTCTCCGTAGCTATCCATAATGTAATAAGTATAACAACCATCATTCAGGCACCAAGGGTCTTGTGTGACAAGGCCCGGTTCATCATCCTCATAGCCTGAACCTGAATAAATAGCCGTTGATGTCTCGTCTTGAAGTTCCCAAGTTGTTTCAGAACCGTAACAATCTAGAGAAAGATTCAATTGAACCGCCTGACCTCCAATTACCACGTTGAAAGAGGAATTTACGGAGTTATTCGTCGTATTTTCGTCTGTTTGACCTGCATTTGGATTTGAAATACTCGCTCCAAAGGTGTGATTACCTGCTGTAAGCACTGCGGTTGGTAGAGTTATAACAGTTGATTGCCACTGGGGAAGGTTTCCAGTCCAATTGTAAATCTGATTTAAATTCCCGTCAAATCCATAAGTAACAGTCACGCTAGTCAGGGTTTGTTGGCCATTATTTTGAATGGAAA
>VGFL01000009.1 GCA_016868915.1 Bacteroidota bacterium | reverse complement strand
TTCGATCAAATCCAGAGGAAATCCCCGCATCAAAATAGATGTTATTATCACTCCACGGCATGTGAATATTGAGGATTCTATTGTTTAGCGTATCAAAAGCTTCCAGCAAAGTTGTGTTTGTTCCTGCTGTTCCATTTCCTTTTGCCCAAAATTCAACAGTTAACTCCTGTCCAACCGTAAAATCGGACAATTCAGTCATTGTAAAATTTGTTCCCGATAAATTCAAATACCCATTTCGATCTGGATAGGATAATGCTTGATTTCCAGCTACATTTTCCGTAGTAAAGACCAGACCGTTTGAAGATGGCTCATCAGATGCGTAATTAAATTCAATTATTAAATTACTTATTCCATCCCACGCAAAAGGTTGATAGAACAAAAATTCGTTTGCTCCAATAACAAGTGGATTTTCTGCATTTCTTGTTCTGTTATACACTTCTAAAAATCCGGAAGTTTGGAAAGATGTTAATGTTGTCGCTGTTGTTGCTTTAATCGAAATTCGCGGACTCAACAACTGACCGTTTGAACCAATATTCAAGATTTCCAACATCATTCCTTGAATATCTCCTGCTTGGATTCCGGCCGCAATCAATTCATTTGCTGTCAATAGTTGCTGAAAGTGTGAACCTTTGCTTGCCGTATTGAAAATTACCGATGAACTACTTGAACCTGAATTTAAAGGGGATGCGCTTAATCCGGAGGCGGTTCTCTCATGTTCTATTCGCGTATAGGTGTCAAAAATGACATTAGGTGCTGGCGTATAATCTATGGTTCCGGGACTTGCCCAATTTGCCAAAAAACGATTTCCATCTTTGCGTATTGAATCATAAATTCCAGTGTGATCAAAAACTCGTGTATAGGTCAAATAATCCCACTCTCCACAATTGTATTGATCCCACGTTGTTAATGGACTACATTTTAGTTTGTAATACATTAGTACTTTTTCAAAACGTTTGGTATTTAATTCTTGAGGGAAATTAAAATTTGCTCGACGTGTCGTAATTGAGTCAAATGTGAATGTTTGAACCCATGTTGTATCTTGGGCAAAATTGATTATTAAACTACTTAAAAAAGTGAATAACAGAATTGTTTTTTTCATCTTATTCTTTTATAAATTGTTTTGTGATTTTATTTAACCCATCTGAAATTGTGAGGTGATAAACACCTTTATTTAATGTGGATATTTCGATTAAATGAATTTTTGAATACGTTTGATTAGCCTGTATTACTCTTCCATTTAAATCCAAAAGAAGGTAGTTGATTTCATTTTTATCCGATTCGATTGTAACAAATTGATTGGCTGGATTCGGATAAAGTTTTACCTGAGAAGAAGTCAAATCATTCAATCCTGAAGTAAACGTAATCGGTTGACTAAACACACAGCCATTTTCAAAAAACACTTCAACCTGGTAAGTTGCCCCCAAATCTGTAGGTATGTTGTAGCATTGAGATGTTTCACCAACTATTGGCTGATTGTCCATGTACCATTGATATGAATTACCCTGCAGGGAGGAACAATACACATCTGAACCTTGATTTGGATCGTTTATTATTGTCACTGTAGGTAAAGAGGGGCAAAGCGTTTCATTTATGGTTCCTGGTTGAGATTCGATAGCTAATAAAAATGCTCCGTAAGCATTGCAAATCCCTTTTAACTTAAAATCTAACCAAGGATCAAGAATTCCATATGTAGCAGTTTGTTGTTCCGCTCGCGTGATCGAAATATTTTGTGAAGAAGTATTTTCCCCAAAATCACAATTGAAATTCGTATTGGCATAATAACAGTGCGCTCCGCCTGTAATTGAAACAAAACTTTTACAAATACTTGAGGCGCTATTATAAATGGGGATATGATGATTTGCCGGCGGAGTAACGCCGTCTGCACTTCCTGAAAAAACAAGTGCTGGACACGAAACATTTGCTGCCGCATCGATGGCTGAAGGGTTCGTCTCTGCAGGAGCAAAGCCAATGACCGTTTCAATATTCGTATTATTAGCAGCTGCTAAAAAAGACGCTCCACCTCCCATGGAATGTCCAATAATGGCGGCTTTTTGTAAAATTTTTCCGTTAAAAATAGAACTCGCATTGGTGTTCAAAGCCAACATTTTATCGGATACTTGCTTTAAATCCGTTCCAAAATCGCCGTGACTAGGCCCTGGTATTAATCCTCCCTCTGTTCTTGGAAAAGCTAATATGTATCCTCTCGCAACATAATGTTGCCAGATGTTAGAATAGGCATCCCATGCCATCGCAAAACCATGACCGAAGGTGATAACAGGAAATTGACCAGATGCAAGTGCCACATTATCTCCGGCTGTTATCGCTGGATAGTAAATCTCCGTTTGTATTTGACGTCCTGAACCTCCACCGGAGCCAAATCCACCCGTTCGTGCTGGATCATTGAATGTTATCGTGGTATGACCAACTTGGAATTGGGCAATAGAACAAAAAATGGGAAGCAAAAAAAAGAAAGTAAATACTAATTTCATAGATTTAATTTTTTTGTTGAAGTTACAAAAAATCAACGAATTGCTCGTTGATTAAACAAAACATAGCCATAACTCAATTGAAAAGCAAATTGATATTTTTGGGTTGGGAAATAATTTAGTGTGGCTCTTATTGGACCTAACAATGAATGAAAAATTAATGATGTTGAAGCTAAAAATGTTTCACCTTTAAATGGTTTAATATATTGAATAGATCCATCGTCATTTTTCTGTAGTTGAAGAAAAGGTTGATAGTAATATGCGTCTATTCGATAGTCGATGTTTTTACGGATACTAAAAACTAAATTTAGACCACCCCCAACATGCTGATGTGAACGAAACTCGGGTAAAAAATAAGTCTCTTGATCTGGAATAATCGAAAATGCAGGAAGTGTGAGTAATGAGGCGGTGTAATTTGCAAATAAAGATTGAGATGTCAACTGTCCTTTACCATGAATTCCCAAATGAAAAATTTTGTCTGAATAAATATATGATTGAATTTCAGAGGTTACGTTGAACCATGAATGGTACTTGCGAAATGTTTCTTCAAATGTGGAGGTTGATCCTGGGGCTGTATTTTCTCTTCCTTCAACTAATCTAACTTGAAATTGAAAATAATGCCCTGAATTTGCAAATTGCTTCCTGTTCAAACTATTCTGAGTAAATTCCCAGCTTATTGAACTTCCAAAAAATGAGGTTAAATCAGCAGTATCTTTATTTGTGAAATTTGTATTTTGATAATATTCATCATCTAATTCAAAATACCGAAAATTAAACGTTGATTTAGAGTTATTACCGATAGGATGTTTAAATTGCACACCGGCATACATTTCATTTTGAATCAAAAAAGACGGCTGAACATCTTCAAAAAAAGTAGCAAAACTTCTGAAATAATCCCAACGATTCATCACAAAATAAGCTGATGCAGATAAGGGATAAATACTAGGCAATTCAATGTTCACATCCGTTTTAACAGAACCATAAAACTTACCAAAATACGATTCTGCACGAAAGCTCGATGCCACAGAACCGACCATCTTATATGTGAGCCCAACATAACCAGTATTTACTGCCCTCGATGAAAGATGACCTCCAATGTCCAACTGAAAATCACGCGCCTTACGGACAAATAGTTTTAAATTATAGGTAGAATCGTTTTTCAAGGAAAGGGTTGGATAAATAAAATCTATTTGTGGCGTTGAATACAATCGAAAATATCTTTTTTCAAAGGTATCCAAAGACAAGACCCTTTTTGAATTATTGCCAATGATGGTTTTCTTGGCAAATTTTACTCCCTTACTCTTTTGATCACCCTGTTCCACAGAACTAATATTCAAGGGCAGAACAGAATTACGAAACACTTTTCTTCGTTCAGTCAATTCTTCTATTGAAATTCGTTTATTAATTTTCAATTTTAGTGAATCTATTATATCAATTGTTGCTAAATAACCCGATTGAATAGCTGATTTAGCGTCTTTAAAATCAAAGGTGCCAACATCCGATTTTGGCTGAATTATCAATCCATCTGCACAAGGAAGATCAAAATTAGAATAACTCACCAACATAGTTTGTAAAACCCCAATAAAATCTTGCTCATCAGGTGCAGCAGCATTTCCAGACACATTACTTCCAATGATAAAATCAGGATGAAATTCATTATACATTACATCAGCAGGGAAGTTATTGTATAACCCGCCGTCAAAAAAAAGCGTTCCATTTATTCGTATTGGATTTACATACAAAGGATACGTCATGGAGGCACGAACTGCTTCATTCAAATTTCCCTTCGAAAAAATCACACTTTTTTTGTTTTGAAAATCAGAGGCCACGCAGCGAAAAGGGACAAATAAATTATTAAAGTCATTATTTCTGGATGCTCCAACAGTTCCCATGATTTGCATCATTTTAAAATCCAAAAGCGCGGGACTCACCAAATTTAATGGAATTGATCGCCTCAATAAACTGTCCTTCGAAAAAGAAAAATCTACGGTCCCAGCATGTTGATCAGGCTCACGAAATAGAAATCTCTTGGAAGCATCTAGTTCTCCTGAAGTCATTTGTTGAAATTCATCGGACAAGACAAAGGCCTCAATTTCAGTTGGTGAATATCCTGCGGCATACATTACTCCTGTTAAAGCTCCAGCAGAAGTGCCCGTAATGTAATCAATTGGAATTCCATTTTCTTCAAGTGCTTTTAGTACTCCGATGTGCGCCAATCCTGAAGCACCTCCGCCACTTAAAACGAGGCCAACCCGCTCCTGTGAAATCAGCAAATGGATATTCACGAATTGAATAATAAATAGCAAAAAAGGGAGTTTAATTCGGCTCAATTTTGTTCCTTTGCAAACAAAAATAAGTCATTGTCGGCAGACTACAATCACCCAAAAATAAATGAAAGAAAATTTAACAAATAGTATTCAAACAATCACCTTAAAAACATTTTACGGTTTTGAACAAACTTTAGCTGCTGAACTTAGCGAATTTGGCTACAAAGACTTAACATTGCTAAATCGGGCGGTTCAAATGAAGGGGACCTGGAAAGACATTTATTATTTGAATCTCCATAGTCGCTGTGCCCTTTCCGTTTTAGTTGAAATCGCCAGATTTACAATCAAAGAAGAAAAAGACATCTATAAAAAAGCAAAGCAGATTCCATGGACGGAATGGTTTGATATTAAAAAATCATTTGCCGTGAAAGGCGCCGTTTTTTCAACGATTTTCTCAAATACCAAGTATCCCATGCTCTTGGTAAAAGATGCTATAACCGATACGTTTAGAGACAATTACGGAGACCGACCAAATGTTGAAATATCCAAACCTGACGTTCTCATTGATTTGTATGTGCGTGAAAATCAAGCGACCATTTCAATCAACACGAGTGGAGCTCCCTTATTTCAGCGCGAATACCGAAAAGAAACAGGGTTAGCGCCAATGAATGAAGTCGTTGCAGCATGCCTCATTCGTATGTCGGGCTGGGATAGAAAAACAACTTTTCTCGATCCATTTTGTGGTTCAGGAACCCTAGTTGCAGAAGCAGCTCTGTTAGCAAGCGGAATTCCATCGAATATTGAACGCCAATTTTATGCGTTTAAAAATTTAAAGAATTACGACAGCGAATTGTGGAATTCAATTTATGATGCTGTTGAGTATAAAATCAGAAATTTACCCTGTAGAATCATGGGTTCTGACATCAATGACACGATGGTATTGAAAGCACGAAGAAACATTCGAAATTTTGCTTTTTCACGCTCTGTTGAAATAAATGGAATGAACTTCAATCAGGTGAAATCGAATGACGAACCTGTTTTCATCATTACCAATCCCCCTTACGGAGAACGAATGGGAGATAGAATAAATGAGTTGTATGAAGCTATTGGAAATTGGTTAAAACACTCCATGACTAATTCAGTTTGTTGGATTATTTCGTCCAATGAAGATGCGTTAAAATCGCTGGGCTTGAAAACATCTGTTCGCAATAAAGTGTTTAACGGAGACTTAGAGTGTAGTTTTCGCAAGTTTGAAATCTACGCCGGAAGCAAAAAACAACAAGAAATCACTGAATAATTTATCCTTTTGGTAATGAAAATTCTACTTTCTCCTGCTAAATCTATTCAAACGGAAGGCATTCAAGCGGAAGTTTTTTCGGAAATGCCTCGTTTTGTCTCAGATTCCGAAAAATTGGTGAAAAAGCTGAAAAAATTAAAGCCGAAAGTATTGGCTACACTAATGGATATTTCCATGGATTTAGCAAATTTGAATCATTCACGATTTCAGCAATGGTCTATTGAACGTAAGGAGGAGTGGTTACCGGTAGCTGCAATTTTCACTGGTGAAGCCTACAAAGGATTGAACTTCAATGAGCTTTCGGAAAGCAATAAAAAAAGAGCACAAGAACGCTTGCGAATTTTATCTGGATTGTATGGCTTACTCAAACCAGCCGATTTGATTTTACCCTACCGTTTGGAGATGGGAACTCCTTTTCAAGTAACTCCAAAAGAAATATCACTTTATTCGTTCTGGCGACCAAAACTTACCAAATCGCTGGCAAGTGAATTAAGTTCTGATGAAATTATCATTAATCTGGCATCCGCAGAATACAGTAAGGCGCTTGATTTCAAAAAACTGAAAAATCGTGTAATCACACCTACCTTCAAAGAATTTAAAAACGGCAAATTTTCAACGGTGATGATTTTTGCTAAACACGCCCGAGGAAGCATGAGTCGTTACCTCATCGAAAATGATTTTGAAGATATCGAACAACTCAAAACGTACAACGTAGATAATTACGAATTCAACGAAGCTCAATCTTCTGAAAATGAATGGGTTTTTGTTCGATAGACAAATTTTCTGATTTAGTTACGAAATAAATATTTCTCACAACAAAAATCCCGAATACAAAGGCACCCGGGATTTATAAAAGCAGATGTTAAACTTATCTCTTTATAAAAGAAACTTTCTTTCCTTCAACCTCAAGAAAATAAATACCAGAATTTAAACTGCTAACATCAATGTTATTCACATCAGAAGAAATTAACACTTTTCCATTCAAATCCAAAACTTGTTTCGTTCCTTCAATATTGACATTCAAAAAATCAGTAGTTGGATTTGGGAAAACGGTAATGTTGGAAGAGGGTAACTCATTCAAATTTGCAGATCCTGGACGTACATCAAAAACAATTGTTCCCGGTGAAATTCCCACATTGAAATTGCTCAATTCATTATTATTTGCATCAAAAACATGTACTTTTCCAAAAGAAAAGAAATCCGTTTCACTTGTGAATAAATTTCCCGAAACTGGCTCTTGAGCCAATTCATAATAGTTCAATGAATGACCAATCACTGGTCCAACATTGTTCATCATGTTTAGATCAAATTCATTCAAGGTTGTTTCCATGGAAACCTGATATACCAATTTATCATCTCGCAATGCAGAAGTTCCACATCCTGTAGATGCTGCTGCAATATTAATTGTGGAATTAGAAGAGCCATCGAGAGCAACTTTGGATATCGAAGCACCTGACCAGTCTTTATTGTTTACTGAATATAAAAAAGTACCAAGTTTCACCAAATTATCTGGATTTTTCCCATCGGGTCCTAAATCAATTTCATTTCCGTAGGTCAACGCATTCAAATCTAATTTTCCGATGATTCCCTTTTCATTTCCCCAGTCAAATCCATTATTTACAGCAATGTAAGCGAAGTTGCCATCAATTACGATATTTTGAGCAGGCCATTTAGGTCCTTGCATGGTATCTATTTCTGCTATCAACTCCAGCGTTTGGGCATTGTAAACATGCAAATACGCGTTGTAATTGGCCATGTATTCGCCTCTTGTTGCCACCAATTTATTTTGATAAATCCCGAGATTTCGGACTCCAGGACACGAAACCGATAAAATTTCTTGGTGTGAATTCAAATCCATTTTAAAGATTTTTGAATCTGCTGCAACGTAATAGAAGTTTCCATCAATGATCAAATCAGAGGAAAAACGCATTCCCTCCAGTGTATCAACCACTGAATATGCTTGTGATACCGGATCATATTTTCCGATAGTAGCAGGCTCAATAATTTCATTTGTTTGATAATCAAAATAGCCTTCATTTAATATGATGGCTTGATGTAAATAATTTTGTGCTTGTGCACTAATACTTAGGAATAATCCTACTGTTAATAAAACCTTTTTCATTCATTCTGTTTTTAAACGGTTACTAAATACACTAAAAACAAGAAGAAGAAAAAAGAAGGAAACGAACGGGTGCACCTCAACCCATTAACGAGTCCGACTTTATTCTGAAGTCTTCTCTCCATTCATAGGCAAGTCTTCTGGCTCACACCAACGCTGGTCACCTTCCCGTTTTCACAGTGGTTTATCAACCGCTTACAGTGCTTACAGCTGCAGATACAGCTCCGGATTTACACCGGATTCCTTTTTAATTTCGCACGAACGAACACCAAAGAACGGTCAAAATTACAAATTAATCATTTCAAAAACTAATTATACCCATTTTAAAAAGAGAATTTAAAACTAATGAATTCAAATTATTCAAAAATAAATTTTTTGTACTGTATGGCCTTAAAGGTATATTTATTATTTTTATGTTTTAAATCATTCACATAATGCCTTATTTATTTACTTCTGAATCTGTTTCCGAAGGACATCCTGATAAAGTTTCTGACCAAATATCCGATGCTCTTATTGATCATTTCATGGCTTTTGATCCAACATCAAAAGTCGCTTGTGAGACCCTTGTAACAACCGGCCAAGTAGTTTTAGCTGGTGAAATTAAGACAAAGTCGTATCTTGACGTGCAATCGATCGCAAGAGAAACCATCAGGCAAATTGGATATACCAAATCTGAGTATATGTTCGACGCAAACTCATGTGGAATTTTTTCTGCCTTACATGAACAATCATCAGACATAAATCAAGGAGTTGAGAGAACAAACCCTGAGGAACAAGGCGCAGGAGATCAAGGGATGATGTTCGGATATGCAACCCGAGAAACTGAAAATTATATGCCTCTTGCTTTGGATTTGGCACATAAGATTCTGCAAGAACTTTCGAATATAAGAAATAATGAATCCCAGTTAATTCCATACTTACGTCCAGATGCTAAATCTCAGGTAACCATCGAATACTCCGATGATAATGTACCTCAGCGCATCGATACAATTGTTGTTTCGACACAACACGACGACTTTGCCTCAGAAAATGAAATGTTGTCAAAAATTAAAACCGATATTATCCAAATCGTTATTCCAAGGGTTAAATCCAAGTTAAATCCTGAACTTCAAGATTTATTCAATGAAAAAATTCAATACCACATAAATCCAACTGGGAAATTTGTTATTGGAGGACCACACGGTGACACAGGATTAACAGGAAGGAAAATTATCGTTGATACATATGGCGGAAAAGGTGCACACGGGGGTGGTGCATTCTCCGGAAAAGATCCTTCTAAAGTGGATCGATCTGCTGCATACGCCACACGTCATATCGCAAAAAATTTAGTGGCTGCAGGATTGTGCGATGAAATTTTAGTTCAAGTCTCTTATGCAATTGGTGTTGCAAAACCATGCGGTTTATATGTTAATACATATGGTACGTGCAAAGTAAACCTCACGGATGGTCAAATTGCAGAAAAAGTCTCAGAAATTTTTGATATGCGGCCTTACTTTATCGAGCAGCGTCTTAAATTGAGAAATCCAATTTATCAAGAAACGGCTGCATACGGCCACATGGGAAGAAAGAATGAAAAAGTAACCAAATCTTTTACATCACCTGAAGGGAAGATTATTACGAGGGAAGTTGAATTATTCACTTGGGAAAAGTTAGATTACGTCGACAAAGTAAAGCAAGCCTTTGATTTATAAATATTTATCCGTTCATTTCAATCCCGGTATCTACTTGATTCCGGGATTTTTATTTGCAGAACAATGAGTGAAAACATACTAAATACTGAAATGAAAGAATTGCTTCAGTCGTATGTAAAAAATACTTTTCAATTTGCAAAAAATGACCCTTTGGTAAATGTTTACGCTTCAGGTATTTTAGAACTGCCCCCCAGCCCATTGGTTATTGAACAATCTTGGGAAAAGCTATACAGATCGGTTAATTCTTTTCGAAAAGAATTTGGAATTAATCCATTATGCATTGCTAAAGGTATTGTTCGTCTGACGTGGAAAGAAACAAAATACTCCATTCCCATATTCCTTCAGGAAGTAAATCTAAGCCTGAATAAGTTAAGCAATGAGGTTGTGCTTGATAATAGAGATGAAGCGTATTTAAATCCCTTTTTATCTTGGTTTTTCGAGCGTGAATTTTCAATTATTTTAGAGGAAACATCAGAAGAAATAGTAAAACAATTATCCTCATATACAACCATTGAACTAGACGAAAGTAAGCAGTTTGTTGGTAATTTTCATCCTCATAGATTTGAGATGTTCCGGGAAATTGAACAACTTATTCAAGCTGACTCCTACTCAATTGCATTGAATCAACTTATTGGTATTTCCGAAGATGAAAAACCTATAAATCTTCCATTTTCTGCTCATGAGCTGGTCCCTGCTGACCCTGATCAAATCGAAGTAATTACTGAATTACGCAATCAAAATTGTGTAACTCAAGGTCCTCCTGGTACCGGAAAATCCCAAGTTATTGTAAATCTAATCGGTAAATTGCTTGAGTTAGATAAATCGACTTTGGTTGTTTCTGAGAAGCGCGTTGCTTTGGATGTCATTCACAAAAAGATGAGTGCATTAGGATTGGGGGGGCTATGTTATACCTCAACGCAGCATTTTTCAAACACTGATTTTATAAATGATCTAAAAAAAGAATGGGGACGACTAGAAATCGCTGAACAAATTCAAGCTGAACAAAATACAAGAAGCGAATTAATTCAGAATCAACTTCAAAATACGCTTAATCTTTTACATCAACCTAAACTGGCAAATGGAAAAACAATTTTAGAATTTCTAATTCAATATGAATCAATTGAAAGAAAAAATAATTCCGGATATTCTAGTAGCCTGCCCTCTTTGGATGAATGGAACAAACTTAAACCAAGTTTCAACTTAATTTTTAAAAATAGACTACAATACTTATTCTCACAGATAAAAACCGAACTTCTTGAAAAATCATTTTTACTCTCTATTGAATCAAAAATTCAAGGGTGGCAAAAAACACTTTCTGAACTTAGCGGAAGTAAAAAGTCGTTTAATTATGAAGAACTATATGAGTTAATTAGAAAATCCGTTACATACAACAAATTCAATACTGTTATATTTAAAAAATACGGTACCAATTACCATGACAACCCAACACTTTTAAAAAAGTTAACCAAATTAAAAAAAGAATTTTCAACGTTAAAGATTGAAGCAACCCAGTGTGAAATAAAAAATTCTCATTGGCGAATAACTCCGAATAGAGAGGAGGTTAAAGAACTTCTTCAATACTTTAAAAAAACATCCATTTTTACACTGATTTCAAAGAAAAAAACTTGGAAAAAATGGACAAGATCATCATTTTTAGATCCTTTATCCTCGCTCGATATGCGCCTTAAACAACTCGATGTTGAGGATAATCTGCAAAATATTCAAATTGAATTACTAAAACTTGGTGTTGATAACACCAACGATTTAGAGGAAATAATTCAGCTATCAAAAATGATTTCAACGGAGGAAATAAGAGATTTTCAATCAATATCACAAACCGAGAAAAACTTTTTTGAAACGAAACAAAAAATTTTAGCCGGCATAATTAATGAATTTAAATTGTATTTCCGTTTTGAAAATCATACAGATTTAGTGAATTATTTTGAACGTTTGGACAAAACCCTTTCTATTATTTTAGAAAATTGCGAATCCATTTTAAAAGGTTCTAAATATCTATCCGTACTCTCCAAAAAATACAATTCAAATGACGAAATAGAAGAGGCAATTATGCATAGTACCTGGTCCAAATTGAAAATGGATTTTCCTCAATTAGTTGATTTTTCCTGGGACACATTCTATCAAAAAATAAATGACTGGATTTTACAGAGTGAAAAAGAAAGACAGAATTTTGCCTCATTTTTACGACATAAACAAAAAAATAAATTTGACTATTTCCATGAATTATTAGTAACCTCTGCTCAAAAATTAACAGGGTCGGCAAAGGAACTAAAGCAGGAACTAAAGGCAGGTAAAAGAATTTTGGTAAAAGAATTTTCGAAAAGTAGAAGTCACTTATCCATACGTCAATTAATTGATTCGCCTGCAAAAATATGGATTGAACTATTAAAACCGATTTGGTTAATGAATCCCTCACGAATATCCGCTTGTTTTCCTTTACAAAAAAATATGTTCCCGATGGTTATTTTTGATGAGGCGAGTCAAATCCCCCTGGAAAATGCATTTGGTGCACTACAACGTTCTGAAAGAATTGTAATTGCAGGTGATCCTCAGCAAATGAGCCCAAGTTCTTATTTTTCAAATACTACTGAAAGTATTGATTTACTTCATCAGGCGTCCTTTTATCTTTCAAGTAAATTTTTATCCTATCATTATAGAAGCCTTCATCCAGAACTAATTTCCTTTTCCAATTTACATTTCTATCAAAACAGACTTACTGCATTTAAACACGCAAACTATTCAGGTGACCCCATAGTTTTTATAAATACTGATAAAGGTCGATTTGATAATCGAGTGAATTCTGTTGAGGCCGAGGAAGTAGCAAATTATATTTCCTCCAAAATATCTTCAAAGGACACGTTAGGAATCGTGGCATTTTCAGAAAGTCAATTACAAGAAATAGGGTCTTTTTTATCAAAAAAAACAAAAGAAATTCTTCAGGAAAAAATTGAATCAGATCAGATTTTCTTTAAGTCAGTTGAAAATGTTCAAGGCGATGAGTGCGATGAATTAATAATTAGTTTTGGTTATGGCTACTCAGTTACCGATGGTGTTTTTGCACACCGATTTGGTCCTATAAATTTAAACTCCGGATCCAAAAGATTAAATGTACTTTTCACTCGGGCACGAAAAAAAATCACATTTTTCGCAAGTGTGAGTCATAATGATTTTAAACAGAGCTCTAATGAATCAGTTGAAATTCTTCGTAAATGGTTCAGAAAAATGGATGAAATTAATAATACTAACATTTCAGATTCATGCTCAATTCATTTAAAGGATCTCCTAAGGAACAATCAGAATATTCTTGCAATAAAAACTCTACTCTCTATATATAGGGACAGAAAATGGGTTATAACCTCTATTTAATTTAAAATGTAACCAAATTTTTAATATTTAAGTATATCGATATGAATCAAGATATCGATTATGAAGATTACTTTTTACACCCTAAGTGGATTTATTTTTTTTGTTTTCATTTGTTCATGTAACAACTCAAGTCAAACAGGAAATGCTGTAACAAAAAGTCCTATTTCAAATTCTACAAAATCGGAAATTAAACCAGATGAGTTATTTGATGGTTTTGCCAAATTAATTTCAGGAAATATTGAAAAAATACCTGCTAATGTTGATCAAACGTATTACGATTCCTTTTCAAAACAATTAAATCCAAAGCTAGAAGAAATCGAAAAAACACGACTAAGTCCAATTACAAACTGGAATCAAGCTGCGCTGAATCGCAATGCTAAATCAGATACAACCTCTGTTTTTTATCCATTTTCTGGAGGAGATTTCTTGCACGTAAATTCATTGTATCCGAATGCGAATCATTATGTGATGATGGCTCAAGAAAGTGTTGGTTCTATTCCAGACTTAACAAAAATGGATAAGGTTCAAACGAAAGAATACATCAAAGCTGCAGATTTCATTTTGAGAGATATTTACGCTAAGAGTTATTTTATAACGATGAATATGATCAAGGATACGAAATCATCTCCTGTCAATGGAATGTTACCTGTTTTACTTTGGTCTGTTTCTAAAACGGGCCATACTGTCACTGCGGTTGATGAAGTATCGGTTGATGAAAATGGAAAGAAGACCTACACTCCATTTAAGGTTGGCCAAAATTCTGCAAAAGCCGTACGAATTTCTTTTGGGAACAAGGAAAAGGGGATTCTAAAGACTTTAACATATTATTCTTGTGATATTTCAGATCCTGGAATAGAAAAAGATAAGGCCCTTGCTGCCACCTTAGAAGCGTTACCTCCTTCCAATTGTTTCGTGAAATCTGCTTCATATTTGATGCATTATGAAACTTTTACGAAAATTCGAAATACAGTTTTAGATAAAGCAATTTATTTAGTTCAAGATGATACAGGTATTCCGTATAGGTATTTTGATAAAACTAAGTTTAAAATGGAACTATATGGAAATTATGTTAAGCCAGTTTCTGACTTTAGTGAAAATCTCTATCAGAAAGAAATGGTTGACGCTTATAAAACGAGAGAATTTATGGGTGTCTTACCGTTCTCTTTAGGCTACCACTGGCAAACGAAGGATCAAAATCAGATGATTGCCGTTAAAAAGTAATTCATGACTTTTAAAAAATATTCGCGTAGTGTAGCTACGAATATGGTTATTGCCAACATGATTGGCACTGGAATTTTTACTTCGATTGGATTTCAAGTAATGAGCCCGCCCATCGGAATTCCAGATCCCTTTGCTATAATGTTCATTTGGCTTATTGGCGGGATTTTTGCGTTATGCGGTGCGACGGCTTATGCTGAGGTTGCAACAACGTTTCGCGAGTCTGGTGGTGAATATACTTTTTTAAGTAAAATTTATCATCCAATTGTTGGCTTTGCAAGCGGGTGGGTTTCTCTGATAGTTGGGTTTTCCGCTGCAATTGCGGCTTTAGCTTTAGCCTCTGGAGATTACTTAATGCCAATCATGAATAAAATTTTCGGAACTAATTTACCTGATTTTACGCCAAAACTAATTGCTACTTTATTACTTCTTCTAGTGACTCTGATACAACTTGGGGGTGTTGTAACTGGTGGATTATTTCAAAATGTAATTACTGCTATTAAACTGCTATTTATCCTCGTGTTAATTGTTACACCTTTTTTCTTTTTATCAAACGCAACCAAGAGCAATGTAAGCTTTTTCCCAACTGAATCTAGTTGGAACACAATATTGAGTTTGCCTTTTGCGGGTTCCCTTGTATACGTTATGTTTGCATACAGTGGGTGGAATTCATCTTCTTACATTGCAGGCAATATGGAAAATCCGAAAAAAAACTTGCCTTTTTCATTAGTAACAGGAACTGCGGTTGTAACGATAATTTATCTTTTATTGACTGGCGTCTTTATGTACGTTTGTACGTTTGAAGAATTAAAAGGAAAAATTGCCATTGGAAACATTGTAATAAGTAAAGTTTTTAACGAACAAGCCACATTAGTTTTCGCAGGGCTTTTTGCCGTAGCACTCATTTCTGGAATAAATGCCATGTTTATTGCGGGTCCTCGCGTAGCGCAACGAATGGGCCATGATTATCGAATTTTCTCATTTTTAAAAGGTCAATCGACAAAGGGAGCTCCAGTTAATGCAATCTTGTTACAAACATGCATTTCGGTTGCAATTATCTTATTGTTTGATTTTCGAATGATTTTGCAATACATTGAATTAACGCTATCCTTATTTTGCTTACTTACAGTTACAGGTGTATTTGTAATTCGCGCTCGAAAACTTGGGGATGAATCAACGATTAAAACTTGGGGTTATCCTTTTACCCCTTTATTATTTATTGGCGTTACCTTGTGGATGATTTTCTATTTCGCCCATTTAGAACCGATGAGATTATTTTGGACCCTAATTACTATTTTGTCTTCAGTAGTTATTTACTTTTTATCTCCGAAAAATTCTGAATGATCAAAATTTTAGTCGCGATAGCATTCTTTTTTTCTCCAATTTTTGGTGTCTCTGCTCAAAAAACAAAAGAAGAATTCTATAAATCGTTGATCGGAAAAGATTCATTAGTTGACTTTGTTCTCACAAATCGCGACAAATATCGGCTTCAATTTATTGTCACGGATATCCAACGAGATCAAGATGGTCAGGAGGAATTTAAAACCTATGATTTCACTACGAATGAATATTTTTATCCTGCAAGTATGGTTAAATTACCAACTGCGGTGGCAATGTTTGAGATTCTTGATTCATTGAATATCTCACGAGATTCTTATGTAAAAATGAACAAAGATTTTAATTGCGGCAGCAGTGGTTTTGTTGATTTAACGTTAAAACGAAATATTCCAATAAGTCTGGCAATTGAAGACATGTTATCTATCAGCGACAATGCCTATTACTCCTTATTTTTTAATATCGTCACGCCCAAATTATTAAATTATAAACTTACCGAAAGACAATTGTATAAAACAAATATCTATGGCGGATTTACAGGTTGTCCGAGGGCAAAATTATTAGAAACCCACTCATACTCTATTTTCTCACCTGATGGAACTCTAAAAGCAAGTTATCCTAAGTCTATTTTAGATTCAAGTGAATTTATGTATCGATTGCCTTTCACATCTAGAAAACTTATTGGTAAATACCAAATGGAAAATGGAAAAAAGGTAGAAAAACCGTATGATTTTAATTCATTTTTAGATTATCCACTGATGGATATTCATCAAACGGTATTTCGATTGGTTTTCCCTCAGAAAGTCACTTCAAAGGAGCGATTCCAAATTTCATTTGATTCACGAAAATATTTACTTAGGTGCATGGGTAATTTTCCTCGAGAAATGAAAAACAAAGCCTACCATGATAAAAACCTTTATCCCGACAATTATTACAAATACTCTATAATTGGAAATAAACCTGAATTAGCCTCAAGTGGCCGCTATCGAATTTTTAGTAAAATCGGTATTGCTTATGGATTTGTAACAGAATCAGCTTATATAGTTGATTTTGAAAATCAGAAAGACTTTCTTTTTTCTATTAGTATCTATGTAAATGACGATGATGTTGTAAATGATAACGTTTATGAATATAGCAAAATAGCGCGGCCTTTCATTGCTAACTTTACGCGTATTATTCAAGAGTCACTTTCAAAAACTTCTCCAGAGCAGTCGCTTTCCTCTTACGATTATTTCAATTTATTAAAAGAAATAATGAATGGAAATTAATGGCCTCGTTCTATTCAGCTGAAATTTTGCAATTTAATTATTGTGAGAGATTGAAAATTCTTACATCCTTTCGGGGACATGAATCCCCAATAGACGCATTCCATTAGATGCAACTTGAGCAACTGACGAGCTAATGGTCAATCGCAGTTTACGTGTATCAGAATGTTCCTCGGTTAATATCGAAACACTTTGATAAAAATGGTTGTATTCCTTCACTAATTCATACAGATAATTCGCTAAAATCGCAGGTGAATACTCAGAAGCCGCAGACTGAATGATTTCGGGAAACAAACAAAGTGTTTTAATAATCTGCTTTTCTGATTGACCTAGCTTAGGTTCAGCCCAATTAGTAAAGTCCTCTGAAGATTTAGCCAAAAGTGATTTGATACGAGCATGCGCATATTGAATGAACGGGCCTGTATGTCCATTTAATTCGATAGATTCTGCTGGGTTAAACAACATTCGTTTTTTAGGATCTACTTTCAATAAGTAATATTTTAGTCCACCAAGACCGATGGTTGAGTATAATTTATCTTTATCCTCCAGACTCATTCCTTCTAAATGCCCGCGTTCTTTTGTCATTTCGGTCGCAGATTGAATTACTTCATCCATTAAATCATCCGCATCAACAACAGTCCCTTCGCGTGACTTCATCTTTCCCGACGGTAAATCTACCATTCCATACGATAAATGGAAACAATTTTGCGCCCACTTGTAACCCATTTTTTGAAGAATCAAGAACAATACTTTGAAATGATAATCTTGCTCATTTCCAACGGTGTAAACCATTCCTTGTAATTCAGGATAATCTCTAAAACGTTCGATAGCTGTCCCAATATCTTGCGTGATATATACGGCTGTGCCGTCAGAGCGAAGTAGTAATTTTTCATCAAGTCCTTCATCTGTTAAGTCAATCCAAACAGAACCATCCTCTTTTTGGTAGAATACTCCATCATTCAATCCTTGAGTCACAACCTCTTTTCCCAACAAATACGTGTCTGATTCGTAATAATATTTATCAAAATCAACTTCCATTTTAGAATACGTTTGCTCAAAACCTTCATACACCCAACCGTTCATGGTTTGCCACAATAAATACACTTCAGGGTCTCTTGCTTCCCATCGAACCAACATATTCTTTGCTTCTCGCATTAAATCCGTTTGGTTGCGGGCAATTTCCTTGATTTTATCTATAATTGTTTCCTGAGCTTTTTCATCTTTACCTACTCGAGCTGCTTGAAGTCGCTGAATTTCTGTTACGACAGTAACATCAAAGCCTTCAAATTCGAGTTTATTCCATAGATTGAGTATGGCCTCGGTTTCAATTTTCAGGTGTTTATCGAATTCCACGTAATATTTTCCCACTAATTTATCTCCTTTCAGACCTGTGTTTGCGGGATTTTCTCTTTCACCAACTTCATTTAGTGGCGAATACTTCAACCAAGCCAACATACTTTTACAAATATGAATGCCTCGGTCATTAATGATTTGGGTTTTAACAACAGAATGGCCTGCTGCTTTCAGAATTTCAGAAACAGAATACCCCAAGAAAATATTTCTCAAATGGCCTAAATGCAACGGCTTATTTGTGTTGGGTGAAGAATATTCAACCATTACCATTGGTTTAGATTCAAGTTCGAAAAAACCAAAATCTTTTTTAGAGGCAGCTTTTTTCAGTTCATTTAACCAATACGAATCCGTTAGTTTTATATTTAAGAAACCTTTTATAACCTCATAAGAATCAATTTCAGAAATGTGTGAAATTAGGAAAGAACCAATCTTCTCGCCTGCTTCTTCTGGAGAACATTTCAATAATTTGACAAACGGAAAAACGACAAGCGTGAAATCGCCTTCTACATCTTTTCTTGTTGGTTGAAATTGAATAACATTTTCAATTAATTCCGATCCGAATAGGGCTTGACCGTTCTTAATCAATAATTTCTTAATCTCGCTTTCCATTTTATTAGCTCTCGATAGTTTTTACGATTGATTCGATTAGCTCAAAAGAAATTTCAGCCATTTTATTTATTTTATTATCCAAACAAGGATTTATCTCAACAAACTCAATACAAGTCATTCGAATATCCTGTGCCAAACCAATTAAGAGATGTTTTACTTCTTTCGCAGTCAATCCATTCTTCACAGGTGTACCTGTTCCATAAGATGTTTCATCAGGATCCATTGAGTCAACATCTAATGAGACATAAAAAATGTCACAACTTTTCAATAACATATTTATTTCAGATAGCGTTTCTTGGACACCATTTTTCCTAACTTCTTCAACTCGAATATTGCGAATTCCAAGCTTATTTATTAAAAAATCTTCTTCTTTCTCAGTATCACGGACCCCAACATAAACCAAATCCTCCGGTTGAATCATAGGACTTACACCCGCATAATTTTTAAACTCATTCCAGTACTTTAGAGTGAGCTCATCAGGATTATTTTTTTGTGCCTCAATATTATCTTGACCTAATGCTAATGCCAAAGGCATACCATGTAAATTTCCCGAAGGAGTAGTAAAGGGAGAATGTATGTCTCCATGCGCATCAATCCAGATAACACCCAATCTTTTATCAGGAAATGCTTTTCGAATACCAGCTATGGTAAAGGCACCGCAGGAATGGTCCCCGGAAATAATGAGAGGGAATGTACTATTTTTGATCGCATTTGATACTTTTTGCGATACGCTAACCGCAATTTCTTTAAACGCGTCAATTCTCTTGGCAAAAGTAAATGAAGTGGGTATATCTAATAAATAATTTTTATCCTCAATTTTTTGGATATCATATTTCCCAAATAAGTCATTTTTTAATTTGCGGGCAGCTGTTTGAATTGCAAATGGCCCTAGTGATGCTCCAAAAGTACCTGCTCCTAATTCTGAGGTATTAAAAATAAATTGAATTTTTTTAGGCATAAAATGAGGGTGACTTAGCATACAAATTTACTCTTTTAACTCAATTAGCAGGGTAGAAGTATATCTTTGTAACTAAATAATTTTTATTCATGAGAACTATTTATCTATTTTTCTTATCTTCTGTTCTATTGGTTTCTTGCGGTACTTATTCGAAAGAAGAAAAATTCCAATTCGATAATGAAATACAAACAATTATTAATAAAAAACAATGGATTATGATAAAATCAGAATCCGGCGTATGTGAACAAGTACTAAAAAAGGGAACGGGTAATGAAATTCATTTGGGTGATATTTTAGTTGTCGAATACACTGGATCATTGCCGAATGGAACTATTTTCGATAAAACTACAAAGCCTATTGAATTACCTCTATCTTCATTGATTGCGGGTTGGAAAGAAGTATTAGTTGGAAAGAAGGTAGGTTGTGAAATACGATTTATTTGCCCACCTCATATGGCATATGGAAGAACCAAAAGAGATAAAATTCCTGAAAATTCAATATTAATTTTTGAAATGAAAGTAATTGGTGTAAAATGAAAACGGCTGCTTTATGAAAGCAGCCGTTCATAAAATAGTAGACAGGAAATTAATTCCCCTTATCCATTTTTTCCTTTAATTCAGCAAGAGCATCTATATCACCCAATGTTGATTTTTCAGAATTTTGATTCAAATTTTTAACCGAATTATCAGAGGAAGATGCTTTTGCACCCTTTTTGGGAGTTACAGGCTTCTCAGTTCCTTCCTCATGCGTTCTAATATGAGATACAACTATTTTCTTTGCCTCTTTATTGAACTCTATTACTTTGAAATCTAAAGTTTCGTCTACTTTGGCTTGCGCACCATCCTCCTTTTTTAAGTGTTTAAAAGGACAAATACCCTCAACACCGTATGGAAGTAGAACAATACCAGACTTGTCTTTCATATCGATAATTGTTCCTTGATGAACAGTGCCTTCGGAAAAAGTTGTTTCAAATACATCCCACGGATTTTCCTCTAGTTGCTTATGGCCTAATGAAATCCTCCTACTTTCACGATCAATTTCAAGTACAATTACTTCAATATCTTCACCAACTTTGCAGAATTCCGATGGATGTTTAATTTTCTTTTGCCAAGAAAGATCTGAAATATGTATTAGTCCGTCTACTCCTTCTTCTAGCTCAACAAAAACTCCAAAATTTGTGAAATTTCTTATTTTAGCATTGTGCTTCGAATCTACAGAGTACTTTGCTTCAATTGCTGCCCATGGATCAGGAACTAATTGTTTAATTCCCAAAGACATTTTCCTTTCACCCCTATCTAAAGTTAAAATTACCGCTTCAATGGTATCGCCAACTTTCATAAAATCTTGAGCAGAACGTAAGTGTTGTGACCAACTCATCTCTGAAACGTGGATTAGGCCTTCAACACCAGCTGCAATTTCAATGAATGCACCATAATCGGCCATAACAACAACTTTTCCGGATACTTTATCACCTACATTTAATTTAATGTCTAGTGCGTCCCACGGATGAGGTTGAAGTTGTTTTAATCCAAGGGCGATTCGTTTTTTATCATCGTCAAAATCAAGAATAACTACATTTAATCTTTGATCTAATTCAAGCATCTCTTCAGGATGTGTTACTCGACCCCATGAAAGATCTGTAATATGAATTAGTCCATCTACCCCGCCTAAATCGATAAAAACACCATATGAAGTAACATTTTTCACAATTCCTTCCAAAACCTGACCTTTTTCAAGACCTGAAATAATTAATTTTTTCTGCTCCTCAAGCTCAGCTTCAATAAGTGCTTTGTGAGATACAACGACATTTCTAAATTCTTCATTGATTTTAACAACCTTGAATTCCATATTTTTACCAACGTATACATCATAGTCTCGAATAGGTTTAACATCAATTTGCGAACCCGGTAAAAATGCTTCAATTCCAAAAACATCAACTATTAATCCCCCTTTCGTTCGACATTTTACGTATCCGGTGATTATTTCCCCTGAACGAAGAACATCGTTAACACGAATCCAAGCACTGTGCATACGGGCAGTTCTGTGGGAAACAACCAATTGACCTGTTTTGTCTTCTTGACATTCAACATAGACGTCTACCCTATCACCGACTTTTAAATCTGGATTGTAGCGGAATTCATTTGAAGGAACAACTCCTTCAGATTTGTACCCGAGATTGATAATTACCTCTTTTTTTGTAATCATCATAACAGTTCCTTCAATTACTTCTTTTTCATTGATGGATGTTAAGGTTTTTTCATAACGATCGGATAATTCAGAGCGCTCGATTTGAGTATAGCCTTGTAATTCAAGTGCCTCCCAATTAAAATCAGCAATGCCTTCAGCTGGTTTTGCTTTTTCTTTTGTTTTTGCCATATGGCTTAATTATTTGTATTTCAAAGTCTCTACTGCTCTGAAAGATTATTTATAATTGCTATCAATTGTAGAGAAATAGCATTTTAAGGGGTGCAAAGATAGGTAAAACAATCGAATTATCAAGACTTTAAATCAATAATATAATCTCATTAACTTTTCGGAAGATTATTCAATTTTTTTTCCATCAGAAAATGTTGGATTTGACCAAATAATAGATAGGTCTTTTCGATAATTTGATAACCTATTCGTTCATAAAATTCTAAAGCCCCCTCCCTTGCATGCAAAATTACTTTTTGGTCTCCTCTGTCTCGCGCTGCATTTTCACAAGCTTCCATGATTAATCTACCATAACCGCGACCTTGTTCATTGAATTCAACGGCTACAAAACGAACTTGGGATTCTTTTACACCTGAATGATCTAAGCGTGCGACAGCTCTAAT
Organism: Bacteroidota bacterium; assembly: GCA_016868915.1. GTDB lineage: Bacteria > Bacteroidota > Bacteroidia > Flavobacteriales_D > Crocinitomicaceae > UBA952. The sequence goes on along the minus strand of VGFL01000009.1, from coordinate 23,335 downwards.
TTTCTCCGATTCAAATAAAGCAAAATGCATTCCTGTATTATCACCATCATTTCGTTCAGAACCCTTTGGTTGGTTCCAAGGTTCTCTTAAAATTCGATAGCGTAAATCATAATACTCCTGCCATTCTTTATCGGTTGTTGGAAAGCGAATTTCTACTTCCATTTGAAGGCAATTGAAGTTACTCGTTTTGTGGATTTACCCGAAATTTCCTCTTCACGAATTAAACTCTGTGCATCCCGATCTTCAAAAACTTCTTTTAAATTTTTAATTCGTGCAACAGGAATAAAGTTTTTATGACAACTATCTAGGATTGTTTGAGCATCGCTTTTTAAAATCTCACTTTGTAGTATATCCGCCAATTCAATCCGATTTATCACACGGTTTTGATTCGAACTAAATCTTTGGTCATTAACAAGTGAAGAGAGACTTAATAAAGAGGCCAATTTTTGGAAATGCAAATCACTGCCAATTGCAAAAGTAACCAAAAATTGATCTTTTGTCTGAAAGATCTCGCCATAAGGGGCAATATTTGGATGTAAACTACCAATTCGTTTTGGGATATGCTTTTCCATTAAAAAATTTGATGCCTGATTTACAAGACTCGAAATGGCAGCATCATATAATGAAACACTTACTTTTCTTCCTTTCTTTGTTTTAATTCGTTCCAAAAGCGAGATTAACAGTCCCTCTTTCAAATGATGGGCTGCTAAAATATCAATTAAAGCCACGGGCATCTTCACCGGACCGGAATTAGGCATTCCATTCATCGACATAAACCCTGTTTCAGCCTGTAAAATCAAATCGTAGGCAATTCGATCATTTTCTTCTCCAAAACCACTTACTTTTCCGATAATAAGTTTTGGAAACTTTTTTAAAAGTGATTCAGAGTTCAATCCAAACCTGTCTTCAGTACTTGTTTTGAAATTGGATAGAAGAATGTCAGTACTTTCAAGTAGTTTCATTAATTTTTCCAAATCAGTAGATGATGTAAAATCGAGTTTAAGGTACTTTTTATGGTAATTTACCGATGAAAAATATGCGCTCACCTCAGACTCTGAATTCTCTGAAGGCAACTTCCAAGAGCGAGTAACATCAGGAATATTTGGACTTTCGATCTTAATGACTTCTGCCCCCAGTTCAGCAAAAAAGGTACCAACAGATGGGCCTGCTAAAACGGTTGAAAGATCTATAATTTTTAATTCCTGGAAATTCATAAAAATAAGAAGAAACTATAACAGTCACTTAAACATCTCTCTTTATTAGAATTTAATTCACTTTTTTTCGAGTATCTCAAGCGTTACTGGAGTCAGTCCAGCTTTTATAAAATTGAGCTTTTTAGCTGCTGCGACTGTTAAATCAATTACACGAGTTGAACTTTTCGGTAGACGATCATTTATTTTAACAACAACAATAGAATCATTTTTTAGATTCGTTACTTTAACTACTGTCCCAAATTTTATTGTTTTGTGTGCCGCAGTTAAACTGTCGTTGCGAAATATTTCACCCGATGCAGTTTTTCGTCCCTCAAATGAATTAGCATAATAGCTTGCTATGCCCTTTTCAATATTTTTAAATGAAAAGGATAGTAAACCAATACAAAACAAAATGTATACGAAAGAAATGGTTAATTTTTTCATAAGCAAATTTACTTAATTTCCTTTTAATTACTAAAAACACAATAATATCAATATTTTGACTTATATATTTTAAGTATTTTTATATGATAAATCTTATTTTCTTTTATATTGTATCGATTTCTTTTTCTCATTTTAACGTGTTTGTATCTATCATTTGATGTAAATAGCCAAAAAACTCCCTTATCAATTGATACAAACTATATTTACGAACTTCCCATATATTCATCTAAAAGAGTATTAGTTATTCAGGGATACAATGGATTGTACTCCCATAAAGGTGATTATGCATTAGATTTCAAGTTAAAAAAAGGAAGTGCTGTGAGTGCTGCTAGAGAAGGGATAGTATATAAAGTGGAAGATCAATTTAAAAAGGGAGGTCCAAAAAAAAAATACTTAAATAAAGGTAATCATATCATTATTAAGCATTCAGATGGCTCCTATGCCGCTTATTGGCATTTGAAAAATAAAGGGGTGCTTGTAAAAGTTGGTCAAACCGTTCAAAAAGGTGAAATAATTGGATACTCTGGAAATACCGGCTTTTCTTCCTGGCCACATTTACACTTTGATGTTTATTATTTTTCAAATGGTAAACAAATTACTATTCCAACAAAATTTGAAACACACAAAGGAATAAAGCAACTTAAAGTATACCGGCGATACAAAAAACCTACTCTAATAATTGATCAAAACGACAAAAACACGATACCTAAAAACTTCAACAAAATCGAATACCATTTTCAAGGTGCCTCCGTTCCGCCGGAATACCACAAAAGCTACAGTTGGATAATTACCGAATCAAGTATTCGCTATGTTGCAAATTCATATGGAACAGTATTGAAGGATACCACACAACAAATTTCATTAGAAAAATGGGAACAATGTAAAACTGCTTTTTTAAATTGTGGGATTAAAAATAAAAAAGAGGTAACTCATGAAAAAGGTTGTACCGGAGGAACGAGCATCACCATAAAAACTTGGTTGAACGAAAAAGAAAACTTTTCGGGATTTGCTTCAAAATGTGGAGGAGAAATCGAAGGAAATTTAACGGGGGATACAGAAAAGTTCCTCTCTAAAATTAAAGAAGGAATTGATCCAACCTTTTATTTTCATTAACGTGCTACTAAAACAAGCTTGACCAATTACATTTATTTTGTAAAATGGCACTAAGTTCTGAAATAGAAACTCGCTGTTGCTCCATCGTGTCTCGATCCCTAATTGTTACCATATTATCCTCTAAAGATTGGTGATCAACTGTAATCGAGTACGGAGTTCCAATCGCATCTTGTCTTCTGTAACGCTTACCAATCGAATCTTTCTCATCGTACTGTACCATGAAATCTAGTTGCAGTTTTTGAATAATTTCACGCGCCTTCTCTGGTAATCCATCTTTCTTAACCAATGGCATTATACAAGCTTTATACGGAGCAAGTGCAGGTGGAATATTCAAAACTACGCGATCTGAGCCATCTTCCAACATTTCATTCTTATACGAGGCACTCAATACTGCTAAAAACATCCGATCTAATCCGATTGAAGTTTCAATTACATAAGGAACATAACTTTGATTAAGTTCCGGATCAAAATATTGAAGTTTTTTTCCTGAATGCTGTTCGTGCTGTTTTAAATCAAAATCAGTTCGTGAGTGAATTCCTTCTAATTCCTTAAATCCCATTGGAAAATCAAATTCAATATCGCATGCTGCGTTCGCGTAATGTGCAAGTTTTAAATGGTCGTGGTAACGGTATCTTTGTTCACCAAGATTCAATGCTTTATGCCACTTCAAACGAAATTCTTTCCAGTAGTTGTACCATTTCATTTCTTCGCCAGGACGAACAAAAAATTGCATTTCCATCTGTTCGAATTCACGCATTCTAAAGATGAATTGGCGTGCAACTATCTCATTTCTAAATGCTTTTCCAATTTGAGCAATCCCAAATGGAATTTTCATCCTTCCTGATTTTTGTACATTCAAAAAGTTTACAAAAATTCCTTGTGCTGTCTCTGGTCGTAAATAAATAGTGGCTGCTTCTCCTGAAACAGAACCTAACTCGGTAGAAAACATCAAATTGAATTGGCGAACCTCAGTCCAGTTTTTAGATCCTGAAATGGGACACGTAATTTCTAAATCGACAATTAATTGATAAACCGCTTCCAAATCATTTGCTTCCAAACTTTCTTTCATGCGTTTTTCAACACTATCAATTTTCTCTTGACTTCGAAGCACATTTGGATTTGTAGCCCGAAATTGCTTCTCATCGAAGTCTTCACCGAATCTTTTGATCCCTTTTTCAATTTCCTTTTCAATTTTCTGGCGTTGTTTTTCTACGTATTCCTCAATTAGAACATCCGCGCGATAGCGTTTTTTTGATTCTTTGTTATCGATTAAAGGATCGTTAAAAGCATCAACGTGACCAGAAGCTTTCCAGGTTGTTGGGTGCATGAAAATCGCAGCGTCAATTCCTACAATGTTTTCATGCATTTGAACCATGGATTTCCACCAATAGGTTTTGATGTTATTTTTTAGTTCAGCACCTAGTTGACCGTAGTCATAAGTTGCTGATAATCCATCATATATCTCAGAAGAAGGGAAAACGAAACCATATTCCTTTGCATGCGAAATAATATCCTTCAATTTATCTTCACGTTGTTCCATGCTGCAAAGATAGTTTTTCTAAAAAGATGATTGATAAATATTGTATCAGATTAGCTTAAAATGATCGAGTGTAACCTATAAAAGGAAGCGCTGGTATTACATCAGTTATTTCAGGTATTACGATTAGTCCAAAATCGAATGAATTTTTCGGAGCAAGTATACGAAATCCAAAAGTTCCGGTATAGTTGGTAGAAGTACCAATAGGAATGAAATAGTTTTCAGTTAACAGTGCAAAATTATTTCCTACTCTATGTGTGCCACTAACCATGATAGGCGGTCGATTTGAAAATTGACCTGAAAAAAGACCATATCCCGCACCAATGGTCAAATTTGTCTCACTACTTCCAATAGTATAAACTCCATAACCTAATGTTGCAGTTCCTTCTCCAGCATAACCTGCCATAATGAACCCTCCCCCTATGTGAGAGTATTCTCCAACTTTAAAACCAACTTTTGGAGTTAAAAACCAAATTGGATTTCCTAGAAGTAGTGAAATAAACTCAACACCTCCGCCAATTGAAACGTTTTTGAAAAGACCATAATTAATAAAATTGGTCGTTAATACCACATTTTGATAATAACCTTTCCCTTGTTTAATTGGAATGGCCGACGGTCCAAAAAAGTAACGTGTTTCATTGGAGTTTGGAAAGCGGTATTTCCCTTTATAAGAATCTATGTTAATGGATCTCACATTGGAGGAAATTAGGTTTAACGTTCCGTTAGTCGTTTCCAAAACAATTGTATTTTGATCCCGACTTAAAATTTTTCCTCGAAACTCATCTCCATTATTCATTTTAACAACGACACGTTCCGAATTTTTGATTGTGTCGATTGGGGTTTGAGAATATGAATCGATGGTAGAGAGAAATAGTAGAGAAAAAAATAAAATCTTTTTTAATATCATTTTCTTAGTGTTTTTAATTGCATTAAACTTTAAGAAGTTAAGTGTGTAAATCACAAACAAATGTATAATTTTTTATATTAAGTGTAACAGAATATTTTGCCACCCATTTAAGTGATATTCCTTAAAAAGAGTATTTAGCTAACTTAATTGCCCGCAAAGCATGCGGATTTCTAAAGAAGGAGGCCGGTTGTTGTATAAAATATTATAAACTGCATGTAGAATAGGCATTTCAACATCAAATTTTTTATTTACCTCCATTAAACTCTTGGTAGCATAGTATCCTTCAGCAACCATATTCATTTCCAACTGAGCAGACTTCACAGAATACCCCTTTCCGATCATGAAACCAAAAGTTCTATTTCTGGAAAAATTGGAATACGCAGTTACCAGTAAGTCTCCTAAATAGGCAGTTGTTTTGGTATCGCGATGTACCTCGTGAATAGCATCAATAAATCGTTCAATTTCTTGAATGGCATTTGAAATTAATACTGCTTGAAAATTATCACCATACCCCAATCCAGAACAAATTCCTGCCGCCAAAGCGTAAACATTCTTCAGAATTGCAGATATTTCAGTCCCAAATAAATCGTCTGATAAAGCGGTTTTCAAATAGCGACAAGCTAAGAGATTTGCAATTTTATTCGCATGCGTTTCTTCGCTACAAGCAATCGTCAAATAGGACAATCTTTCAAGCGCAACTTCCTCAGCGTGACACGGCCCGCAAATGATTCCAATATTTGTGTAGGGTGTTCCAAAAGTTTTGTGAATATATCTTGCTGGAATGGCATGAAATTCAGGAATAATTCCTTTAACTGCAGAAAAAACAATTTTATCTTTTAATAAATCTGGTGAAATCGAACTCAAACTTTGGTGAAGAAATGCTGCCGGAGTCGCTAAAATCACATAATTCGCATTCAAAATAGTTTGTTCTAAATCTGTACTTACATGAACTTTATCCAAATCAAATTGAACAGATTGTAAATAGCGGGGATTGTGTTTGTAACGAAGAATATGACTTACTGCCTCCTCACTTCTCATCCACCAATGTACCGTTGAAACATTATTGGTCAGAAGTTTCACTAAAGCTGTTGCCCAACTTCCGCCACCAATGACGGCAATAATATTATTTTTATTCTGTTGATCATTCATGAATTAAACTCTCGGATTAGCAAATAGTTTAACATCATTTGCAGTGATGACAGCATCACACAAAATCACCAAGCGTTCAACGATATTTCGCAATTCACGAATATTTCCAGTCCAATCAATTTCTTGCAAGGCAACCAACGCCCAAGAATCAAACTGCTTTCTAGTAATTCCTTGGTCAGTACAAATGTGTGTTAAGAAATGTTCTGCAAGCAGTGGAATATCTAATTTTCGATCATTTAAACTAGGTACGTGAATTAAAATTACGGCCAACCGATGGTATAAATCTTCTCTGAAACGACCTTCGTTAATTTCTTTTCGCAAATCTTTATTTGTTGCAGCCACAACTCGACAATCCACTTTTACATCTCGCTCACTTCCAACACGTTGAATTACATTTTCTTGTAAAGCACGAAGTACTTTTGCTTGCGCACTTGCAGACATATCTCCGATTTCATCCAAGAAAAGTGTACCGCCAGAAGCAATTTCAAATTTCCCTTTTTTATCTTTAACTGCTGAAGTAAATGCTCCCTTTTCATGTCCAAACAATTCACTTTCAATAAGTTCAGACGGAATAGCAGCACAATTAACTTCGATGAAAGGCATCTTGTTGCGGTTCGAATTTTCGTGCAAAGCACGAGCTACCAATTCTTTACCGGTTCCATTGGCTCCGGTAATGAGAACACGGGCATCTGAAGGAGCAACTTTTTGAATCATTTCCTTGATTTTCTGAATTTCTTCAGTTTCACCAATAATGGAACTCCCTTTCAATCGCTTAACCGTTGTTTTTAACACTTTTGTTTCTTCAACAAACCGAGTTTTATCTTTTGCATTTCGAATGGTAACCAAGATTCGATTTAAATCCAACGGTTTTTCTATAAAATCAAATGCACCTTTCTTAATTGCTTGAACAGCGGTATCAATATTTCCATGACCACTAATCATGATTATCGGCGATTCACATTTTGCCTTTATCAATTCATCCAATACCTCCATTCCATCAAGAATCGGCATTTTAATGTCGCAAAAAATAATGTCATACGCTTTAACCAATGCTTTTTCTAGTCCCTCTTTACCGTTTTCAGCTTCATCAACTTCAAACTCTTCAAATTCTAAAATTTCACGTAAAGCGCGTCTTATGGCTCGTTCATCATCTATGATAAGAATACGACTCATTTTGTCTATTTTGTGTGGTAAAGATAATGTAAAAATGCGATTTACTGATTTGTAACAATTGCTACAAAATGGATAAATACAAAATGAGTATTTTTACCAAATTGAAGTAAATCAATGAAACTATCAACTGATTATAAATTAGTTTTAGCTGGGGGTACTGCAAATACCATACTTGAATTCCTTTACTTTTATTTCATTGGTTGTGAAAATGGTTGTCCCATAAAATCATATCACTTCTTAATATCAATTTATGGTGGAATAATGGGAGGAACCGGTGCGTCACTACTTTTCTCTATTGTTAAACCGAAAAAAAAATAATATGAATTCATTTGAAGGAACTATAATCGATGTTCGTACCCCTGCAGAATTTATGGGTGGACATGTCGTTGGCTCATTAAATATTCCATTACAAAACATCATCGAACACGTCGAGGAAATTAAACAAATGAAAGATCCTATCATTTTCTGCTGCGCAAGTGGAAATAGAAGCGGACAAGCTGCTCATTATTTTAAATCACTTGGCGTTAATTGCGAAAACGGTGGTTCTTGGATGGAAGTTCAAGAAAGTTTAAACTGATTTTTCAAGAGAAACTCAATCATTTTTTGAAACGCACGTGCCCGATGACTATAGAGATTTTTCTCCTCCATTGGCATTTCAGCAAACGTTCTATATTCATTTTCAGGGATGAAAATTGGATCATACCCAAAACCAAACTCTCCTCTTTTTTCCGTAATGATTTTTCCATCTACTCTTCCTTCAAAGGTATATTCCTCTTGTTCGATAAGTAAAGTGATTACCGTTCTAAAACACGCATTGCGATTGGCCATTCCATAAAGTTTTGACAATACTTTTTCAATATTGTCTGAATCATTTTTTTGATTTCCGGCATATCTTGCCGAAAACACACCTGGTTCAAAATTTAGTGCTTCTATCTCAAGTCCAGTATCATCGGCAAAGCAGAAATAACCGGTTTTATCAAAGACAGCTTGCGCTTTAATCTTAGAATTTTCATCCAACGTGCGTCCTGTTTCTTCAATTTCATCAGAAAATCCTATATCAGTAAGTGAAAGAATCTCAAAAGTATGTGGAAGGAGCGATTTAATTTCGTTGACCTTATTCTGGTTGTGACTGGCAAAAACAAGTGTCATTTAGAATCCCTGTACGCCATTTACGGTGGTATATTTCAGTACATTCTTTTTGTCAGGATGAATGCGCGCAAAAGCAGATTGAACGGCCAATGTTCCTTCGTGAAAACCACACAAAATTAATTTCAATTTATTCTCGTAGGTATTAACATCACCAATGGCGTAAATCCCCGGGATGTTTGTAGAATAATCTAGAGTATTCACCTTGATTGCGCTCTTTTCAATTTCGAGTCCCCAATCGGCAATCGGACCTAAACTTGGCTTAAGGCCAAAAAGTGGAATGAAATGATCCGTTTCTCTTTCAATTAACCCATTTGCTTGATGAGTAATTTGAACTTTGGCTAATTTTCCGTTTCCATACAAACCTGTGACCTCTGCCTCGGTAATCAGTGTTATTTTTCCTTTTTCAGCCATATCAATTACCTTTTGAACAGAATCTAAATGCCCTCGGAATGAACTATTTCTATGAACTAATACAACTTCGGCGGCAATATTATTTTCAGCTAAAAAGATGGACCAGTCAAGAGCTGAATCTCCTCCACCTGCAATTACACAGCGCTTACCTTTGTAAAAATTTGGATCTTTGATAATATATTCAATCCCCTTATCTTCAAACGCTTCTATTCCTTCAATAGGTGGCTTTCTAGGTTCAAATACCCCCAGTCCCCCTGCAATAATTACAACTGACGCTTCGTGTTTCGTTCCCTTTACAGTAGTGACTATAAATTTCCCATCCTCTTTTTTTTCAATCGTACTTGCCGCCTCTCCAAGAGTGAACCCCGGCTTAAACGGGGAAGCTTGTTCCATTAAATTATCAATTAATTCACCTGCTAAAATAGTTGGAAAACCAGGTATATCGTAAATTGGTTTTTTAGGGTAAATTTCTGAACATTGACCGCCCGGTTGGGGTAATGAGTCAATCATATGACATTTTAACTTTAGCAAGCCTGCCTCAAAAACTGTGAAAAGACCGACAGGACCGGCACCGATGATAATGATATCTGTTTGTATCATGAAGAAAGATTATTTATAAAAAACACATCGAAAATCAAATTGTTTTTTAACTGTCCTTAGAAGAGTTCTATTTACTTTGCATAATTAATTGATCTCTTTTCGCGAATTACGGTTACTTTGACCTGTCCCGGATAAGTCATTTCAGTTTGTATTCGATGAGATATAGTAAATGATAACTCATCGGCTTTGGAATCAGAAACTTTTTCAGCTTCAACCATAACTCGCAATTCTCGACCCGCCTGAATGGCAAAGGCACTTGCAACTCCGTCATACGACAATGCCAATGCTTCTAGGTCTTTAATACGCTTAATATATGCGTCAACAATTTCTCTACGAGCGCCCGGTCTGGCTCCTGAAACTGCATCACAAACTTGGACAATGGGTGAAATTAATGATGTCATTTCAATTTCATCATGGTGCGCACCAATTGCATTTAAGACCTCTGGTTTTTCACCAAATTTTTCCGCCAACTTCATTCCTAAGATAGCATGTGGCAATTCAGGTTCCTCATCGGGAACTTTACCAATATCATGTAATAATCCTGCTCGTTTTGCAATTTTAACGTTGAGACCAAGTTCGGCAGCCATAATAGCACAAAGATTGGCAACTTCTCGGGAGTGTTGTAATAAGTTTTGGCCGTACGAAGAACGGTATTTCATTCGACCAACCATTCTCGTTAATTCAGGGTGTAAGCCATGAATACCCAAATCAATACAGGTTCTTCTGCCTGTTTCAGCTATTTCTTCCTCCAGTTGTTTTCTAGTTTTTGCAACTATCTCTTCAATTCGGGCCGGATGAATTCTCCCGTCTGAAACCAATTGATGTAGGGCTAAGCGCGCTATTTCTCTTCTTACTGGATCAAAACACGATAAAATAATGGCTTCAGGTGTATCATCAACAACAATTTCAACCCCCGTTGATGCCTCGAGCGCTCGAATGTTACGGCCTTCTCTACCGATAATTCTTCCCTTGATTTCGTCTGTCTCAATATTGAAAACAGAAACAGCATTTTCAACTGCTTGCTCAGTAGCGACGCGCTGTATGGATTGAATAACAATTTTTCGCGCCTCCTTATTTGCATTTAATTTTGCTTCCTCAACGATTTCCTTAATATGAGCATGAGCATTTGTTCTTGCCTCATCTTTCAGTGCCTCCATCAGCATAGATTTAGCATCTTCAGCCGGAAGGCCACTTATTTTTGATAATTCAGCAACACGCTTCTGTTGCATCTTATCCAGCTCCTGACTTTTAACCTCCAAGGATTGCATTTTTGCATTAAGTTCAGTATGCTTTTTCTCAATCTCTTTTTCCTTCCGCCCAAAGTCCTCCATCTTCTGATTTAACGACTTTTCTTTGTTCCGAATTCTATCCTCTCCTGATTGAATTCTGCGATCCTTTTCTTTAATTGTATTTTCGTGCTCCTCTTTTAATTTTAAAAAATTCTCCTTCGCTTGCAGAAGTTTATCCTTTTTGATATTTTCTCCCTCTAATTCTGCATCTTTGATTAATTTTTCTCGTTTGGATTTCAGCAATGTCTGTTGAACAATTGCCATTACTACCCCACCCCCAATAAGACCCCCTAACAGGCCAATTAAAATTTCCATATCAACTTTTATTAGTTTAAAAAAATTAAAAGCTATCGACTGATGTGGTAAGATCAGATTTCAGAAAGTTTCTTTTCAATATCCTCTAAAGCGATTTCTACTTCCGAATAGTCGGCTTCAACTACTTTAGTTGGTTTTAGTTTTGAAGATGCTTTTGATAATAATTGTAATGAAGACATTGCCAATAAGTCCTGCATATCTTTTACAGCATAATTCTCTTGAAGTAGGCGAATTGCACGATTGATATCTTCGGCTGCTTTCTGGATTAGTATTTCCTCTCCAGCATTTACTTTTAAGGGATAATTTCTCCCCCCGATAATAATATTTAAAGACAATTTCTCCATGAACTATTTCTTGAGTTGTTCAATACAATAATCTATTTCTTTTACCAATTCATCAATTTCTTCAACAGACCGACCCGTTGGTCCCTGCGAAAATTCGATAATTTGCTTATTAGCTAAATTCAAATCATTATTCAATTTATCAAGCGTTTCCTTAAATTGAGACTCATTTTGAGAGTACTCAATTAACTGTCCTTTTAAGGCTTGAATTTCATCAGTCAATGTGGAGTTTTGTGTTTTTAGTGCCTCCATTCTCTGTGTCAAAGAATTGATTTTTGCATTTATACTGTGAACACTGTTCCGCAATTTTTCATTCATGAATTAAGCTTTTTACAAAGTTAGCAATCAGACTAACATCTTTTCAATTTTCCACAAATATTTTTTACAAGATGTAAGAAATTTAAGTCTAAAACTTAAATGTTGCTCCCCCCATTACTTGAAATCCGGTTAGGGGGTAATTGTACCAACGCAAATAACGTTGAGCGGTTAGATTGTTGAATTGAATAAACCCTGAAATCATATCATTGAATTTATATTCGGTGCTTAAATTGATATCCGCAAAAGTTTTCAATGGGGCCGAGATTTGATTATTTTCAATAAGCGCTCCAGTAATTGTTGAGTCAAAAACAAGTGCCCTCCTTCCGGTTTCAAGTGTAACATCCAAATTGAAAATAAATTTATTGTTAAGCACGTAATTCCCACGAACTTTAAACTGTAACTGAGGTAAATTCCATGCAAAGGCTTGGTTAGTAGTTTCATAGGAGAAAAATCGACTAATCGCATCTATTTTTAGTTTCTCATTCATTTGATATGATAATGAACCTTCAATTGTCATAATATTCATTGAATCATAAACTATCGCGAACTTGTTTAAATTTGAAAACACAGTATCACTAACAAAGAGTGCTTTATTGTTCACTCGCGCATAATTAGCTCCAATATTAAAGCTTAACCGTTTACTTAAAACTCCTTTAAATCCAACGTATGCGTCAAAGACTGTACTTTCATTTAACAATCTAGAATTAGGAAGCATAAATTCATTTTGGCGGGTTAAACTCCTCAAGGTATTTTGCTTCAAACCACCTTTGATTCCTACGTAAGGAATGAAAATGTTGTCAAACATAGAGTATTTGATTTCTACTTGTGGATAAATATAAGGTTTTGTTGTTTCACGAATATTTGCTGAAACATCAACACCAACCGCAACTCGCAATTTATCGTTCATCATTTGGGTAACAACACCCGGATTAAACTGTAAAATCAAATCATTCATAACAAATCCAGTATCAATCAAACTCAATGAATCTCCTGGGATGCCATATTTGTAGTTGTTATTAAATACATTCAAATTCACAAAAAACTTTTCTCTTCCTAAACGATATGAAAGTTCTGAAGTAAAGGCAACGTAATTTTCACCCGCCCTCCATTTTGCCAAACTATCTTCAAAAGGACGTTTAGTTAAAAAATAATTATAGTTAAACCCCAGCTTTAGATTAAGTTTGGAAGAATCACGTTGTCCTTGGTGTAAATTAAATAGCATATCTCCTCCTGCATCTTGAAAACGTTGAGCAATGTCTTTTCGATTTATAAGACCCAATGAATCCCGTAACCCATAATAATTAAATCCATAATTGGAATAATGCCCTGAACTGCTGATTGTGAACTTTTTGGCGTAATAAGAAACGAAAGCTCCAGAATGAGTTCGATCAAAATAAGATGGAGCGTAGTCTTTCATTTTTTGGAAACTACTTATGTGTTTTCCATAAACACCAAATTGAAAATTTGATTTACCGATCGAATTGAAATAAAATTCTCCCAATGGCATTATTTGAGAACCGATACCTACTTTAGCGTAAAATGGCGATACCTTAAACTTATCTGGATCATTTCTCGGATATTTTTGCTCCTCTATTTTTAATCCATTCGCTTTTGGTGAATAGCTTGGAAATAATAAAGGATACTCTTGAAGTGTAGCCACAATATTTGTATCAATTATTACGGGAATAGAATAAAGTCTTGACGCAGGTGAAACTTCGCGAAGACCAATACCCTGGATGATAATTACATTGCCATTATCCCCTGGTTGAGCATACGATTTAAGTGAATGACTCATTAAAACAATCAATACTAAACAAATTTTAATCAACCAGTGATTATTCATTTTCATTTCCTCCATTTTTTAATTGTTCAATTTCTTGATTCACGCTATTTGCTTCGTCAATTATGCCATCATCCTTTTCAGGATAATGGTTCAATACAGAATTGATTGTCTCCTCTGCCTGAAATAAATTATTTTGTCTTAAACAAACTCTAGATTGTAAAATCAAGGTTTTTGCGATCCAAAAATTATAGCCAGGTTTCATTTTCAATAGAACTCTTGCCTCTATGTCTGCTTGTGTGTAGTCGTTCTTTATAAAATAAATTTCTGCAATAACGTATTGTGCCTCAGATGCCCATGAAGTAGTTGTATTTTTCGAAATCCAGGATAACGATGGAAGAGCCTTTTCATAATTTAACATTTTAAAATTCGAAATTCCTTTTGAATATTCTACTTCCACTTTTATGGAATTGCTCAAATTCCCTGACTCTAACAATAATTCGGAATAAATAGCAGCTGTATCGTATTTTTGAAGGAGAAAGCTAGAACGCATTAATCCTAGTCTTGCAGAATAAACTGATGTCGGTTTGGTTGATACTTTTTCCAATTGCAAATAGTAAATAATTGCCTGATCATATTCACCTGAATTATAAGCTTGTTGTGAAATAAATGCCGCCGCTGTCTCGGTATATGGACTAACTGGTAAGCTCAAAAGTTGTTTATACAGCTCTATTTTTTTCTGATTATTACCGCTTCTTGCGTAACAATCTCCGAGGTAATATAATACTTCGGTGGTATAACGCCCTTTTGAAAATTTAGACAAATACATCTCAAATTGAGGGATGGCAGCGGAAAATAAACTATCGGTATAGCTTTTTTCAGCTGGTGCGAAGTATAAATTTTCTATTTCATCTGAGCTAATTTGTGCACAAGGATATTTGTTTACTAACCCAACTATTTTATCAACTTCTCCTTTAGCTGAAAACACATTTTTAAGCCCAGTTGCTGCTTTCAAACAAATACTATTATTATTTATATTTGCATCTAAAATTCGTTGATATTCAGCTTCTGCTTTATCGTATTCATTTCGTAAAAAGAATATATCTGCTACCTCGATCTGACAATCTAAATGAAATGTCACCGAAGGAAACTCTTTCAAAATCCTATTAAAATAAAGTAGTGCGCTTGTATAATCAGCTTTTTCATCTTTATAAGCCAATGCTAAATCATATAGCGCCCATTGAAGAAAACTTGATTTTTTATAGTTTGATATCAATTTATTTAGCAACTCAATTTTTTTGTCGTTCTCTTCTAAAAACCCGTGCGATTTTGACATGTAATAAAGCGCAATATCCTCGCTACCCGAATTCAAATCGAGTGCGTTTTTGTAAAATTTAATTGCATCTTCATCTTTACGCATTACATAATAAGAATCTCCGATACGTAAATTTGCATCTACAAGTTTTTTAGTATCCTTGGTCCCTGAGGAAACAAAAATTCTTAGCGTTTCGATTGCATCAATGAAATTTTTCTGTCGAAGTAGAATGTATCCCATTTGATAATATGCCTCGTGTCTTTTCTCAGCAGTACTTCCTGAAGGGTCTTTTATAAATGAACGAAATGCTTCCATCGCATCATCCAGCAATAAGGAATCTTTTACACTTTTGGAAGATTTTGATTCAAATTGGCGAAGACAGGATTCTGCAATCCAAAACTTAGACAAACTTTTTAAACGTACATCCTCCGGATATTTTTCTACCAAATTGAATTTCTCTATTGCGCCTTTGTAATTTGAATTTAAAAATAATGTAACACCGTAATTGTAGGCAATTGATTGATAAATCATTTTTAATTTTGTGTCTTTCAGTGAAATATTTTCTATAGTTGAAAGGGCTAAATCATAGTTATCTGTTCGTCTATACACTTCTACTAAAAATTGATAGATTTGATTTTTCCGTTCAGAATTTGAAAATAACTTCAAAAATTTTTCAAAAATTTGGATAGATTGATTATACGGACTGTCATCAACATTGAATGCTATGACTGCAGCATTATACAGTGCATCTTCTTGAAGTGAGGGATTAAAACTTATTTCAGAGGCTTTCTCAAAAGCAGTTCTCGCGTTAATTAATTTAGCTACATCTCTCGTTTTTTCATATTCTTGTTTAAAGATATCTGCAATTTGATAATATACGATTTGAGATAGGCTATCTCGTTTTGTTAACACTAAATTGAATTTTTCGATTGCTTTTTTTAAATTCCCGATTTTGTATAAAGCATTTCCAAAAGCATAATTGAAATCACGATCTGAGGTTCTATTTTTTTGAACTCTTAAGACTGAGTCATATTCCTCGTAAAACGGAATTGCCTTTTGATATTCTTTTTGTTGATAGTAGGCATTTCCAATGAGGTAACGATTATCGTAACTAAGTTTTTCAATCACTTCTTTCGACGAATACTTATCCGTACACTCCTGATAATTTTTGAGATTATGTTTAATCTGAACCAAATAGTTATAAACTTGATCTAAATATTGCCCATCATCTTTTAAACTATTGAAACTTTTATATGCCTCCATTGAAGTACTATCCTCAGCAAAACAAATTATTCCGAAATAAAATTTTGAAGCAAAACCAAATTTAGTTTTATTCTCCTTTGAACTAATAAAAGAGGTTTTGGCCTTTATATTCTCATTCAATAAATGAAAATTATAACCGTATTTGAAATAGTACTCATCTTTTTCGGTTTCATTTAGGTCGGCCACGATTACCTTCTCAAACCATAGTTTTGTGCCTTTTTTATTTTGTTTTGAGAAATAATAATTTCCCAATTTAAAATAAATATCATTCTTATAAATATTCTCTGGGTAATCTTTGTTGAACCGCACAAATAAACGAATGGCTTCATCATCGTGATTTAGACTCAGTGCGCTGAGTGCAACATAATACTGTGCTTTTACATAAAATGGATCATTACTATTTTTACAAGCACTCAAAAAAGATTCGAATTCAAATTTTGCTGAGCTAAACTCCTTCTTAGCATACAATTCCTCTGCTCTGTAGAATCCTTCATATTCACTCGCATATTTTTGAGTGACTTGTGAATGGACTCTTTCTAAAGATAAAACAGTAAAAATTAATAGTATATATTTCATTAAAACAGCTTAAAAAAAGCTAAATTAATTTGGTGTTCGTTTAAAAATTTTTGAAAATTGAAAAGTTTTAAACTCAATTCTGTTAAGAGAAAATAATCTACATCATTAAAAAGGTTACAATTTTTTGGAACTTTGAAGAAATTTGTGAAAGTGTCAGTAATAATTGAATTAAATAAAGTCAGCATATATCAATCAAAAAAAATGATTTTAGAGAATGTAAATCTAAAATTAAATGAAACAGAATTTGCATATTTAATTGGTAAAACAGGAAGTGGTAAAAGTAGTCTTCTAAAAATATTATATGGTGAACTTCCTTTGATTAACGGGGAAGGAAATGTAATTGGTTTTAATTTAAAAACTATCTCGCTAAAAGATATTCCAATGTTAAGGCGTAAAATTGGCATTGTCTTCCAAGACTTTCAGCTTTTGATGGATCGAACAGTCATTCAAAATATGACTTTCGTTTTGGGTGCCACTGGGTGGAAAGATAAAAAATTAATTCAGAAAAGAGCACTGAGTGTATTGCAATTAGTGGGTGTTGAACAAAAAGCGAATGTAATGCCTCATGCACTTTCAGGCGGTGAACAACAACGGGTTGCGATTGCTCGTGCCTTGTTAAATCAACCGGAACTGTTATTAGCTGATGAGCCAACTGGAAATTTAGATCCCGAAACTTCTGAAGAAATTATGCACTTATTAATAGCAGTTGCCAAAGAGGAGAAATCAGCAATTCTAATGGCAACGCATGACTTAAATATGGTGAGGAAGTTCCCTGCAAAAGTATTGCGGGTTGGAAATGGTTCAGTGACAGAGGTAAATATTTAATTAATTCCTTCAATAAATGAGCTTATTTATTGAATCTACGCATTTAAAACTCCACGAGAAATAACAATTTTCTGAACCTCAGAAGTTCCTTCATATATCTGAGTAATTTTTGCATCACGCATCAATCGTTCTACATGGTATTCTTTCACAAAGCCATAACCACCGTGAATTTGAACAGCTTCAACAGTTTGTTCCATCGCTACTTTTGACGCATACAATTTTGCCATTGCCGAGGATTGATCGTAGTTTCTTCCTTGATCTTTGTCCATGGCCGACTTATAAACCAACAAACGAGCCGCTTCAATTTCAGTAGCCATATCAGCTAATTTGAATGCAATTGCTTGATGTTTGTAGATTTCTTTTCCAAATGCTTTTCGTTGTTTTGAATATTCAGTAGACAATTCAAATGCTCCAGCTGCAATTCCCAGTGCTTGTGCCGCTATTCCTATTCTTCCACCAGACAATACTTTCATAGCAAACTTGAATCCAAATCCATCCTCGCCAATTCTATTTTCTTTTGGAACCTTTACATCATTGAATAATAAAGTATGCGTATCACTTCCACGAATTCCTAACTTATCCTCTTTTGCTCCAACAATGAACCCGTCCATTCCTCTTTCAACAATCAACGCATTGATTCCTTTATGTCCTAACTCTAAATTTGTTTGCGCAATAACTAAATAAACAGACGCAGAGGAACCATTTGTAATCCAGTTTTTAGTTCCGTTTAATAAATAGTGGTCTCCCATATCAATTGCGGTAGTTTTTTGCGATGTTGCATCCGAACCTGCCTCAGGTTCAGAAAGACAAAAGGCACCAATTTTCTCTCCTGTTGCGAGAGGAACTAAATATTTTTGCTTCTGTTCCTCTGTCCCGAATACCTCAAGACCCCAACAAACCAATGAGTTATTAACCGACATACATACAGATGTTGAAGCATCAACCTTTGAAATTTCTTCCATCGCCAAAACGTATGATAAGGTATCCATTCCACTACCTCCATATTTTGGATCAACCATCATTCCCATAAACCCAAGCTCGGCGAGTTGTTTGATCTCTTCAGTAGGAAATTTTTGTAGATTATCACGTTCGATAACACCTGATTTTAACACGTTTTGAGCAAAATCTCTTGCAGCATCCCTAACGGCAATATGCTCCTCTGTTAATTCAAAATTCATTGTTTATGAAGTTTTAATTGTTAATTTGCTACAAAATTAATAGTTTCATTTGTGAAATCCCAAAATAAAATATGGTTGAATTAGAAATTATTGGTGTTATGTCAGGCACCTCTCTTGACGGCCTTGATATTGCTCACGTAAAGTTTACTTTATTTGAGGATAAAAAACATTTTCAACTACTCAATTTCAAAACATTCAATTATTCAGAGAGCTTTCAGAACGAAATCAGAAATGCAACGAATCTTTCAGCCCTTGAGCTCTTTAAACTAGATAAAAAAATTGGGAAAATATTCGCAACTCACATAAATAGTTTTATTCAAGAAAATCATTTGGATCGAAATAAAATTGATGCCATTGCCTCTCATGGACAAACCATATATCATCAACCAGAAAAAGGTATAACGGTTCAAATAGGTTGTGGTGCTAGTATTGCGTTTCATACAAAAGTTCAAGTAATCAATGATTTTAGAATAATGGACGTCATTGCTGGTGGTCAAGGTGCGCCGTTAGTACCGAAAGGAGACTTTGATTTGTTTTCAAACCAAGCTGATGCCTTTTTAAATTTGGGGGGTTTCGCAAATATCAGTTTAATGGAAAATAGTAAGATTATTGCTTTTGATATTAGTCCAGCTAATCTACCCTTGAATAAAATTGTACAGAAACTTTCGATGTTGTATGATACAAATGGCTCATTGGCCAGAAGTGGAATGTTGAACGATAAACTATTCAAGGATTTAAATAATTTATCTTTCTATTCGCTTTCAGCTCCTAAATCTCTAGGGACGGAATGGCTCGAGAACGAGTTCTATCCAACAATCGAAAAATATTCAATTTCTGAAGCTGATCAGCTCGCTACCATTTCTGAACATATAGCATATCAGATATCCTCAGTCATTAATAAGTTAAATTATAAAAAAATTCTTGCAACAGGCGGAGGAACAAAAAACCAATTTTTGATGGAACGTATTACAGCACTTTCCAAAGCGCAAATAATAATCCCTGAGACATCTCTTTCCGACTTTAAAGAAGCAATTATTTTTGCTTACTTGGGTGCATTATTTTTAATAAACCAAACTAACTGTATAGATTCAGTGACTGGAGCAAAGAAATCAGTCATAGGGGGTTGTCTTCACAAAACCCTTTGAGCATCAAACTAATCCCTGCAGTCGACACAAGCGATAATAAATCCCCTTCCTGCTAAATAAATCCTGATGCGTACCTTTTTCGGAAATTACTCCTTTAGATAAAACAATTATTTCATCGCAATTAATAATCGTACTCAATCGATGAGCAATAATAAAAGAAGTGCGATTTTGCATCAGTTTTTCAACTGCCTCTTGAACTAATTTTTCAGATTCTGTATCCAACGCGGAGGTTGCCTCATCTAAAATTAAAATATCTGGATTTTTATATATTGCACGAGCTATAGCCAAACGTTGTTTTTGGCCACCTGATAATTTATTCCCCCGTTCACCAATAATAGTATCATATCCATTTTCCAAGTCGTCAATAAATGATTGTGCATTGGCTACTTGAGCGGCATACTTTATTTTTTCAATATCCGGGTCATCATCACCGAATGAAATATTTTCAGAAACTGAAACATTAAATAAAATGGATTCCTGTGATACAATTCCAATTAATTGTCTTAAATCATAAATTTTTAAATCCCTAATATCAATTCCATCAATTAAAAGCTCTCCTTGTGATACATCGTAAAATCGAACTAATAAGTCCATTAAAGTTGATTTCCCGCTTCCAGATTCTCCAACTATGGCAACCGATGAACCTTTTTTAACTGCCCAGTTAATCCCTCTAAGAATAGAGTCGCTATTGTACTTAAAATGAACATCTTTAAATTCAATACTGTTTTCTAGAGAAACTTTTGACTGAGCATTGCTCTTTTCATGTATTTTTTCATCACAGTGAAGTATCTCATTGATTCGATCAAGAGAAACCCTACCTTTATTAATGGTTGAAATTCCATTCGAAATTGAATTAATTGGACGAAGTAATTGTGAAAATACAATGATAAAAGTTATAAATAATTCCCCTGTTAATTCTTGATCTTGGCCACCACTGATAAGAATCTGCTTTCCACCAAACCAAACCAAACACATCAACACACCTGCACCAATTGTTTCATTTATTAATGAGGAAACATCTTTTTTTCGAAATGTTTTTGTTGTTAATTTTTGATGACGAAAATTTATTGCCCTGAAAACTGCCGACATGAATTGTACTGCATTAAAAGATTTTATAATCCTAACACCACTAATACTTTCATCGAGCGACGATGTCAGTAAACCCAATTGCTCCTGACCTTGCTTGGCTGTTCTTTTTAAACTTTTACCAATGCGTGAAATCACAAAAGCAGAAATTGGTAAAAGGAAGAACGAAAAAAGTGTTAGTTCAACACTTATCATCAATAAAGTCACAACATGGATAGCAATCGAAATTGGATCTCTAAAAATAAGTTCTAGGGAACAAACCACTGCATTTTCGACCTCTCCAACATCATGTCCGGCTCGAGTAAGTATATCCCCTTTTCGTTCATTTGAATGATATACCATTGGCAACTTTAATACTTTGTTGAACAAATCATTTCTAATATCACGAACTATCCGAGCTCGATATTCAGATTGAAACCAAACAGCAAAATAACGCGAAGCATTTTTCATAAAAAAAGCGAGAAAAACAAGTATACAAACTAAAAAAAGTGCTCCTAATGGATCTTGTATAGCCAATTGGTTCATTGTATAGTTATACCAATCTGAGATAAAATCAAGTAAGTCAGAAAGTTTTCCGGAGTATATTGGCGCAGGTGTTTGAATTACAACCGCTTTTGTTTTAAATATTATTTGAAGAAAAGGAATAAAAAGAACCAGTGAAAATAAGTTAAATACGGTAAAGGATAAATTCCCAAGAATAGTCAGAAAAGCTAATGTCTTATATCTGAATCCAAATCCAAAAATTTCCCGAAATGATTTCATCTTGCAAAGATATACATTAGTTCGACTAAATAAATTTTGACAATTGAAGCTTAATGCTCTAAATCGGAATTAGAACTTTAGATGCTTAACAGAAACGCCTGTGCTTTGGAGTTCTTTAAGTGAATCAATCCCGACTCTAAGATGGCCTTTGACAAAATCATCATTTACCTTTTGGTCACTTTTTTCTGTTTTTACTCCTTCCGGAATCATTGGTTGATCACTCACTAATAATAATGCTCCAACGGGAATTTCGTTTGCAAATCCAACGGTGAAAATTGTTGCTGTTTCCATATCTATTGCCATAGCCCTGATGGCCTTCAAATAATCCTTAAAATGTTCATCGTGTTCCCACACCCTTCTATTCGTTGTGTAAACTGTACCTGTCCAATAATCTCTCCCACTTAATCGAATGGTATGTGAAATTGCTTTTTGAAGATTAAAAGAGGGTAAGGCCGGCACCTCAGGGGGAAAATAATCGTTAGATGTCCCCTCTCCTCGAATTGCAGCTATCGGGAGAATAAGATCTCCTACTTGGTTTTTCTTTTTCAAACCACCACATTTTCCTAAAAACAAAACTGCTTTTGGTTCGATTGCTGAAAGTAAATCCATAATGGTCGCCGCCATGGCACTTCCCATACTAAAATTAATTATTGTAATACAATCTTTGGTGGCAGACTGCATAGGACTATCTTTCCCTTCAATTTCAACTTTATTCCATTCAGAAAAGATATTGATATATTTAGAAAAATTTGTGAGAAGAATATATTTACCAAATTCTTCAAGTGGTTTTCCTGTGTAACGCGGAAGCCAATTCTCAACTATTTCCTTTTTTGTTTTCAATTACTCTTGTGACTCTACAATTAAAATATCGTTTACTTTAGAAATTTTCAAAAATTGATGTTTTGTTAAGTTTTTTAGACTAATGTCCCACTGTTTATTACTAACCTCAAATTTTGACCTAAGCTCAATTAATTCGATGTTATTCGTGATTTGAACATTGCTTAAAATTTCTTTTTCTAAATCACTAAGCTTAATTTTTGAACTAAGGTTCTCCGGTCGCATTTGTGGAAAGAAGATAACTTCCTGAATGGAGGTGTTATTCGTTAAAAGCATGACGAGTCTATCAATTCCAATTCCCATTCCAGAGCATGGTGGCATACCATATTCTAATGCACGTAAAAAATCTTGATCAATAAACATTGCCTCATCATCTCCCTTTTCTGAAAGTTTTAACTGTTCCTCAAAACGTTCGCGCTGGTCAATCGGATCGTTCAATTCAGAATATGCATTTGCAATTTCTTTTCCATTTATCATTAATTCAAAGCGCTCTGTCAGTTCTGAATTTGATCGATGCATTTTACATAAAGGGGACATTTCAATTGGATAATCAATGATAAATGTTGGCTGAATGTAATTTTTCTCACACTTTGCACCAAAAATTTCATCCATTAATTTTCCCTTTCCCA
>VGFL01000008.1 GCA_016868915.1 Bacteroidota bacterium | reverse complement strand
TATCATATGCAGCCGCATATGTAACATAATTCCCTGTTAACTGTGGCCACTCATTTCTGTAGTTTGATGCTATTCTCGCGCAACCGTGTGATCCAGCAAAAGCGGGGTTTAAATAAATAGGATTAGCGTAAAATTGTGTAAATGTTGGGTCTTGCGCTTTTGTACAATCTAAAGACATTATTAGAAATAACAACGTAATACCTAAGAAATAAAAGTTTTTTATTTTCACTTTACGAAATTTAGCCCCGATTATACTTTTTAAGTAAAATTAAGGTTACAAAAATAAACTATTTTACGAAATAAACAATTTTTTTTTTCGTTCGTGTATGTTAAAGAAATATTTTTGCGAAATAATGTTAGAAAAAAATAAAAGTATTTTCCTTTTTGGATTTTTCAATATTGTTTTCTGTTTAAATCAAAATTTACTTTCTCAGAAAATTATTCGGCTTGAGATTCCTCATGAAGATCCAAAGCCTTATTTTTTTGAGGGAAGGGAAATATTAGTTCCTTCGATAAAAAATCAAACAATTAATGATAGAGAACCAAGTTTTTTCTGGAAAGAAAAAATAAATTCAGCGAAAAATTTAAAACTTATTTCTTTCAGGACAGAGGAAGCATCTAAACAAGAAATTATTTATTTAAACGAATTTATTCCGAATATCCCTGAAGAGCCTCAAATTTTACACCAAGTAACAAGAGTTAGAAAAGATTACTTCACCGTTGTTGACGTTAAGCCCTATTTTAAAAAAAACAATGAATTCCTTAAAATTGTATCTCTCGAATTTGAATTGGAGGAATTAATCGAGGACTCCTACATTACAAATATTGAAAAAGATTTTGTTGACAACTCCGTTTTAAAAGAAGGTTCGGGAGTCTGGTTCAAAATAGCTGTTGACCGAGATGGAATTTTTAAAATAGATAAGGATTTTTTAGAAAGTTGCGGTATAAATACGGCCAATTTAAATCCGAATTTTATAAACATTTATGGAAATGGCGAAGGCATGTTGCCAGAAAAAAATTCCTTACCCAGAATTGATGATCTTGCAAAAAATGCAATTTTTATCAAGGGAGAAAGTGATGGTATATTTAATTCAGATGATTACATTTTATTTTATGGTTGGGGTCCCCACAAATGGAGTCTCAAAAACGGCACTGAATTTCTTAGAGCTACGAATGTATATTCAGATTTATCCTATTATTTTATTAATATTGACCCTAATAATACCCCTTCTCGTATCCAAAATTTACCGGAAGTATCTGAACCTGCAGTATTGTCAGTTTCGAGTTATGATTTTCGTGATATTTATGAAAATGATCTGGTAAATTTAGTCGGTGGAGGTAAACGTTGGTATGGGGAATTATTTGACGTTGAATTGGAAAGGGTATTCAATTTTTCAATTCCAAATATTGATACTTTTCCGATAAAAATTTCTAGCTCCCTTGCTGTTAATGGACCAGGCAATAGCCAAACATTTTCGGTAAATGGTTCCCCGATTTTTAATTCAAATCTCATCTATCAAGGAGACTACACCCGGATTGAAACAAATTTTACATTTGAGTCTGAAGTTCCGAATATCCCTCTAAAACTTACAGTTTCTCGTTCAAATCCATCTATCTTGACTTATCTTGATAGATTGATATTAAATGCAAGGCGAAAATTAACATTCTATGGAACCCAATTGAACTTTAGGAATATTTTACAAATTCAACCAAATGCTATCAGCGAATATAACATATCAAACTTTCCTTCTTTGGGCTTTGTATGGGATTTGAGTGATCGAAACGCTCCAAAAAAAGTAACGGGTAACATTGAAAATAATACGTTTAAATTTAAAGCAAATTCATCTTACATCGAATATGTTGCTTCAAATGGGTCTTCTTTTTATACTCCCGAAAAGATTGGATCTGTATCATACCAGAATCTTCACGGATTGGAGCAGGTAGAATTTTTAATTGTAACACACCCGAGTTTTATTGGTCAAGCTAATCGACTAGCAGACTTGCATCGGGCTGAAGGAACTACAACACATGTCGTGACAACCGAACAAGTATACAATGAATTTAGTTCAGGAGCTCAAGATGCCGTGGCAATAAGAATGTTAGCAAAAATGTTTCACGACAGGGCGTTAACAAATCCAGGTAGTGATTTGAAATATTTATTACTTTTTGGAGATGGAACGTATGATCCAAAAAATCGACTTGCCAACAATAACAATATGATTGTAACCTATCAGGCGGATAATAGTGAAAATTATATTTCTTGTTACGTTTCAGATGATTTTTTCGGAATGCTCGACGACAACGAGGCATTTTCCAGTATTGATTTGTTAGATATCGGAATAGGTAGAATACTTGCATCTGATATAACACAAGCACAGCAACAAGTCGATAAAATAGAACATTACATGAAAAATGGTTCTCAGCTTTTCAATTCAAATAATACTTCTTGTTGTTTAGAATCAAATGTAAATTCAACTTTCGGCGACTGGAAATTAAAATATGTACAGATAGCAGATGATGAGGAAAATAATTATTTTATCGTAAATGATACTGAAAATCAGTGCGAAGAAGTTTTAACCAATAATTTTGAAATGAATTGTGATAAATTATATTTAGATGCTTTTCCTCAACAAACTACGGCTGGAGGTCAGCGATACCCGGATGTATACAATGCAATTACAGACCGAATTCAAAGAGGGGCCTTACTTGTAAATTATGTAGGTCATGGCGGGGAGGTTGGACTTGCTGAGGAACGCGTTGTGACCATTCCTCAAATTAACAGTTGGTCAAATATTAATGCCTTGACTCTTTTTGTTTCTGCGACTTGTGAATTCACCAAGTATGACGATCCAAAGCGGGTATCAGCTGGTGAATGGGTTTCGCTAAATCCATACGGTGGCGCAATTGCTCTCATGACCACAACTCGATCCGTTTATTTTAGTGTAAATTCTTCAGTGGGCAGTGCACTTTTTGAAAATGTTTTTGATAGGAATAGCGATAATTCGCCTCTAACATTTGGTGAAATTATGATGCGAACAAAAAACGATGCTTTACAAAGCGACAATAAGCGAAGTTTTACTTTAATTGGAGACCCGGCATTAAAAATTTCTTTACCAAAGATTCTTATAAAAACAGATAGCATTAATGGGGTAAATCCTATGATTGAAATTGATACGTTGAATGCCTTGAGTAAGGTTCGAGTAAAAGGTCATATAGAGGATCATTTAGGCGCAATACAAACAAATTTTAATGGTATTTTGACCCCCTCTATTTTTGATAAGGTCAAAACTATGAAAACATTGGGGCAAGATCCTGATTCACAAGAAATAGAATTTGAGTTGCAACGCAATGTTGTTTACAAGGGTAAAACAAGTATTACCAATGGGTATTTCGATTTTTCATTCGTGGTGCCAAAAGATATTGCCTTGAATATTGGAAAGGGAAAAATAAGTTACTATGCATTGAACAGTGCAACAGACGCATTTGGTTTCGATACAAACTTTAGAATTGGAGGGATAAATCCGAATGGACTTGTAGACAATGAAGGGCCTGAGTTAGAATTATATTTGAATGACGAGAATTTTATTAGTGGAAGCGTTACGGATGAAACACCAGTTCTTATCATTAAGGCATTTGATGAAAATGGGATAAATACTGTTGGAAATGGAATAGGCCATGATATTACAGCAATTATAGATGATAAAACTGCGGACCCCATTGTTTTAAATGATTTTTATACGGGTGATTTGGATTCATATCAATCAGGTCAAATTCGTTATCAAATGAGTTTATTGGAACCTGGGCTTCATACATTGGAGGTGAAGGCATGGGATGTCAATAACAACTCTTCCACTGTAAAATGTGAATTTATGGTTTACGAAAAGGAAAATCCAATTTTATCTCACGTGTACAATTATCCAAATCCATTTACAACATCGACAGAATTTATGTTTGAACATAATCAATCTTGTAGTAGTTTGGATGTACAGATTCAAATTTTTGCAATTTCTGGTAAGTTGGTTAAAACAATTAATGAAAGTGTAAGTACTGTTGGATTCAGAAACCAAGGAATCATGTGGGATGGGAGAGATGATTATGGAGATCAGTTGGGTAAGGGGGTTTATATTTATTCCCTGAAAGTCAAAAATCCCGATGGACAGGTTGCTGAAAAGACAGAAAAATTAGTTTTATTAAAATAAATTAAAATATAAGTAGCACTTTTGCGTATATTTACATTGTTCTATGTTTTATCAAATGACAAAAAAAACAATTTCTATTTTTTGTTTAATTTTATCACAATTTTGTTTTGCTCAGCCAACAGGCGATAACGGCGCAAATCAAGGGGATTTGCAATTAAACACCATAACCACTGCATTGCCCTTTATGGCAATTACGCCTGATTCACGGGCAGGAGGTATGGGTGATGCCGGAACAGCTTTGAGTCCATCTTCAACGTCGGTTTACTGGAATACCTCAATGATTTCATTCTCAAAAGAAAAGTCTGAGTTGAGTTTATCCTACACTCCATGGTTGAGACAACTAACAAATGACATCCATTTATCCTATTTATCTTTTTATTATAAGGTAAGTCGCTTACATTCAGTTGGGGGGGCTTTACGTTTTTTTAGTTTGGGTGAGATTACGTTTACCGATGCCTCTGGAAATGTCATCCGCGACGATAAGCCAAGTGAATTTGAAATCACAGGGGCCTACGCATTCAGACTTTCTGACAAATTTAGTATTGGACTAAATGGGAAGTTTGCCTATTCAAATTTGACGGGTGGTTTAACCGTTGGTGGTGTAAATACCAAAGCCGGAATAGTTGGTGGGACAGATCTTTCCTTTACCTATTTTAATGAAGATGCTAAAATTGGTAAAACAAAAGGATCATATACATTGGCAACTACAATCAATAATATTGGCAATAAAGTTGCGTACTCTCAATTATCTCAGAGAGATTTTATCCCTATGAATCTAAAAATTGGAAATGCAGTTAAAGCAGAATTTGATAAATATAATACAGTAACTTTTGCTTTGGATCTTCAAAAACTGTTAGTTCCCACCCCTGCATATTACGATATCATAGATGGGACGTACATGATGATTTCTGGAAAGTCAAGTGATGTAGGTGTAATTTCCGGAATGCTTCAATCTTTTTACGATGCCCCTGGAGCACCGATAATGAATGAGGATGGGCAATATATTCAAAATGCGGATGGTTCTTTTGAGGTTAAAAAAGGCTCGAAATTTATAGAGGAATTAACAGAAATAAATATTGCAGGAGGCGTAGAATGGTGGTATAATGATGTTTTAGCCATTAGGGGGGGGCTTTTTTACGAAAATAGAAATAAAGGAAATCGCCAATACATTAATCTTGGGGCAAGTTTCAAGTACAATATGTTTGGAATAGATTTTTCTTATTTAGCCTCAATTAGCGGAAGACAGAGTCCTTTAGCAAATACGCTTCGTTTCACCCTCAGATTAAACCTTGATGGAAAATCATATACACCTGAGCAAAAAGAGGGGATTTAAATGAAAATTCGTGTTGGATATGGTGTAGATGTGCACCGGCTAGAGAGGGGTAAGCCTCTGTTTATTGGTGGAATAGAATTGGACTCAGATCTAGGTTCCGTAGGCCATTCTGATGCGGATGTTTTACTCCATGCAATCTGTGATGCACTTTTGGGCGCAGCCAACTTAAGAGATATTGGATTTCATTTTTCTGATACAGATTCTCAATATAAGGGAATTGATTCTAAAATTTTACTGCGAGAAGTCTTTATAAAAATTAAAGAGAAGCGATATTCTGTAGGAAATATTGATTGTACAGTAATTTTAGAAAAACCTAAAGTAAATCCGCACATTCCGGCTATGCAAGTGGTAATTGCTGAAATTTTAGAAATGGATGTTGATGCTGTTTCGATAAAGGCAACAACTCACGAGAAAGTAGATTCATTTGGTGAATGTCGAGCAATTAAAGCGTATGCTGCTTGTCTGCTTGTAGGTTAATCCTCTTCAAGAATTTGAAGGTTTGCAAATCGGACAATAAGATTTTTTATTCCATGATGAGGAAAGAATACGGTTGCTTTCTGATCGTTACCAATTCCTTCCAACTTTGTAATTTTCCCTTTACCAAATCGCTCGTGTTGAACATTTTGACCGACCATGTAGCTTGAGTTACCATTAGCATTACTCGATCCTTTGAGGTCATTCATGGATGTCAACTTTGGACTTCCCATCGTGCGATTTAACCCCCCTGAAAAAGGTCTTTCACCCCGATTAATACCCATTCCCAGTGATCTACCCTGACCTCTTGGTGGAGAATCAAAATGAAGGAAACGACCATCAATTTCGTCAATGAAGCGGCTGGGTTCGGAGGAAATTAATTGACCCCATATAAATCGGGATGCGGCATACGATAGAGTACATGACTCTTTGGCGCGTGTCAATGCAACATAAAACAAGCGTCTCTCTTCTTCAAGTTCTGTTCTCGAATTCAAAGCCATTTGCGAGGGGAATAAATTTTCTTCCATTCCAACAATGAAAACATACGGAAATTCAAGTCCTTTACTGGAGTGAATGGTCATTAAGGTCACATGGTTACGGCCTTCATTTTTATCTTCGTCAGCGTCTGTCAATAAAGCAACGTCTAATAAAAAATCAGATAGTGTTTTTACCTCTTCAGATGAATTGACAAATTCTTGAATACCGGAAAGCAATTCCTCTATGTTTTGAAAACGCTCAACTTCTTCAGGGCCCTTATCTTTTTCTTCTTTAAGTTCTTTTAATATTCCAGATGATTTTGCAATGGTTTCAGCTAATTGAAAGGCATTTAACGAATGGAGTTGGGCTTGAAAACTACGAATCATCGTTACAAATTCATAGAGTTTATCCCTAACACCTTTGTTAAAATTTAAACCATATTGATCAAGATTAATAAGTACTTCCCAAATGCTAACGGAGTTATTATTCGCTGCGATTATCAAATTTTCTTCCGTTGTTTTTCCAATTCCCCTTCTCGGGTAGTTAAGAATTCTTTTAAGAGCTTCTTCGTCGGAAGGGTTTGTTGTTAGGCGGAAATATGCCAGTAAATCTTTAATTTCTTTGCGCTGATAAAACGAAATACCACCATAAATTTTGTACGGGATGTTGAATTTTCTCAAGGCTTCTTCAAAGGCTCTCGACTGTCTATTTGTTCGGTATAGAACGGCAATATCGTTAAATGAAATTGAAGTAGATTGTTTTGCATCAAAAATTTTGCCTCCGATAATTTTTCCTTCTTCGTTATCTGTTAAGGTTCGAATAACAGTAATTTTTGCTCCATCATTATTATCCGTCCAAACAGTTTTTTTTATTTGGTCTTTGTTCTTTGAAATTATTGAATTTGCAGCTTCAACGATATTTTTTGTGCTTCGGTAGTTTTGTTCCAATTTAAATAATTTAAAATCTGGGTAATCAACCTTGAAGTTTAGGATATTTTGAATGTTCGCTCCTCGAAACGAGTAAATACTTTGTGCATCGTCTCCAACAACGCAAATGTTTTCATTGGTAGCCGCTAGTTTTTTTACGATTAAATATTGCGCGTAGTTTGTATCTTGATATTCATCTACAAGAATAAATTGAAATTTGTGTTGGTAATAGGCTAACACTTCGGGAAAATCTCGCAGTAAGACATGTGTTTGAAAGAGTAAATCGTCAAAATCCATTGCTCCGGCTTTTCTACAGCGATTTTCATACGTTTTATAAATTGTTGAAATAAGTGGGCGTTTGGCTTGTTTGTCTTCAAAGAGTATCTCCTCGTTTTGGGCGTACATATCTGCTGAAATAAGGTTATTCTTTGCTGAGGAAATGCGTCCTAGAACCGAACTAGGTTTGTAAGCTTTATCGTCGAGATTTAATTCTTTAATAATATCTTTTAGTAAACTTTTCGAATCTTGTGTGTCGTAAATTGTAAAATTGGTTGGATAGCCCAACCGATCAGCGTTGAAACGGAGAATTCTTGAAAAAACGGAGTGAAATGTCCCCATTGTAATATTCTTTGCTTCACTTGGCCCAACAATCTTTCCAATTCTCTCGGTCATTTCTCGAGCAGCTTTATTGGTAAACGTCAAGGCAAGGATATTAAAAGGATCAATGCCATTTTCTATCATGAATGCAATTCGATAGGTAAGTACGCGTGTTTTTCCAGATCCAGCACCCGCTATGACCATTAGAGCCCCATCAATTTGCTCTACAGCTGCCAATTGACTTGCATTTAATTCATCTAAATAATTCATGAAGTAAAACCTTTTTTGTATAAATCAGTTAAAGTGGGTTGAATTCGTTAAAGATACTCAATAGTAAAAAACGATGTATCTTTGTTTAAAAATAAACAATTGAAAAATTTTGTTTTTTCTTTTCTTATATTAATTTCTTCGGTTGTACATTCTCAATCTATTACTGGGACTGAATTAGGAGTTGATGGTTTTTTTGGGGCTTCAAATCTCGGATCGTCTTTTGGTATTGGGCCAAAATTTGGATTATTATTCGGAGAAAATTTTGTGGTTGGTCCTTCGTTTCGATTGCAACAAACAAATTCAAATAATTTGGGAGTAAATACTTCAATTCGAGTATATGGTGGGGGAGTGTTCGCTCATGGGCGTTATGTAAGTTCGGGTAAAACTCATCTCTATGGGGGAGTTGAATTCGAAATGTTAAGAAGTCCGTTCAATTTCATTAATTTTCAACAACTCACAAATAATATCTGGGCTCCAACTTTATTTTTTGCAGGAGGAGTAAAAATAGATGTAGCAAAATCAGTTGCATTAACAGCAGGTATTTACTATGATGTTATAAATGCTCCAAATAGTCCTTTCAGAAGTGCTTATGCTTTTCAAATAAAAAATGATCAGGGTCAGGTTGTTCAGATTTTACCGATAATTTATCGACTTTCGCTTATCATTCGATTAAGTGGTTCTGGGCAGCGGAATGAGGAAGATGTTGAAGGAGACTAAAATTGATACATCTATGAAAATTGGTGTTGTACTTTATCCTACATTTGGTGGGAGTGGTGTTGTGGCTACGGAGCTGGGTAAGGCACTTGCCAAAAAAGGGCATCAAATTCATTTCATCACATATTCACAACCAGTTCGTCTAGGAAGTTTTCATGAAAATATTTATTACCATGAAGTTTCAGTTAGTAATTATCCCCTTTTTGAGTACCAACCTTATGAAACCGAATTAACCAGTAAACTAGTTGATGTTGTAATAAATGAAAAATTGGATTTATTACATGTTCACTATGCCAT
The DNA here is from genome assembly GCA_016868915.1 of Bacteroidota bacterium. Taxonomy (GTDB): domain Bacteria; phylum Bacteroidota; class Bacteroidia; order Flavobacteriales_D; family Crocinitomicaceae; genus UBA952. The sequence continues at coordinate 38,117 of VGFL01000008.1, read as the reverse complement.
TCCACATGCTTCAGCCGCTTTTATGGCTCAGCAGATTCTGAAAGCGCAAGGGATTAGAATTCCATTTATTACTACTCTTCATGGAACCGATATTACCTTGGTTGGAAAAGATCCTTCCTTTGAACCTGTTATTCGATTCTGTATTAATGCCTCAAATGCTGTTACTACGGTTTCCGAAAGCTTGAAGAATGATACGATAAAGTACTTTGGGATTGAACGTGACATTCAGGTCATACCTAATTTTATCCATATCCAAGAAAACTCAAGTGTTTTCTGTCACCAAAAATTACGACAAAAATATGCTGAGAAGGATGAAAAAATAATTTGTCATATTTCGAATTTCCGTCCAGTTAAACGAATCGAAGATGTAATTAAAATATTTGCATTGATTGATCAGAAAATAGATGCAAAATTAATTTTAGTTGGCGATGGTCCAGACCGTTATATGGCCGAAAAATTGAGCCGTGAACTCGGATTGATTGATCGCGTTATTTTCTTTGGAAAGGTAAGAGATACAAATCATATTTTACCGATTGCAGACTTATTTCTCCTCCCTTCTGAAACTGAGAGCTTTGGATTGGCAGCGCTTGAGGCAATGGCTGTTGGAGTTCCTGTTATATCATCAAATAGTGGAGGAATTTCTGAAGTAAACTCGCATAATTTTTCCGGCTATTTGACCGAGGTAGGTGATGTTCAGCGTATGGCTGATTTTGCCATTGGATTACTCTTAGATACAAATAAGCTTTCTTTATTTAGGGAGCAGGCAAAAAGACGCGCTAAAGAATTTTCTTTAGACCTTATTTTACCTCGATATGAGAAGCTATATTGCGAAGTTTTGAAACAATAAAATTATTTGATTACCTTCTTTTTTTCTTATTTTAAAATTGAACGATAGATCATTCGTTATTTTTTAAAGGATTGTACTCATATCATTTACAAGTAAAGGCCAATAAATAAAATGGGCATCACTCATGACTTATTCAAATCCATTTCGTAATTTTAAAAAATGAAATCAACTCTATTTTTGCTAGTCTCACTAATATTAATAGGTTCATCTTGTAATAAAAATACAGGAAATCCAGTCCCTAATATTCCCTTTGATATTACAATTGATATTACTTTACCGAGTTATTCAAACCTAGCAGGAGTTGGTGGTTGGGCTTACGTTAATAATGAAGGGTCGAGAGGATTAATTATTTACAGGAGGGCCATTGATGAGTTCGTAGCCTTTGACAGACATTCTCCTGCCGATCCTGAAGGAATATGTTTTCTTCCATTATATCCTGATTCAGATAATTTTCTTCAACTTAACGACACCTGTAATAATGCAACATTTTCATTATATGATGGGTCACCAATTTCGAATAGTCAGTATGGGCTTAGGCAATATTCAACCATTTTCAATGGGACTAATTCTTTGCGCATCTATAATTGACAATTCACCTCACAATTTATGCAAAGAAAAAAAGGAATTGCAATTTTAGGATCAACTGGTTCCATTGGAACACAGGCACTTGAAGTGATTGAAAATTACTCAAATTACTTTTCGTTGGAGGTAATAACTGCCGGCAAAAATGTTGATTTACTAATTGAACAAGCGAAAAAATATAAGCCCAATAGTGTAGTCATCGGTGACGAAAGACTTTACTCTCATCTTCGCGAGTCTTTGGCGAATGATGACATACATATCTACGCGGGGGAGGATGCAATGTGTCAGGTAATCGAGTCAACTGAAATAGATACCGTCCTTACTGCAATGGTAGGGTATGCGGGTTTAAAGCCCACAATAAAGGCCATTGAAGAAAAAAAAACAATTGCTTTGGCGAATAAAGAAACCTTGGTTGTTGCAGGAGATTTAATTACAAAATTAGCCAAAGAAAATGGAGTTAATATTTATCCTGTAGATTCGGAGCACTCAGCAATTTTTCAGTGTTTAGTTGGTGAATTCCACAATCCAATAGAAAAAATATATCTTACGGCGTCAGGCGGTCCTTTTCGAGGCTATAGCGCTGAACAGCTAGGTCAAGTAAGTAAGCATCAAGCTTTGAAGCACCCAAATTGGTCGATGGGCGCAAAGATAACTATTGATTCAGCATCTTTGATGAATAAAGGCTTAGAGGTCATCGAGGCGAAATGGCTGTTTGGTTTGCAACCTGAACAAATTGATGTAATTGTTCATCCTCAGTCCATTATTCATTCATTGATTCAATTTAGAGATGGGAGTATGAAAGCGCAAATGGGCCTACCAGATATGAAATTACCAATTCAGTATGCCCTCACGTATCCAGATCGATTTGAAACCTCATTTCCGCGTTTCAATTTCATGGATTATCCAAATCTTACGTTTGAAAAGGCAGACTTGAAAGTTTTTCGCAACCTAAATTTGGCTTATGAGGCAATGCATCAAAATGGAGTAGTAGCTTGTTATTTAAATGCTGCAAACGAAATGGCAGTAGATGCTTTTCTTAACGATAAAATTCAATTTATTGACATATTTGAAGTAAATGAGGAAACACTGGTGAGAGCGCCAAAAATTTTATCTCCCACCTATGAGGACTATGTTTCATCTGACATGGAAGCTAGGAAAATAGCCGCTGAAATTTGTAAAAAATTAAATTGATTCTTTTAAAGTCCTTGTAATTTATGTTGGTTAATGTTAGATATTCGTTATAGGACTATTCTTGGTGTTGCACTTCCTTTGATGGTGTCATCATTTATTCAATCGATTGTTTTAATAACAGATTCTGCCTTTATTAGTCGCTTTGATACGCTGGCATTTGATGCAGTTGGTAACGGAGGATTGATATTTGTAACAGTGTACGTTGCTCTTCTAGGTATAGGTGATGGCGCCCAAATTTTAATTGCACGTCGGGTTGGACAGAATAAGATAGATTCAATAAGTAAAATATTTAGTACATCAATTACGGTATTATTTATTGGAGCATTATTTCTTTTTATTTTGCTCTATTTCTTTATGCCTGATTGGATCCTTAGTTATTCAAAAAGTAAAATCATAGCAGATTATCAGGGGCGATATTTAAAAATTCGAAGCTATGCTCTTTTTGCATCAGTTTTGACATTGGCAATTCAAGCATTTTATTTGGCAATTGGTAAAACCTGGGTAGTCTTGGTGGCATCTTTACTAGTTGCACTTTGCAATATTGTATTAGATTACACCCTTATTTTTGGTAATTTTTCCTTTCCTAAGATGGGCTTGGAAGGAGCAGCATGGGCTTCAACTTTTTCTGACGGGCTAGGTGCTTTATTTTTAGTTGTTTTTACAATTTTTTCCAATTATAAAAAGGAATATAAATTATTTAAAAAATTGAAAATTAATTGGTTATCATTTAAAGAATTATTGAATATTGGCTCCCCGCTGATGTTTCAAGGATTAACCGCTTTGGCGACGTGGACAATATTTTTTATTTGGATTGAGCAGATAGGGTCAAACGAATTAACAGTCTCTCAAAATATTCGGTCGCTGTATATGTTTGCTTTCGTGCCAATTTGGGGGTTTGCAGGAACAACAAAAACGTATATTTCACAATATATGGGTCGTTCTGAATTTGATTCTATTCCTATAATTCAGAAAAGAATTCAGTTGATAACCGTTATTTTATTATTTTTCACGTTTCATGGGTCTATTTTATATCCTGAGTCGTTAATTAAATTGGTTAATCCGAATGAAACATATATTACAAAAAGTGCAGAAATATTGCGTTTTGTGTCCATTTCCATATTTCTTTATGGGTTTGTAAGTGTTTATTTCCAGACGATTAATGGAAGTGGAAATACCATTTTTTCAATGGCGGTAGAGATGATCGCGGTGCTTATCTATTTGTCGGCGGCGTTTGTTTTTATTAAAATTCTTCATTTTGATATACTTTGGATTTGGTCGGTAGAGTACATTTATTTTGGTACAATTGGCTTACTTTCATATTTCTATTTAAAACGGTTTAATTGGAGAAAAAAAATAATTTAACTCTACTTTTGTGAAATGAAGGAAAATTCTTTGAATATTGTCTTTATGGGGACTCCAGAATTTGCAGTTTCCATTCTCGAAGGGTTGGTTTGTTCGGCGCATAAAATAGTTGGTGTTGTTACCGCCTCAGATAAGCCTGCGGGTAGGGGAATGCATCTTCAGGGAAGTGCAGTTAAAGAATATGCTCTTAAAAATGGGTTAAGTTTATTACAACCTGAAAATTTAAAAGATTCAAATTTTATTAAAGAACTGAAAAGTTTAAATGCCGATTTATTTGTTGTTGTTGCTTTCAGGATGTTGCCTGAAGTCATATGGTCAATGCCACCAAAAGGCACCATTAATTTACATGCTTCACTTCTTCCACAGTACCGCGGTGCGGCACCCATCAACTGGGTGCTTATAAATGGTGAAGAAAAAACAGGAGTTACCACATTTTTTATTGATAAAGACATAGATACAGGAAATGTAATTGATCAGATTGAAACGGAAATTTCTGAAAATATGACTGCTGGCGACTTATATGAGGAATTAGTAAAAATTGGTTCGTGGCAAACGGTAAAAACTATAAATAGAATCGCCGAGGGTAAAATTAATACCAAAAAACAGGAAGAATTGATTGTTGAGGCATTGAAACACGCGCCTAAAATTTATAAATGTGATTGCGAAATTCTGTGGCAAAAATTAATGAACCAAAATCACAATCTAATTCGAGGTTTATCCCCTTATCCATGTGCTTGGACAAAGATGTATAATCTTAAAAGACAAGAATGGGTAAATTTTAAAATTTTTCGTTCCGAAAAAAGCTCAATTAAGGTTAAAAATTGGCAAAACCTTTCATCAAATGAAAGGGGAATTTTGATTCCTTGCTTGGACTTTTACTTAATTGTTACAGAATTGCAGCCAGAAGGGAAACGAAAAATGTATTTTAAAGAATTTCTAGCTGGTTATAAGATAAAAGATTGGGTCCTAATGCCATAAAATAGTTACCTTTGAAATCTTAAAAAAAAATTACATGTTAGGTGATTTGTTGAAACGTCTGTTGGGAGATAAAAATTCGAAAGACAAAAAAGAATATCAACCCTTTGTAGATAGGTCTAATCAAGAATATGAAAAAATTAAATCAATTTCAGATGATGAGCTTCGTCTACATTCCATAGAATTACGAAAATTTATAATTGAACAAACTCAATCTCTAGAGGATGAGCTGGCTTCAATGAAGGAAAAAGCAGAGGATGCGCTTCTTTCCATTCAAGAGAAAGAAGATTTATTTGAGCAGATTGATAAATTATCGTTAAAAATTGATATTAAAATTGAGGAAGTTCTGCTTGAAATTCTCCCTCAGGCATTTGCGATTGTGAAAGAAACCGCCTACAGATGGGCAAATAATGGTAAGCTTGAGGTTACGGCAATGGATTATGACCGTGAATTAGCGAATAAAAAGGACGGTATTACTATTTCTGGGGAGAAAGCTATTTGGCATAACGAATGGACTGCCGCCGGGGTAAAAGTCAAGTGGGAGATGGTTCATTATGACGTGCAGTTGATGGGTGGAGCTGTCCTTCACAGGGGGAATATTTCTGAAATGCAGACGGGCGAGGGGAAAACGCTCGTGGCAACTCTTCCCGTGTTTTTAAATGCACTCTCAGGAAAGGGAGTTCATGTTGTAACGGTAAATGATTACTTGGCAAAACGCGACTCAGAATGGATGGGTCCGTTGTATCAATTTCATGGACTAAAGGTAGACTGTATAGACAAACATCAGCCGAATTCTCCCGCTCGTAGGGCTGCTTATCATGCTGATATAACCTTTGGAACAAATAACGAATTTGGGTTTGATTATTTGCGCGATAATATGGCGGGAAGTACTGAGGATCTTGTTCAACGCAAACACCATTTTGCAATCGTTGATGAGGTTGATTCAGTATTAATTGATGATGCTCGAACTCCACTCATTATTTCTGGTCCAACTCCTCGCGGGGAAGAGCATGAATATTATGAATTAAAACCGCGTATCGAACGGGTTGTAACCGCTCAAAAACAGTATATACAACAGTGTATTTCTGAAGCTCGAAAGCATTTATCTTTTTTATCAGGTGACAGTCCTGAAAATGGGGTGAATACCAAAAAAGCATTAGAGGATGGGGGTATTGCATTGTTAAGAGCACACAGAGGTTTACCAAAAAATAAGGCTCTAATTAAATTTCTTTCGGAGCCAGGAATTCGTGTCCATCTGCAAAAGACTGAAAATTATTATATGCAAGAGCAAGGAAAGCATATGAAAAAGATTGATGCGGAACTTTTCTTTGTCATTGATGAAAAAAACAATTCCATTGAACTAACTACGAAAGGAATCGACTTAATTTCTGGAAATGACGATCGTGACTTTTATATTTTACCTGATATAGGGTCAGAAATAGCAAAATTGCAAAAGGAAAATATAGACAAGGAGCTATTTTTTGAAAAAAAAGACATCCTAATTCGAGAATATTCAATAAAATCAGAGCGAATTCATTCTATCAATCAATTACTGAAAGCCTACACGCTTTTTGAAAGAGAGGTTGAGTATGTTATTTTGGATGGGAAAGTAAAAATTGTTGACGAGCAAACAGGCCGTATTTTGGATGGAAGAAGGTATTCGGATGGTCTGCATCAAGCAATTGAGGCAAAAGAAAATGTTACAGTAGAAGCTGCAACACAAACTTACGCGACAGTAACTTTACAAAATTATTTTCGAATGTACCACAAATTAGCTGGTATGACTGGTACGGCAGAAACAGAGGCGAAAGAATTTTGGGACATTTATAAACTTGATGTTGTTGTAGTCCCAACACATAGACATGTTGTAAGGAAAGACGAAAATGATTTTGTGTTGAGAACAGCACGCGAAAAATATGCAGCAATAATTGATGAAATTGAAAAACTTGTTGCTGCTGGAAGACCGGTTCTCGTGGGTACGACAACGGTTGAAATTTCTGAATTACTAAGTCGAATGCTTAAACTAAAGAGAATTGAACATCAAGTTTTAAATGCGAAGTATCATCAGAAAGAAGCTGAAATAGTTGCTAATGCCGGATTGGCCGGCACGGTTACAATTGCTACAAACATGGCTGGGCGTGGTACGGATATCAAACTTGGTCCTGGTGTAAAAGAAGCTGGTGGTTTAGCAATAATTGGTACAGAAAGGCATGATTCTCGTCGAGTTGACCGACAGCTTAGGGGTCGTTCAGGTCGTCAAGGAGATCCCGGCTCATCTCAGTTTTTTGTTTCATTAGAGGATGATTTGATGCGAAAATTTGGGTCGGAAAGAATCGCTAAGTTAATGGATAGAATGGGCTTGAAGGAGGGAGAAGTTATTACGCATTCCATGGTAACTAAATCCATTGAAAGAGCACAGAAAAAAGTAGAAGAAAATAATTTTGGAATGCGTAAGCGTTTATTGGAATACGATGATGTGATGAACTCACAACGTAAAGCGATCTATAAAAAACGTCGAAATGCCTTGTTTGGAGATCGTTTGGATATTGACGTTGACAATATGTTTTTCGAATTATGTGAATCGACTATTCACAATGCCAAAAATTTGACTTACGAGGAGTTTGAAATGGAGTTAATCCGGATTATTGGAATTGAGTCGCCTGTAGATAGTGTTGCCTTTACTTCAACTGATGAAAACACTCTCGTAGACACGGTATATGCCAATATGGTTGAGCAATATAAGCGTAAATCAGATAAAATCGCTTCAAAAGGACTTCCGCAGATTAAACATGTTTTTGAAACAATGTCCAACAAGTATAAAAATATTGTTTTTCCTTTAACGGATGGAAGGAGGGAAATGCAGTTGATTGTAAATTTAGAAGAGGCCTATAAGTCTGGGGGTAGGGCTATTTCAAAATCGTTGGAGCGAAACGTCATTTTATCGACTATTGATAACGAGTGGAAAGAACATTTACGCGTCATGGATGATTTACGTTCTGCTGTTCACAATGCAAGTTACGAGCAAAAAGATCCTCTATTGGTATATAAGTTAGAATCATTTGATTTATTTAAAAGTATGATTAATCGCTTGAATGTGGAATCGGTTGAGTTATTAATGAAGTTGGATATCCCTGTTGAACAAGAGTTACAAAGTACTAACAAAGAGGAACGACAAAATAATTACGGTAATTCGAGATCAAACTCAAGTAGTACTGAACCACCAAAATTCGGTGACTCTAACGGTTATAGCAATGCTTTAGATTCAAGTATACCCCAAACACAAAGGAGGACACCAATAATTGCTGATCCTAAGACGGGTAGAAATGATCCTTGCCCATGTGGAAGTGGTAAGAAGTATAAACAATGTCACGGAAAATAATAGCATGAATTTCCCTCCAACAATTACTATTATTGGAACTGGGAATGTGGCTGAAATTCTTGGACAACGACTTTTTGCTGAAGGTTTTCATATTGTTTCTCTCGTAGGGCGAAATAAACGGCAAGCTTCTGAGTTAGCTCAAAAATGGTCTGCACGTATTGAAGATATTGCTAAAATTAGCGGTGAATTTGTATTGGTTTGTTTACCTGATTCCGTTACTAAAAATGTTGTTGAACAAATTGATAATCAAAAGATAGTAGCATATACTGCTGGATCACTTTCGCTTACTGAAATTTCTCATTCCAATTGTGGAGTTTTTTATCCATTGCAAACTTTTTCAAAAGCGAGAAAGGAAAACACACTCAGGTATCCCATTTTGATAGAGTCTAAATCCTCTAGCGTTTCAGATTTTTTAAAAGAACTAGGAAATAAGATAAGCGATCAGGTAGAGTACTGTGATTCTGAAAAACGAAAGTATATTCATCTTTCGGCAGTTTTCATCAATAATTTCAGCAACCATTTAATTTATCTTGGTCAGAAATTAGCTCGACAGAAGGATATCGATCCGCAACTCTTTGCAGCGTTAATTGAAGAAACATTTGCCAAACTTAAAGATATCACTCCAGAAGAAGCTCAAACAGGCCCGGCCGCAAGAAACGATTTAGCAACCATAAAAAGTCACTTGAATTTACTTCAGGGAGACGAACGTGAAATTTATAAATTAATGACAAACAATTTATTAAAAACATTTGATCATGATCAGTTATAAGGAAAAACTGAATACTATCACAACTTTTATATTCGATGTCGATGGTGTTTTTACGGATGGGAATGTTTTGTTGTATAATGATGACGTGGTACGAACGTTTAATTCCAAAGATGCTTATGCTGTTCAATATGCCTCTAAATTGGGATACAAGTTATTCGCAATAACAGGAGGTAATTCAAAGGACGTCGAGGTAAGATTATTCGGATTAGGGTTTACAGAGGTGCATATGCGATCATCGAAAAAAATGACTATTTACGAGGATATTAAAACAAGATATTCTTTAAATGATATTGAAATTATGTATATGGGGGACGATATACCCGATTACCCTCTTTTAAAGCAAGTAGGATTACCTTGTTGCCCGCAAGATGCGGTTTCAGATATTAAACAAATTGTTGATTATCAGTCGCCTTTCGGTGGAGGAAAAGGTTGTGTTAGAGATATTATTGAGCAAACGCTACGAGTTCAAGGCAAGTGGATGCTCCCTGAGGCATTTGAATGGTAGGGAAAAAAGTGCACTTTAACGTCAAAATAAGTAGCATTTGTTTAAAGAATCTTTTCTTGTAATTCTAACGTTTGAATAAAAATTCAAATTACGAATAAAATAGTTGTCCATCCTTCAGAACAATATAGCTTCGATTAAATAATTTTACAAGGACGATATTTCCATAAATCGAATATTCTGAATCGCCTTGAATTGTTATTTCTTGAACTTTCCCATTCACAAAAGCGCTTACACCCCCGGAGATATTACGGAAGGCAAATACACCATTTTTGAGCAAATAGTCTTTCGGGATGTAATTACAAATTTCTTTTTTTTCACCTTGGAAAAAAGAAAAAACATAATTATTTTCCGCCCAGATAACCATATCATCTTGTACCTCCCAGAAACTTGGACTGAAATTGGTTAATTCTGTTTTTTCTCCATCCTTGTAATGCCATAGGTTCCCATTCAAATCTTCAAAAACGATAAATCCGCGGCCTGCGCGGTATTTTTGCATGTATTGACTTTCAACATCAAAAAAGTTTCCATTTTCAAACAAGGCAAATGAACGTTGTGTTGGATCATTGAAACAAAGCATATCACAACCCACCTTGAAATCAATTTCCCCGTTCCAAACACCTAAGTCAGTAATTTGCCCACGGTGAAAGATCTTATAAAGCCCGCCATTATCCTTAAAAGCGACAATGTTATCACCAACAGCTGTTGGCATATATAAATTCCCCGTTACGGTATAAAGCGTGTATGTTTGCTTATTGTAGTATACATTAACTGAATTATAGCGAGTATCTTCGTATACGATAATACTATCTTTAACGACATAATCACGAACAAAATATGTCAAAGTTCTCAATTTTCCGGCATCCCACATATTGAGAGTGGTCCCCACATTATACGCTAATAAGTGATCTGAAATAGAGAATTTTATATTCAGATTAGTTATATCTTTTCGTTCTTTTCCATTAAAGATGCGGAGATTTTCACGGTTGTCAATATAAGCAACAAACTCATCTCCGGCCTTATAATTTAAAATCGGTTGAAATTCAATCGTTTGGAAGTTGTCATTTTGAAAAACTCGAAAGTAATTATTGAAATCAACAAATGGCACGACAGGTTGTGCAAGTAGTCCAAAAATTTTAAAAATAAAGACGAATGATGGAAATAAAAATCGCATAGTTTTAAAAACGCATTAATCATACAATTATTGAACCTCTTTTTTCAAATATTTATAGTCAATCCAGAAAGTTCCTATTGGTAGTAAAGAGGCAAAACAAAACAAACTAATTTTAGAAAAAGAATATTTGTATTTTAGCCCTGCGAGGAGCACCCAAACAATGTAGGCGATAAAGAAAATGCCATGTGTCATTCCTACAATCAAGTTCGGTTCTTTTATTCCATACAAGTACTTTAGAGGCATAGTTAAACCAAAAGCTAAATAGGTAAATCCTTCGATCCATGCGAGAATTCGTAATTGTTGAATTAATTTCATTATTTTACAGGATAACAAATAAAGAACTTTTCTACAGGTTGTGCTAGTGCAGAAATATTGAGATTGTCAGAGGCTTTTGTTAAATCCATAATCTCACCACTTTTCATAATAAGATTAATATTTTGTTTGTTTTCGTTGTATGCCTTATTACTTAGAATATTTGTGTAGACAAAATAGTCAACTTCCTCATCTGACAACTTGAAATTTGATTTAACGATTTCTTTTTCTAGAGACATTCGATCTTCACTGTAAGGTTCTCGAGAAATTTCAATTTTGAATAGATTTCTATTTACGATACCTGAAGACAGTTTTGACAGCACCGGGTCATTGCAATTTTGCCAGATTTTCATAGCACCTAAAATATCATAGTCATCAAGTAAGGCAAAGTTTTTCAGAACCTGTGAATTATCCGTAAATTCTTTTTCAGTTATCTGATTTTTAAGAAAAAATAATAGTGCTGGACTACCAAATAATTCATCTCCACGCAAAATTAGTTCTTTAGCTCTTCTTAAGGCATGCACCAACATAAATTCGGCTGCAACTACTGTTTTATGTAGATATACTTGCCAATACATCAAGCGGCGCGACACAATGAATTTTTCAATGGAATAAATTCCTTTTTCTTCCATAACCAAATTTCCATCATGTACTGTGAGCATATCAATTAAGCGGTTACTCCCAATAATTCCTTCAGATACTCCAGAGTAAAAACTATCCCGATTTAGATAGTCTAATCGATCCATGTCCAATTGACTTGAGACGAGTTGGTGTAAAAATGGTTTAGAATAGGTGTCTTTAAAAATCAAAAGGGCTCTTTCGAGGTCATCGCCAAATTCGTTAGACAATTCTTTTATGAAATAACCTGAAATTTTTTCATGACTCACATTCTTAACAATATCATATTCTAGCGCATGACTAAATGGCCCATGGCCAATGTCGTGCAGCAGAATTGCAATGAGTACAGCGCGTTCTTCATCGGCACTGATTTCGAACCCCTTTTTTCGTATTGTTTCAATGGCTAGACTCATTAGGTGGGTAGCTCCAATAACGTGATGAAAACGTGTATGGATGGCTCCTGGATATACAAGATGACTTAATCCTAACTGCATAATTCTTCTGAGTCGCTGCATGTATGGATGTTCAATAATATCAAAAAGAATTTCAGTAGGAATTGTAATAAATCCGTAGATGGGATCGTTTACAATTTTCTTTTTATTATTTAGAGTGAGTTTTGGTCGCAAAACATTAATTTTATTCAAAACTAAGAATTAAAATACAATATGCAAGGCACAATCCTTTGGGCAGATGACGAAATTGATTTGTTGAAACCCCACGTAATATTTTTAGAGGAAAAAGGATATCTTGTCAAAACAGTAAAGTCAGGTGGAGATGCTATTGATGCATGTCTTGAAGAAGATTTTGACATAATATTTTTAGATGAAAATATGCCTGGTGTATCAGGTCTGGATGCCTTGGTAAAAATAAAAGAAATTCGTCCCTTGATTCCAATTGTAATGATAACAAAGAGTGAAGAGGAACACATAATGGAGGAAGCTATTGGCAGCAAAATTTCTGATTATCTTATAAAACCGGTTAATCCAAAACAAATATTATCAAGCATCAAGAAAAATCTCGATAGTTCGAAATTAGTTTCTCAACGAACGTCATCTGCATACCAACAAGATTTTCGTCAAATTGGCCAGCTAATGGCTGGAAGATTATCTCATTCGGAATGGGTTGAACTTTTTACTAAATTGATTTATTGGGATTTAGAATTAGAAAAATCAAATAATATCGCGATGCGCGAAATTTTAGAAATGCAACGAAAGGAGGCCAACCAGTTATTTTGCAGATATGTTGAAAATAATTACGAAGATTGGTTGAAAGGTGGAGAGGATGCTCCAAAAATGATTCATACTATTTTAAAAGAAAATATTTCTCCATTTATCGGAAAACAAAAAACTGTTGTTCTGGTAATTGATAACTTACGATTCGATCAGTGGAAAATTTTAGAACCAGAATTCTCAAAGTATTTTAAAGTTGAAAAAGAAGAGGTGATCTTCTCGATTTTACCGACTGCAACTCACTATGCACGAAATGCTTTTTTTGCCGGATTAATGCCCTCAGAGATAGAGAGGCGCTTTCCAAATCTATGGAAAAATGAGGATGACGATGGGGGGAAAAATCTTCATGAAGCTGATTTTTTAGAGGCAAATCTTAAAAGATTGGGCAAACAAGTAAAATGGTCATACAATAAAATTACAAATCTTGAAGCAGGAAAGAAATTGAATGACCAATTCTCAAAATTGAAGGAAAATGATGTAAGTTTTATCGTTTATAATTTTGTTGACATGCTATCTCATGCGAGAACAGAGATGGAAATGATTAAAGAATTGGCTTCAGACGAAGCGGCCTACAGATCACTTACCATGTCTTGGTTTCAGCATTCTCCTTTATTTGAAATTGTTAAAAAAATTGCTGATAGTAAGATGAAGCTTATTATTACAACCGATCATGGGACCGTAAAAGTTTCCAATCCAATTCGGATAATTGGTGAGAAAACAACAAATACAAATCTTCGTTATAAGGTAGGACGTGGTTTATCATACAATACAAAAGAAGTTTATGTGGTAAAAAACCCACAAGACGTATTTTTACCGAAACAAAAGATATCTGCTGAATTTGTTTTTGCAGGTGATAATGATTACTTTGTTTATCCGAATAATTACAATCAGTTTGTCAATTATTATCAAAATACTTTTCAGCACGGGGGAATTTCATTGGATGAACTACTCATTCCGTATATTGAATTAAGTTCGAAATAAAGAAACTACCACCGGTTAAATTATAAAAAGATTAACTTTGTGGTAATGCGAATTTTTTTCTTTTTCTTTTTAAGTAGTTCATTTTTTGGTAATGCACAGTTGTATAAGCCTGAAAATTCTCTTTTATGGGAAATTTCTGGTAATGGGCTTAAAAAAAAATCTTATTTATTTGGAACCTTCCACAGCAATCAGAAAGATTTATTTGGATTTTCTGATACTCTCTTTTATGCATTGGATAAAGTAGAATTAGTTGCTCTTGAGACTGATATATTCTCCCTTTTCAAAAAAATGGACGTTCGTAAGGATGCAGTTGAGTTGAAGTTAGATATATATGGAGATCCATATTCAATAAGTAAAAAAGCCTCAAACACCGTTTATGGGGATGAAGATGGCATGCCTCAATTCATGGATGCATATTTTCAACAGTATGCGACCAATGCTCAAAAACAGCTGTATTTTTTTGAAACATACACCGATCAAACAAAAGCGCTTTCCGAAGTTAAAAAGTCAAACCAACTTTTTTTCAATTTTAGTGAAACAAGGAAGGAGGTCATGTTTAATTTATACGTAAATGGAGACATTGAGAAAATTGAAGAATTTACACGTAAAAGTCTACTGAAGGAAAATTATGTTAATTTAATTATAACCCGCAATGGAGAAATGTCCGAAAAACTTGATTCAATTCTCAAATTAAATAGTGTTTTTTGCGCAGTGGGGGCGGCTCACTTAGGAGGCGGAAAAGGGCTTATAAATCTATTGAGGAAAAAAGGGTATACAGTACGCAAAGTTGAGGCAACATACAGTGAGCTGTCTATTACGGAAAAAAGAAAAGTGAAGGAAAAAAACTATTACAACTATCAAAATCGCGAACTTAATGTTTCAGCGATATTTCCTGGAAAGCCTTTTGAATTTATAAATGACGATGGATCTATTGAGTTGATTTATTGTGAATTAGGCCAAGGAAATTCTTATATTTTGCAATTAATTCCAGCACAAGACTCTCTCTCCTTAGAAGATTATGCCTCTATTTATATCGCTAGCCCATCTGTTTTGGAGCCACTGAAAGTTCAACTTGACGATGGTACTGTGGTAATGGATGGATTATCCTACAGTTACCCAGAAGGATTGAGTTGGGTGCGTGTGAATAAGAACAATACACTTGTTGTTGTAATGAAGGTATATGGAGGAAATAAATTCATGGCTTCAAAACGGTATAAAAATTTCTTTGCAAAAGTTTGGTTAGGACGAGACTAGTCTCTCTTTGACCTCTTTAGTTTTTATCCAATAATATTTTACCTTTGCGGTATATTAATTCAATAAAATCAGTTAATTATTTCGGGTTTAAAATAAATTTTATGAATTGTAATTTACTTTTTTTACCTTTCAAGTTCTTTTACCAAAAATCAATATTTATGTCAGTTAGCACTTTTGGATTTAGCCTATACTTACTCGTTGCATGCAATATTGGAACTACTTCGGGCAATGTAATAACAACGAAACCCATAGATGATACTATCAAGCCACCTGTCTATGTTGATAATGGGTCCTTTAAAGATTTAGCCCTTGTAAAGGTTATTCAAAGTAGATCAGCGGCTACAAAAGATAAAATGACAGTATATGAGGCTGCAATAAACTCCCCAAAATCAGTAACGTATTCTTCAGACGGCAGTAAATTTTACGTAAATAGTTTGGAAGGATACACCACTGTTGTTTTTGACGCCAAATCATTAAAAAAACTGAAAGAAATTAAACATATATTTTCAGCTTCAAATAATAGATTATTTAAGGAAAATGAAAATACTGTTTTTGATTATAAATTCAAACAAACAAAATCAGAATACAATCATTTTTCTGGGAAACCCGTAGAGAGCTGTCTTTCTCACAACGGCAAATATTTGTGGGTAACCTATTACAGAAGAGATTGGGATCCTAAGGCAGAATCTCCATCTGCTGTGGCAATAATCGATACTAAAAACGATGAAATCATACGAGTAATGCCAAGTGGGCCTCTGCCAAAAATGATTGCATGCTCAAGCAACAATAAGTTAATTGCAGTAACTCATTGGGGAGATAATACGATTGGGCTGATTGACATATCAAGTAATAATCCATTTGATTTTAAGTATGTTTCCCACATTGTAGTTGACAATCGTTTAAGTATGAATTTCAGCTCAGGTTCTGATAGAGATAACGATTGTGGAAATTGCCTTCGTGGTACTGTTTTTACTCCCGATAATAAAAAGATTCTAATTGCAAAAATGTCTGGTAATGGAATTGCAGTCGTAGACGTAGCAAGTCGCAAGTACTTGGGGACGATAGTTGGAGCATCCTCAAATTTACGTCATTTGATTATCAATCAAGGGTATTTAATGTTAAGTTCAAACAGAAATGGAGTTGTACAAAGGGCTAAATTAGATGATATTTTTTCTCAAAATTTTGATGAAAATAATGAAATTTCGTTTAGCAAATGGGAAACAGTTGATGTAGGTCCAGGCGCCCGAACAATCGATATAACGAGAGACGGAAAATATATTTTCGCCTGTGTAAATGATGCATGCAAAGTATCCGTTATTGAAGCATTAACAATGAAAAAAATTATGGAGGTTGATGCTGCAAAATTTCCCGTAGGAATGTCATTATCCCCCGATGGGAAACAACTAGTTACTACTTCACAAGGTAAAAGCACTACACCAGGATCCGGAAATACAGTAATGGTTTTTGATGTGATTTACGAGAAACCCTAATGAAACATCGAATAAAGTAAAAGTCGATATTAAACTAAATTCACTTTTTAGGATTTTTCACACCAAATCTACGCGTAGAATTCCTTAACTTTGACTGCGAAATAAGTTATGGAAAATCAGAAAAAGCTTCAGATTTACAACAGTTTAACCGGTAAAAAAGAATTATTCGTGCCTTTGCATGATAATTATGTGGGGATGTACGTTTGTGGTCCTACTTTGTACAGTGAACCACATATGGGTAATATGAGAACGTTTATCAATTTTGATTTGATTTATCGCTATTTACTCCATTTGGGTTACAGGGTAAAATACGTAAGAAATATTACAGATGCCGGACACATAACGAATAGCGCTGGATACGAAGAGGATAGTATTGGTAAAGCAGCTCGGTTAGAACAAGTACAATCACTTGAAATCGTTTACAAATACAATTTGAAATTTCAAGAATTACAGCGAATTTATAATCTATTATCACCGAGTATTGAACCCACTGCAACGGGACATATTCAAGAGCAGATTGAAATTATCGAACAAATACTTCAAAATGGCTATGCCTATGTTGTAAATGGATCAGTATATTTTGATACCCAAAAATATATGCAGGATTTTAATTACGGTATTTTAAGCGGAAGAAAAGTAGAGGAACTTTCGACTGAAACTCGTTCTTTGAATGCGCAAGATGAAAAGCGGTTTTTTGCTGATTTTGCATTGTGGAAAAAGGCGAATCCTGAGGATATGCAAATTTGGCGTTCTCCATGGGGCGATGGAAATCCCGGGTGGCATATTGAATGTACAGCTATGAGTACAAAATATTTAGGAAAGCAGTTTGATATTCATGGAGGAGGAATGGATTTAAAATTTCCACATCATGAGGATGAAATCGCTCAAAGTTGCGGTTCGTTTGGATGTAATCCGGCAAAAGTTTGGATGCATGCAAATATGCTAAATGTTAATGGGCAGAAAATGAGTAAATCATTTGAAAATTATTTTCTACCGAAAGAAATCATCGATGGAACCACATCACTTTTTAAAAAAGCATATTCGGCCAATGTAATTCGATTTTTTATGATGCAGGCTCATTACAGAAGTACGTTAGATTTTACAGAATCGGCATTAGATGCGGCTGAAAAAGGTCTTTCTCGGTTAAGCGAAGGAATTAAACTAGTGGAAAAAATCACCGTTTCAGATAAATCATCTTTTGATGTTCAAGGGGTTATTCAAAATTTTTACGAGGCAATGAACGATGATTTTAACGCACCAATTCTTATTGCAAATTTATTTGATGCCGTAAAATTCGTCAATTTAATTAACGATGGAAAGGAAACCATTTCTTCAGATGATAGGGCGCTGTTGGATAAAGAAATGAATGGATTTATTTATGACGTGTTAGGTGTGGAGTTAAAAACTGCTTCATCTCATTCAAAATTAAATCCGGTGATGGATTTAGTAATGGATTTACGTCAACAAGCACGACAAAATAAAGACTGGACTACTTCAGATAAAATACGCAATGCGTTGGAGGAAGCGGGAATTGTAGTAAAAGATGGAAAGGAAGGAACTACCTGGAGTTGAAGAATTTTGAAAACCAATATTAAGTGCTTATAAGGCGAAATTTACAGCTTTTTTGGGTTGGCCTAGCGTCATACTTCCGTGCATTTTTTTTTATCGTTCGCCACGGCTTTATCTTTTATTTGATTATTCCTTTTGTTCTTCTATTTATAATTTACAGGTATGGATATATTCTTCAAAATAATGTTTTTGAAGCAAAGCTAGACACAATAAACAGTCTTATTTGGTATTTGATATATGGGCTTGTGGAGGTTACTATCGGGATGGTTTTGATGTACTTCGCTAAATACATGGTGGTTGCATTTCTTTCTCCCTTGCTTACATATATTTCTGAGAAAACGGAGCGAATTCTCACCAAAGAGAAACAAGAATTCTCATGGAGTCAGTTTAAGGAGGATGTTGTAAGGGCCCTCAAAATAATGATTCGAAATTTAATGTGGTATTACATTTATTTTTTATTCATTCAACTGATCGCATTCATTTTTTGGGAAAAACCGAGTGAGAGTCCTTTGCAATGGATAGTTATTTTAATTGCTTCTTATTATTATGGATTCAGCTTTTTGGATTATGTTAATGAACGTCGTAGGAGAAATGTTAGTGAGAGTATTATTTTCATCCGTAAACATTATGGATTGGCTATTTCGATTGGGTTAATTTATTACTTAATGATTTTTGTTCCGGTAGATCTTCGAATATTTTTTGAATATACACTGACTTTAGAAAATACATATGAGTTGATTCGTCAGTTATCTTGGTGGGTTTTAGCAGCTTCAGCACCAATTTTTGGAATTGTTTCTGCAACACTCGCCATGTATGAGATTGATAAACCAAACTCTCAAAAGTAGATTGAAATTAAAGAGTTTCTTACAAACTGATAACAGTTGAGTTAAATGAGTTTTGGTGCCTAATTTTAACAGTATATTTTCCTTTGTTGAGTAACTTTAAGTTTATAAGACCAACTTGAGTTGAAATTTTTTCATTCAGCATAGTTTTTCCCTGAGAATCAATAATTTCAATAAATATATCTTGAATTTTTCTACCATTTTTAGTTACTTGCAAATGTTGATTATCTGTTAACATTGTTGTTACATAACCAAGTTCATTTTTCAGAGATTTACTCCTCAACATAAATTTCTTTTTTGTTTTAAGCTTTGTTTCTTTTACAGGTTTATTGTAATGAATATCTTCCTTACCAAAGTCGATTTGATTTTTAAGTTTCAGATAATCAGTGTCTGAACCATTTTTCCAAACCCGAATATAATCAACCTCAAATGAATTAGGAAAAACAGTTTTCTTATTAATTCCTGGTGCAAATGGGCCTCCTTTTACAGCGATTGATAAATTAGCTATTAAGTGCATTGATGTTTTAAAATCACCTCTATATTCGCCAACTATTTCTCCATTAACATAAAATGTAACACGGCCTGGTTCCCATAAACCCGAATATATTACCCATTCGTCCACAAGTCTTACATTAAATTTAAGCCAGCTTCCCCAACGTTTTGTAATAAAAGGTAACCCTCTCATTTTTATGTATTTACATCTATTAGGGCAATGTATGTCAACATGCATTTTGTTGTATTTTTCCCCTTTCATTTCCATAAAGTCAATTTCTTCATTTGGTTCTCCACCATATAACCAGAATGCAGGCCACAATCCTTGTCCCGAAGGGGATTTTGCTTTACATTCGAAATAGCCGTATTTGAAAGTTTGTTTACTGAAAGCAACAGAGGTTAAATAGTTTAGTTGGATGTTATTATTTCTCACCTCAACCTGATTTTTTTTGATTTCATTTGAATCTAATATCCAATCAGGAAATTGATACCACATGGATGTGGTGTCAGCCCCTAATGTAAGAATGCCGTTGGATACATAGACCATTTCCGGCGCAGAATACATGCCTATTTTGAAATCTAACCCTCCCCATTGATATCGATCCAGCCATTTTTCTGAATTCAAGGATTTGCCGCTAAATTCATCATTAAAAAATGGATGATATGATTCAATCGTATCAGTATGAATTCTCCAGAGCGACGAATTATTTTGGCTAAAAATGTTCGGGATGATTAAAATTAAATAAATCCAAAAGTGTAAAGCATTCATTTTTAATAAATTTGAACATAACACAGAAAAAAAAAATCAGAACCAAAATGATTTTCTTCCGTAGAACGAAACTGTTTTGGAAACACGTAAATTTAGTTATTTTATTTTTGCGCTAGGAATTTCAATTCTTTTAGCTTGCTCAAGTAGATCAGTTCCCGAGCTTATTTCGACTAAGATTGATCTCGCACAAATAAAAGAAAAGGGCGTATTAACTATGCTCACAGAGAATACTTCAACATCCTATTATATTTTTCGGGAAAATGAACAAGGCTATGAATATGAGTTATTAAAGCGTTTTTCAGAACATATTGGCGTGCAGTTAAAAGTTAAAGTAATTTCAGATACGAAAAAATTCTTTCGTTACTTAAATGATGGGGAAGGAGACATAATCGCATGTAATTATTCAGTCACTCGAAGTAGAAGAAAAATTCATGATTTTTCAATCCCATATTTGAAAAGCAAGCAAGTACTTGTGCAACAGAAGCCAAATGGCTGGGAGGAAATGACTCCAGATGAAATAAATAAACAATTAATTAGTGATCCTTTAATGCTCAAAAATCGGACAGTGTATGTTCGAAATAATTCTTCTTATTACCAACGGATAGTGAATTTGCAACAAGAAATAGGAGATACGATTTATGTGAAAGAGATTGAGGGTGACCCAGCCCCAGAAGATTACGTTTTAGCTGTAGCGAACGGATCCATTCCGTTGACTGTTGTCGATGAAAATATTGCTAAAGTAGTAAGTAAAGGCAACTCTAATTTGGATATTTCCACAGTCATTTCTTTTACACAATCTATTGCTTTCGGCATAAGAAAAACGAGTCCACAGTTGAAGGCTGCTCTGGATAATTGGTTGAAAAATTTTCTAAAATCCAAAGAGTATGCAGAGTTAGCGAAGCGTTATTTTGGAGTTGAAATTCAACCTCAAGAATCATTACCGATTGAGCAAGAGATGTTAAAAAATGGTCAAATATCATCGTTCGATCATTTATTCAAATCATCTGCGAAAAAATACGGTGAAGATTGGATACTATTGGCTGCTATTGCGAATAAAGAGAGTAGATTTAATCCTTATGTAATAGGACTTGGGGGTGCTTATGGAATGATGCAATTTATGCCAATTTCAGGCCCTCAATATGGGGTTTATCCTGACTCAAGTCCTGAAGTTCAAATTGAAGGGGGGATGAAAATGATGAAAGAACTTTTGAAGCGTTATGAGCGTGTTCCAAGTCGCGAGGATCAAATCAAATTTGCCCTTGCTGCCTATAATGCCGGATATTGTCATATTGATGATGCTATGAAATTAGCTGGTAAAAATGAGATGAATCCATACGTATGGAAAGGTAATGTTGAGTTAATGATTCGAAATCTTTCCAACCCTTCTTTTTATCGTGACAACGCTGTTCAGTGCGGGGCTTACCGTGGACATGCAACGGATTATGCAAATTCAATCTATAACCAATACTTGAAGTGGAAGGAGCAGCTTCAGTAATGAAAAAAGAACCCAGCCTCATTGTAATTCAGGGTCCAACTGCTA
Source organism: Bacteroidota bacterium (assembly GCA_016868915.1). Classification (GTDB taxonomy): domain Bacteria; phylum Bacteroidota; class Bacteroidia; order Flavobacteriales_D; family Crocinitomicaceae; genus UBA952. Next base: position 16,240 of record VGFL01000008.1, on the reverse strand, counting down.
GCGGAAAGACAAAAATTGCTATAGAACTCGCAAAATACCTGAATACGGTGGTGATTTCAGCAGATTCACGGCAGTTTTACAGAGAGATTTCAATAGGTACCGCTAAACCGACCGTGGAAGAAATGGCTGGCGTAACGCATTATTTTATTGATTCGCATACGCTGGAAGATGAGGTTTCGGCAGCTTGTTTTGCGACTGAGGCCAGAGAATTGATTCTAAAGGAACTATCTCATTTAGAATATATACTAATCGTTGGCGGTTCAGGACTTTTCATTCAAGCGCTTTGCGAAGGGTTGGATGCAATTCCACACGATTTAAACCTTCAAAATCAACTTACAGAAGAATGGAAATCAAACGGATTAACTGCATTTCTAGAAGAGTTGAAAAACAAAGATCCTGATTATTTCCAACTAATTGACAAAGAAAATCCACTTCGTGTTATTCGAGCTATTGAGGCTATTCGGCTTTCCGGTAAAACACTGACTGAATTGAGATCTGGGAATGCCAAGACTGGCTTTGATACCGTTTTTTATTTCACTACAGATTTACCCCGAGAAGAATTGTACAAGCGAATTAATGACCGGGTTGATCACATGCTTGAGTTAGGTTTGGAAAACGAGGCTCGTTCAGTTTTTAAGTTGAAACATTTAAAGTCTTTACAAACGGTAGGCTATCGCGAGTTATTCGATTTTTTTGATGGAAAAATCAGTAGAGAAAGCGCAATAGATTTAATAAAGCAACATTCTCGAAATTATGCGAAACGTCAAATCACGTGGTTTAAATCACACAATCAAGGAACTTTAATTTCCAAGGAAGTTGATTTTTTGAATTTAGTTAAAAATAAAATAAACCTAACAAATTGATTTTAAATTTTAATTATTTTTGTCTGTAAAATTCTTTTAAATGGTACTGCGATTGATTGTTTCCGTTTTATTCTTGTGGACATATTTCTCATTCGCTCAATCAGATACTTCTGCACCTAAGAATTTACGCCTAATTCATAAAAATCATTTTGGATATAGTTTAGGTGGCCCAAGTTTTTTTGGCGCTTATTATGAACATTTTTTCAATCAAAATTGGAGTGTTGAAACAGGTTTTGGGACACTTTTAGTTATCGGTTCAGTCTATGTCGAAGGGCGCTATTATATTGGTGAAAAGGATAAATTACAAAGATTCTCACCGTATGTCGGCGCTGCTTTCGGTGCTGGTTTATACATTGACGATGGTGGAACTCCAATTGGTTATGTGCCAGTTGGCATTCAATTTCTGAGCACGAAAGGGTATGCTTTTTCGCTCGAAGCAGCTCTTCTCTATTTTGATGGTGAATACTTTCCAATGGGGGGCTTGAAAATTCGTTTACTCAAAAAGAAGAAGAAAAAGCCAACCAAGATTGAGATTGAAAAAAGTCCAAAGCCTTCCTCTTTGAAAAAAAATAGGCAGTATAGTATGGGCATTAATTTAAGTTCTTTTATAAATCCAAATTTTGTGTTTCAGGGTAAACCTGATTTGTTTTTTGCCTCAAATCCAAATTTTGATTTTTTTGTTCAAAAAGAAATTTCTTCGAAATATGCGCTCAGGTTTCCTGCTAGAATTGGTTTGAATGCCAACTATGACTAGGAAAGCCAGGTTAATCAGGATATTTATCGAAATGCTAAGAAAACGATACTGGCTGATCTTGGCTTCGAGCCATTGTTTTATGTGTATCGAAATAAAGCGCTTAAAGGATATGTTGTGCCAAGTATCAGTGTAGGTATTGGTCGTAAAATCTCAAAAGACTATGTAATTTCTGCATCCCAGGGAGATTATAAATATACCTCTGGAGGAACCTATTCTTATGCTAAATTTGGTTTTTCGATGGGTGCACAGTGGGCTATAACTAGGTTTTTACACGTGGGAATGGAATACGGGGGATATGTTGCCAATAATTCCTATTCAACAACTAGTGCGTTTGGTGATTTTGGACAAAAATATTACGGTGGATTATTCGGTAAGTATTTTTTGGTTTGTCAATTGGGTACTGAAAAGTAATAAGTTCAGTTTTTCAAATAACAATGGTCCATAGACTCAATCAACCAAACGGATGATTTTTCACTTCCTTGATTCGCAAGCCGATTAGCTTTTCTATACCTCTGATATAAGGATGTTCTTCCACATCACAGAATGAAAGTGCTTTTCCACTTGCACCTGCGCGACCGGTTCTACCAATTCGGTGAACATACGTTTCAGGAATGTTTGGAATGTCGTAATTAATTACCAATTCCAATTCGTCAATATCAATTCCGCGGGCTGCAATATCGGTGGCAACTAATACCTGTATTGTCCTATTTTTAAAATTGTTTAACGCATTTTGCCGTGCGTTTTGAGATTTATTTCCATGTATTGCTGCGGCTTTAATGTTTGCACGCGAAAGAATTTTCACCACGCGATCCGCTCCATGTTTGGTTCTCGTAAAGATCAATACAAAATTTATAGCTTTTTCGCCTAGAATATGGAGGAGTAAGTCCTTTTTCTTTGCTGTTACCACATGAAAGAGTTCTTGTTCAATTTTTTCAGCGGTTGAGGAGACGGGAGTAACAACAACTTGCTTTGGATTTGTTAGCATCGTACTGGCAAGCGTTTTAATTTCCTTGGGCATGGTGGCTGAAAAAAACAAAGTTTGCCTTTTTGCCGGAATGAGTTTAAGTACTTTCTTCACGTCATGTATGAACCCCATGTCTAGCATGCGATCTGCTTCGTCTAACACAAAGACTTCCAAGCTTCTTAAATCGATATAGCCTTGTTGTTGTAAATCGAGCAAACGACCCGGTGTTGCAACCAGAATATCAATTCCACTTTTCAAGCGATTAATTTGATTGGTTTGATTTACTCCGCCAAAAATCACTGCGTGACGCAGATTCAATTGGCTTCCATAATCTTTGATGTTTTCTTCAATCTGAATAGCCAATTCGCGGGTTGGAGTCAATATTAACGATCGAATTTTTCTACGTCCTTCGTTCTTTTGTGTTTTGTACAAGTTTTGAAGAATTGGGATGGCAAATGCGGCTGTTTTTCCGGTTCCCGTTTGTGCGCAACCCATAATATCTGATCCTGAAAGGATAATTGGAATGGCTTGTTGTTGAATAGGTGTTGGGGTGGAATATCCTTTAATTTCAAGAGCTTTTAAGATCGGCTCTAAAAGATCGAGTTCTTTGAATGTCATAAATAGCGGTTATTCTACGAAGACAAAAAAAGAATGAAATCCTAGAATTTTTTACAAAGGTAGGTGAACGAGCTGCTAAAACCTATTTTTTGGTGGAAATAATATCCCAATATTTGTGGAAACAAAAAAAGGTTGCCTTAAGACAACCTTTTCATATTCAAACTAACGATTGATTTACACCAATCCTTGATCGATCATTGAATCAGCAACTTTCACAAATCCTGCAATGTTTGCTCCCTTCACGTAATCTACATTTCCGTCTTCGCCTTTTCCGTATTTCACACAAGCCTCGTGGATAGAAACCATGATGCCGTGTAAACGTTGATCAACTTCCTCAGAAGACCAAGATAAACGCAATGAGTTTTGTGACATTTCTAGTCCTGAGGTAGCCACTCCACCTGCATTGGATGCCTTTCCTGGTGCAAAAAGAATATTTGCAGAAAGGAATGCTGTAATTGCTTCAGGTGTAGAGGGCATATTAGCCCCTTCGGCTACACATTTAACTCCGTTTGCAATTAACACTGCGGCCTCATCGCCATTTAGTTCATTTTGTGTTGCACAAGGTAATGCGATATCAACCTTCACCTCCCATGGGCGTTTCCCTGCTACAAATTTCGCGGACGGATATTTTGTCGGATATTCAGAAATCCTCCCTCTTTTTACATTTTTTAATTCCATGACATAAGCCAATTTACTTGCGTCAATTCCATCTGAATCATAGATGTATCCCTCTGAATCTGAGAAAGTCACAACTTTAGCGCCTAATTGCGTTGCTTTTTCACAAGCATATTGCGCAACGTTACCCGATCCGGATACTGCGACAACTTTTCCATTAAAAGAATCTCCTTTGGTTGCTAGCATTTCTTTTGCGAAATATACTGTTCCATACCCGGTTGCTTCCGGACGAATCAATGATCCGCCCCAATTGCGTGCTTTTCCGGTTAACACACCCGTAAATTCATTGCGAATTCTCTTATATTGACCAAACATATATCCGATTTCACGACCTCCTACACCGATATCTCCGGCAGGGACATCTGTGTCAGCACCAATGTGGCGACATAATTCGGTCATGAAAGATTGACAAAATTTCATCACTTCGTTATCTGACTTTCCTTTCGGGTCAAAATCAGAACCTCCTTTACCACCACCCATAGGCAATGTAGTAAGTGAGTTTTTGAAAATTTGCTCAAATCCTAAAAACTTCAATATAGAAAGGTTAACACTTGGGTGAAATCGCAGTCCTCCTTTGTATGGTCCGATAGCAGAGTTAAATTCTACGCGGTACCCACGGTTTACTTGTACATTTCCGTTATCGTCCAACCAAGGAACTCGGAAAATAATCGTTCTTTCTGGCTCAACAATACGGTCTAAAATTTTGGCCGCTTTGTATTTCGCATTTTCTTCAATTACCGGGATAACCGCTTCAGCTACTTCATGAACAGCTTGAATAAATTCAGGTTCTCCACCGTTTTTTGCTTTAACGCGATCCATAAACGCGTCGATGGCTGCTTGATATTTACTTGACATACGTGATTAATTTTTTAACGTTTTCGAGGCAAAAGTAATTAAATTTTACAAGTAAAAACAAAGGATGAATTATTTCCAATTACTCATGGTCTGAATATTTTAACTTACCTTTGTATACATGCGATTAATAAAGGAAATTCCTCACGAGCGATACCGTATTTCAATTCATAATTACAATGAGAAGTATTTAATAAAAATTGAGCTCGGTCAATTTGAGCAAACCTTTAAAATAAGCGAAATAGACGTTCAATCACTCGAAGATTTAGAAAGAATGGTTACTTCTACACTACTTTCCAACTGTCTTCATCGCTTTGTTCAGATGCGCGAAGATTGGGAAAATGCATTTAATCAAAAAAACATAACTTATGAATAAATTATTTTTAGCAGGATTCATTTTAGGTTTTATTCTTGTAGGATGTTCTAAGTCCAAATCATCTAGTACTCCAACGGTAGAAAAACGCGATATGAAAGGATTAAAAATCGCCTATTACAATAGCGATACCTTAAAGGAACAATTTGTTTTTTTTAAAGAACAGGACTCAATCATGACAACGAAACAAAAGGCTTTTGAATCTGAACTGCAGCGCAGACAACAAGAGTTTGAGGCATTTATAGCCAAAAATGAGGGTTTGATGAAACAAGGATTGTTATCAGAAAATGAGCAGGTCGCTTTATCTCAAAAGGCACAAGCTATGCAGAAACAAATTATGGATTTTCAACAAAGTCAAGGCCAAGTATTAGAGAAAGAAGCCGTCGATAAAATGACCGTTATTGGAAATAAAGTGGAGAAATTCGCTAAAGAGTTTTCTCAGAAAAATAAAATTGATATTTTACTGATTCATGGGAAAGGAGGACAAATTGGATATATTGATGTGGGTATGGATGTAACAAAAGAATTTGTGAACTACCTGAATGAAAAACAAACTGAAATTGCTAAAGAATTGAAATAAGGTGTTGATCGCTCGTCAAAAACAGCAAGAAAATATTGCCGAGTATATAATTTATATGTACCAAATGGAGGATATTGTTCGTGCCTTTCAGTTTGATTTGGATAAAATTGTAGAATTTATCATAAAGCCAGTCGCGACAAATGATGAAGAACTTACCTCGAACAAAAAGTGGTTTGAGGGTCTTGTTCGTCAAATGAAAGCTCAACGTTTGGATCAAAAAGGTCACATAGCAGATATTCAAGATATTGTAATCGAATTGTCGTATTTACATAATACCCTATTAACAGTTTATAACGACGAGAAGTACAAAACGTTGAATGAGCAGGGTTCAACAACCATTGAAGAATTTAAGGCAAAATCTAATTTAAAGGATAAGAATAACATTGAAATTATGTTACACGCAATGTATATGAAGTTACTCATGCGTTTGAAAAAACAAGAAATCAGTTCTGAAACCGAGGAAGCATTTGATACAATGCGCATCCAATTGGCCTATTTGGTCAAAGCGTATCACCAAATGAAAAATGGTACGTTAAGTTATTTACAGAATTAGTATTTCGGAATTAACACAGAGGTTGATTAATCAATATTAACGATTATCTATTTGTGCATTTGAGGTAAAATAACAATCAATACAGCTCTTCTTTCAATGACGTTCTGTAATCTTTAATTTCTTCACGATTCAACTTGTGCTCGGCGTTTTTCAACAAGTTTAGAAGATATAATAAATTTTCATTATCATCTATTTCTAATGGATATTCATTTCCTTCTTCATCTTCATCGTATTGTGCTTGAATATCAAATGATTGATTTTCTTGTAAATACTCATAGGTTAAACGCAAAACTTTGGTTACTAATGGATCTTGTTCTATTTGAGCCAACTCACGAAGAGCTTTTAAATCGTCAATTAAGCCATTGGCAGAAATCCCTTTTTTTTCAACTAGGCTAATAATAGACTGTAATTTTTCGTTGGCCGCATGCGTTTTCATACAAATATTTTAAGATATTAGGAACAAAAATAATACATTCTCTTAAACTTGTGTAGTAAATTAGTAGAATAGATTTAATTATATTTTGAATGCGTATAAGTTGATTGGAAATTAAGTTATTATTTTGTGTAAAAAAGTACCTTTGTAAAGAGCTGATGACATATATCGATTTAACATTAAAGGGAGTAGTAACGGGTTTTGTACTTAGTGTGATGATTGGACCCATTTTTTTTGTTTTACTCGAAACTAGTGTTACAAAAGGAATAAGAGCTGCCCTTGCTCTTGATATCGGGGTTTTATTAAGCGACTTTTTATATATACTAATTGCATATGTATTCTATTCTGAGGTGGCAAGCTTGGGTAGTAAAGACAATAGACAGACCTTAAATATAGTGGGGGGTATTTTATTTATCAGTTATGGGGTTTATAACTTTGTGAAAAGATTTCCAAAAGAGCAAAATAACTCTATTCAAGAAATTACAAATTCTAAAGACGTTTTGGTTTTGATTGTGAAGGGATTTCTTTTAAATTTGGCAAATCCGATGGTAATTTTTTATTGGTTTAGTATTATGACTTTGGCTCATTCTTATGCAGAAACAGCAAAGTCTACTTATCCAATATTTTATTTTTTAATGATTGTTATACTGACATTTTTTTCAATTGATTTATTAAAAATTGTAGGGGCAAAATATTTACGACCCCTTGTAACAGTCCCCTTGTTGAAGGGGTTGAATATTTTAATTGGGATTGTCTTTTCTTTTTTTGGTATTTTTTTATTAATTCGATCATACATAGATCCATTGCAATGAGAAGGTTAATTTATTCGTTATCCATCCTTTTATTTTGTTTTTCATTTCATTCACAAGCACAGCTTAGCGTTAAGAAAAAAAATTTATCAAAGATTCAATACGAATATTGGGATAAAAATAAAATTCACCTAAAAGCCAAAGGCTCTTTCTATCAAGATAGAGTAAATAAAACCACTAAGAAGCATGGTACATGGTTATATTATTCAAAGGAAGGAATCCTAGAAGAGGAAGTAAATTATTACATAGATTCACTTCACGGAAAATATTTGAGTTTTTGGAATGGAAAGCAAATAAAACAGGAGTCATACTATTATCAAGGTATCCCAGATAGTATTTTTAAAATATGGAATGAAACAGGAATATTGCTCCTGGATGGTTTTTTTGATTACGGTACAAAAGCCGATAAATGGTATTATTTCTATGATGACGGAAGGGCAAAACTTGAAGAAAAGTACATCTCAGGAGTTTGTTTTATCGATAATTTTTGGTTAAACGATAGTTTACATACTCAAACAATTAAAAATGGATTTGGAAGTACCAAAAGTTATTTTAAAAGTGGTAAAATAAAAGAGGTTTTTCAAATTGTAGAGGGATTAAAAAATGGGGTTTATCAGGAATACAGCGCAAGGGGCTCCCTTCTTATTGATGGATATTATAAGAATGGTTTTAAGGACAGTTGTTGGTATACTTTTTTTACCAATCAACAAATTGAAAAAATTGCGTGTTACAAGCAAGATACTCTTTACGGTGAATACACCACTTACAATGAAGTTGGAAATATAAGAGTACATGGTTTTTTTGAAAGCGGGAAAAAAAATGGAAAATGGGAGTGGTATGGGGAAAACGGAAAATTAGATTCAGAAGGTTCTTTTTTGAATGACCTTCAAGAGGGTGAATGGAGATATTATTTTAGTAATGGAGAATTATCGTACAAGGCCAAATTTAAACAAGGCAAACGCGATGGAGAATGGGAATATTATTACTCACAATTAAAAATATATAAACGGGGCAGTTATATAAATGATAAAAAAGAGGGACTATGGAGAACATGGGATGAGAATGGGGGATTAATTATGGAGGGATCTTTTAAAGAGAACAACGAGGAGGGGGAGTGGAAAAATTATTGGGAAAATGGGAAATTAAAAAACCTTGCTTTTTTTATAAAAGGTAAATTAAACGGGGAATGGAAATCATTCTCACCATATGGAAAACCGAAAGTTGTTGGATTTTACAAAAATGATCTTCAAACTGGTAAGTGGATGGAATGGTTTGAAAATGGTAGACCAAAAGAAATAATTAATTACAAGTTAATTAGAAAAAAATCAAAGGCCAATGATATGATTTTAAAGGGCAGGATTCATAAATTATCAGTTAAAAACGGTGTTTTTATAACATTCTCAAACAAAGATTTTCAACCTACGGAGGAGGGGAATTATAAAAATGGAGAAAAACATGGTACTTGGTATGCATATCATCAAGGAGGAGCTATAATAGCAGTTTCAAATGAATACAAAAAAGGAAAATTACATGGTATGTCGAAGCAATTTGATCGCAGAGGAAAAGTTATTCAAATTTCCAGTTACAAAAATGGTTTATTGAATGGGGCAATGAGATTTTACGATGAACGCGGCAAAATGATAAAGGAAATTTATTTTAAAAATGGACAACGAGCGAGTAACACAAAACAATTTCAGCCATAAGACAGTCTTTTTTTTAAGACATTCAGATGCAGAAAATATTATTTCTGGACAAAATGATTTTCAGAGAGAATTAAATAGTCTTGGCAAACAAAAAGTAACCAATTTCACTACCAATTTTTCTTCTGAATTTCAGTTTGATTTAGTGCTTTGTAGCACATCTGTACGAACAAGGCAGACTTTGGATTTACTTGATTTGAAGCGCATTGATTTTATATTTTGCGACTCTTTGTATCTGACCGAAAAGGAACTAATTTTATCTGAAATACAGCAAGTATCTGAAAAAATAAATAAATTATTAGTGATAGGCCACAATAATGGGATAAGTGATTTAGCTTCATACATTACACAGACAGGTATACTTTTATCAACTTGTCAAATGGTTGAAATCCGATTGGAATCTCCCAAATGGGAATTGGTTGAACAAGGAATGGGTACTAGAGTTCGAAATTTCTTTTAGATTGGTTTTTCTTTGAAAAAAGGGGAAAGTATTTTTAGAAAAGAGCCATTTTTGATTTTCTTTTTTTGGAGTAAAATTTAGATGCTTCGACAAATTAAATCGAAGGCAGGGAAATTCTAAATGTCGTACCTTTTCCTAATTCGGAATGTAAAACTATTATTTTCCCCTGGTGGTAATTTTTTACTATTCGCTGGGCCAATGTTAGTCCGAGCCCCCAACCTCTTGTCTTGGTAGAAAATCCAGGTTTAAAGATTTTATTAAATTGATTTTTAGGCATTCCTTTTCCGCTATCTTTGATATCAATATAAATCCATTTTTGAATTCGTTCAACTCTTACTTGTAATTGTCCTTTTCCCTCCATTGCATCGACACTATTTTTACAAATATTTTCAATAACCCACTCAATTAATGAAGTATTATGATTCAAATAAATGGGCTCTTCATTTAAAATTTTATATTCAATACGCACTTTATCTGAGATTCTACTTCTCAGGTAATCCAATATATTTCCTATTGTAACTACGAGGTCTTTCTTTTCCATTTTAGCCCCCGAACCTATTTTAGAAAATCGATCTGTTATGGTTTCTAAACGATCTATGTCTTTTTGCATTTCATTGGTTACCATTGCATCGATATTTTGAGCCTCAAGGTATTGCACCCATGCCATCAGTGAGGATAGGGGAGTACCTAATTGATGAGCGGTTTCTTTGGCCATACCTGCCCATACTTGATTTTGTTCTGCCTTACGAAAGGTTGAAAATACGATGTATGAGGTGAAAACAAATATGCCAATGATGAAAAGTTGGATGTACGGGTACCACTGAATTTTCTTTAACTCAGCACTTTCATCAAAATAGATCACATTTTTTGATCCATCTTTAAAATCTATATTAATAGGGGCATTTTTTAACTTGAATTCTGCAATGAATTTGTCCCGTAACTTCTTATCCATTTTCGATAGTTTCAGGTTGTCACCAATTACTTTTCCACTTTTTGAGTCTAAGACAAGTACCGGAATTTGGTCTTGATTTTCGATTAATTCTTTATTAAAAGATTGAATAATGGAGTCGCGTTCATATTCAAGTTTTATTAATTCTTTGGAATCGTAATATGTGCATGTCATTGTAAATCCTTCAAAAATTTCAGCAGTAAAAAATCGGCCTTGTTCTTTCCACTGTAGTGCGATTTTTCTCAAAGTATCTTCCAATATCTTTGATTTTTCGGCTACTGATTTGGAGGAGTGAAGCTTATTTATATCGGATGTGTCAATGGGCGTATTTTTCCAATTAGAAACATTATTTTTGTCGTCCAATACAATTACTGGAATGTCTTTATTTTGATTTATTATTGAATAGGCTAATTGAATACTTGCATCCCCGTCAAATGGTGAAAGAAAAAGTGATTTTGTTGCATCAACCCAAGTATTAACCTCTTGTTTTTCTCGGTCTCTAAGTTTCGTAAAGGTATTATTTGTCAATTTGATCAACTCTAGTTTTTTCTTTATCGCTTCCGCCCATTCTTTTGCTCTTTGTCGTTCGCGAATACTGATATCAGAAACCAATAAATTTGATACATAGAGAGATATAACAAATAGGATTAGGGCTCCTATGAAGAGTATAATTTTCCATCTTTGTTTATTTGAATATAATCCCATCAGCTAATCTTACAAAAAGTTATAGATACATTTTGAATTTGCTTTTTCAAAGCCAAATTACATGATTTATTTTAAAAACTTTAATTGCCAGTTAAATTAACTTTTTCAAGCTGTTGTTTTTTGATAAATTTAGTAATTAGAATGCAACATTCTTTTAAATGAGGCGGAAGTGTTTTACTCGTGTATGGGTGGAAACCCCCAAAGGTATGAGAAGCTCCGGAAATTTTGACCAATTGTTTCTTTGACCATCGGGCTAGATCTTTCCCCTCTTCAATTGAGACTGACTCATCTTCAACTCCATGAATGAATAGTAATGGTTTTGAAATCGATTTACACATAGTTTGAATAGACAGCATTTTCTTATTTTTTTGAAAATCCAAGTATTGAGAAAAATTATGCGGCAAGTCTTGATTTGTTCTTCCATTTCTAACATATCGGGTTCCAGTTTTTTTCCACTTTTTAATGGTCTCTTTTTCAAAATCAAAACGTTTTTCGATCGAGGATATTGATGCAAGTGTAATAACGGAAGAAATGCGCTGATCCTGGGCACAAAGTAAGGCAATCCCTCCTCCACGAGAATGACCTAGCAAATGAAAAGTGCAAACTGAAACGTTTATTTTTTCTTTCAACCAATCGAGAGCACAGCTCAGATCATTTTTTTCATAGGTATAGCAATTATTCCCAAAAGCTTCTAAATCGATAAAATCAATTGGGTTTTCTGGTGTTGTACCATTGTGAGTTAAATTAAACTTACAGAAACCAAATCCTCTTTTAACGAAATAGCTTTGCATCAAGCTCCAAGGGCCCCAATCTTTAAACCCCATATAGCCGTGGATAAAGACAATGATATTTTGATTAAAATCGACAGGAATTTCTAAATCAATAAGCGCCTCTCTATTTTGGGAGCCGAGATACTTTTCATTAATGAGATTCATTCCTTATTTGGCAGGAATTTGTTTAAGCGTTGCTAGGTAGTACTTCCAAAATTTTTGAACGGAAGAAATTTGTACTTTTTCATCCGGAGAATGCGCCGCACGAATATTTGGCCCGAAAGAAATCATATCTACTCCGGGTAGGTGTTTCCCTAAAATTCCACATTCTAATCCGGCGTGACAAGCTTTTACTTTTGGAGATTCCTTGAACATTTCATGATACAAATCTTCCATGATTTTGAGTATTGTTGAATTAGGATCAGGTTTCCAACCGGGGTATTCACCGCCCTGAATAACTTCACAACCTGCGTTTTCAAATGAACAACTTACGGCCATAGCGATTTCTGTCTTTGTACTTTCAACACTGCTTCTTTGCAAGGATTGGGTAGTAAAAATTCCGTTTGAAATCATGACCCGAGCAAGGCTAGAGGAAGCTTCAACTAAACCTTGAATGTCAGGGCTCATTCTAAAAACACCATTTGGAACCGAACATAAAAGAGCAATTATTTTTTTGAAATCATTATTAGATACAGCTTTTGACTCAGATTTTGTTTCTTGTGTCTGAATTAATATTGAAGGCTCAATGGAATGATACTCATTATGGAATGTTGCGATTAAATTTTCCATTTCCTCTGTAAATTGGCTAAAATTTTCATTAGAAAATGAAATTACTGCAGTTGCTTCTCTCGGAATAGCATTGCGTAAACTTCCACCATCGAAGGATATGAGCTGCAAGGAAAATTTTTCGGATAATGTCCTGAGAATACGCGCCATCCATTTATTTGCGTTTCCTCTGCCTTTATCGATATCCATTCCTGAGTGTCCACCAAGTAATCCACGAATTGATATTTCCATAATCATGTGTGATGAATTCACCACGCATTCTTCGTAGTCGTAGGAGGTATTTGTGTCAATACCACCGGCACAACCTATTGATAATTCATCGTCATCCTCGGTGTCTAAATTTAAAAGAATCTCACCGTCAAACATACTCCCGTTCATTTGCATTGCGCCTGTCATTCCCGTTTCTTCATCAATGGTAAAAAAAGCTTCAATTGCAGGATGCTGAATATCAGTTGCTTTCAAAATTGCCATTATAGCAGCAACACCGATTCCGTTATCGGCGCCTAGCGTTGTGTCGTTTGCCCGAACCCAGTCGCCCTCAATAATCATTTCAATCCCTTGCGTATCGAAATCGAAAACGCGATTAGAATTTTTTTGATGAACCATGTCTAAATGCGATTGAAGGATAACCGTTTTTCTATTTTCCATTCCTATACTTGCCGGCTTTTTGATTATTACATTTCCAATTTTATCAACCAAAGTTTCTAATTCTAAAGAGTTACCGAAATCAATCATAAATTGGCGAATTCGATCTTCTTTTTTAGAAGGTCGGGGAATGGCATTTAGCTGTTCAAATTGTGACCAAAGTTCAATAGGTTCAAGAGAGGAGATATTCATAGATTAAATTTAATTTCAAATTTCCGAAATTTTTATTGAAATCAAATTGAAATTACACGAAAAAGTTAACGAAAAAACGGTAAATTCGAATATATGAAATGGTTCCTGATCGTATTAATAGCTTTTCTTTGGATCGAAGAAGGATACTCATTTTGCCAAATTAATCAAAAAGATTCCAAAGGCAAGAAAACTGGAAAATGGGAGATTTATTTTAAAGGGACCAAAAAAATTTTCGAAGAAGGAAACTTTGTCAATGGTAGAAAAGAGGGTTTATGGAAAAGATATTTTTCAAATGGGACCTCCATTATGATTGAGTCAAATTATGTAAATAATAGACCCTTCGGTTCTTTTTCTCGGTATTATTTAAATGGAGTTTTAAGAGAAAAGGGAAGTCTGATTTTAAATAAATACAATGGCCCTTTGGTAAGGTACTACTCAAATGGGCAGATTGAGTATTCAGGTAATTTTAATTCAAGTGGATTGGAAAATGGGAAGATACAATATTATTATGAAAATGGTAATTTAGAATTTGAATACCAGGCAAATAACGGAGAGCCTGAAGGGAAGGCCATTTACTATTTTGAGGATGGGACCTTTAGAAAAGAATTAAACTATTCTCCCGGCGGTGCTGTTCAAACAGTAAGGAAAATTGAAAAAACGCCGGAATCTAAGACAAATAAAATTGTGATTGGTGTAAAGGCTCCAGTTTTAGGAGTACCTCGAACAAGAGGAAAAGAGTTTAATCCAAACTCTTACAATAAATGTTACACTATAAATGATGAAATTTGGCAAGACGGGACGTTTAAAAATGGAGAATTATGGGATGGAAAAGTATACGAATATGATAAAAATGGATTTATTATTCGTGTTAAAATTTTTAAACAGGGGGTTTATCATTCAGACAGTTATTAACCCTTTTTTCGATAAATGAAAGAGGCATAACTCAATATTCCAGGAAATCCAAGTAAAAAAATAATTGCCAGAATTTTTCCCTTCAATGTTAAATAAAAGTCTGTTACGTGCAATTCTTTAAGATCTTGTGAATCATATCCAAGACCAATGAAGTATGACAAGCTTAAAGGTGCTTCAACGGATGATTTTCCCTGATTTATTTCAATAATTCCTGGAAAGAGATTAATCGGAAACAGAAATAATGGTGTGGTAATACAAAAAAAGCTGAGCAAAAAAATTTGAAGAGGTCTAAGTTTAGCTAGAAATTTCATTAATGAATTAATCCGTAATTTTAATTTTCAAAGATATTGAGAATTGCCTAATGAAACTGAATTTAGCTTATTTATGTAATACAAAAAGTTGGGGTGGGCTTGAAATGAACCAAATAAGAAATGCTTTTTGGATGAAAGAAAGGGGTCATAACGTTCATGTTTTTGTTACGTTAAACTCACCAGCATATAAGGATGCACAGGACAAGAATTTAACGATTCATGTAATTTCGAAGCACAAACGGCACTACGATTTTTATCGGGCATTCAAGTTGTTTAAATTACTAACTTCTCTAAAAATTCATTGCCTCATTGTTCGGAGCAACTTTGATATGAGTATAGCCGCATCAATTTCATATTTTTCTAAACGAAAAATCAAAACGGTTTTTTGTATGGAGATGCAATTATCTTTTTCCAAAAAGCAATTTTTCAGGACCTGGCGATATAGCTATATTGATGCTTGGTGCTGTCCTTTAAATTATATGAAGGAGCAAGTTTTAGCCAATACTAGGATGAATAGAGAGAAGATATTTGTAGTTCCATCTGGGATTGATATTCAAAAGAAAAATGAGTTTAACATGGAAACAGCCAGAATAAAGTTAAATCTACATCAAAAGGAGACTGTTTTTGGAATTTTAGGAAGAATTGACCCTAGAAAGGGGCAAAAATTCGTAATTGAAATATGGAAGAATATTTCAGACGCTTCTTTACTTATACAAGGAGATATTGATACCACAGAAAATCGGGAATATTTGAATGAAATCTATCATTTAGTAGAAACAAATAAATTGGAGGACCGAATAGTATTTTTACCATTTTCATCAAATGTGGAATTATTTTTTGCTGCGATTGATGCTCTGATTGTTCCTTCAGAAAATGAAACGGTAGGTATGGTAACAATTGAGGCAATACTATATAAAAAGCCTGTGATAGGAAGTAAGAAAGGGGGTACTTTGGAAATTTTATCAAATCATGATTTAGGACTTCTTTTTGAAGTAAATTCTCAAGAGGATTTATTAAAAAGAATTAATGAGTTTACTAAGAATAAAAGGGAAATTAATCCAGATATTTATAATCAAGAAATACAAAAATACAACAAAGAAAAGGTTTGTGACAAGATGGAAAATATTTTGGGTAACCTAGTAAAGAATAATTGACTTTTATTTTATCAAATGAAAGAAACTAGTATAGGTCCTATTTGTGTCCTTCACCGTTAGCACATAGTAATAGATACCATCTTTCAAGTCATCACCCGACCAATTATTTAAGTATGGACTGGCCGAATAGACCAAGTTTCCCCAACGATTATAGACCGACAATTCTGTACCGTCATAGAGAT
>VGFL01000007.1 GCA_016868915.1 Bacteroidota bacterium | reverse complement strand
CGACAGATGCACCAACGGCAGTGCTCGTACTACCATCAATTCCACTTGTTCCCCGATTTCCAAAATAGGTAATGCCTTGGATGGGATCAAAGAGTTGGCAATAACGAACAACAGAACTATTTGCCATGTGCAAAACTGTATTTTTGGGTATGAACTGAAAAATGTGATCAAAAACTAACATATCAGAAAAATTACTCTCTTGTAAAGTGGAAGATTCAAGAAATTTAATTGAATTATCTTTCGCGAGATAATCTTTCTGTCTCCATAAAGAGCCATAATTATTTGAATTTATAACCCCCTGATTGGTTAAGAGTTGTTTGAAAAAAGATGTGCTGTCCATCCGAAAAATATGAGATACGGATTGATACGTGTCCATGTATGGAAATGTATGGCCAATTTTCCAATGTTGTTTGCACTTATTTTTGCGAAGAAATGTTTTGATCTTCTTGGATACTACAGCATCTCCTAATGTTATAAGTAAATCCGGAATGAACTTTTCAGACTCAACGCTAGAAATGAGATTCAGTGTTCGATCAATGCAATGAACAAAGCGGGAATCTGATAGATTTGAGGTATTCTCGACTAATATGGCAACATTTGTATTTTGTGCAAAATCAGACAATAAACTTTGGAGCTCAGCATTACCGTTCATTTGCCCACATAGAACCAAAACTTTTTCCTGTAATGATTTCCTGAGAACACTTAAAATTTCCTCACTCATTCGATTTTCAGAATCAATGAATTCTATTTTTGAGAAAGGTGGTTCTTCTATTTCTTGAACATCGTAAAGAGGTTCGTGTAATCCTACGTTTATGTGAATTGGACCTTTCCATTTATTTTCCGTGTGGGAAAAGGCTTGATTTAGTTCGCGATTTGAAAACCAGAGGTATTCATCAGAATTTATTTCATCGGATAATTCAGTAACATACATTGTGTGGTCTTTGAGTACATTACTTTGTCGAATTGTTTGTCCATCTCCTTGGTCAATCCAATTTTTTGGTCGATCTGCTGAAATCACAACTAAAGGAAGGTGCCTGTAAAATGCTTCCGAAACCGCGGGCGAAATATTTTGAATCGCCGAACCAGAGGTGCAAACTATTGCGACAGGTCTTTCAAGTTGATCAATCATTCCTAAGGCGAAATAAGCTGCTGATCGTTCGTCATGAATGACATAAGTGGAAAAATGGGAGTGATTATCAAAGGCAATGCTGAGGGGCGCATTTCTTGAACCAGGACAAATAATGACGTCCGATATCCCGAAAGCCTCACAGGCAGAAACTATTTTTTGAATAATAATTTTATTGCTTGATATCATGTGACTTAAGTTCTTGCATGACGGAAAGTAGCGTCTTGCACTTTCGTTCTGTTTCTTGCCATTCGAGTTCTACACTAGAATTTTTTGTATATCCTCCTCCGACATACAAATACGCCGTTTCAGGTTGAATTTGACAACAGCGCAAGTTAACAAAAAGTTTGGTATGTTCGGGGGAAACAAGACCTAAATATCCAGCATAGAGAAAACGATTGTAATTTAAGTCATGATTTTCGATTGCCTCGATTAATTCCATTGCCAATGCTTTGGGAAGACCACTTACTGCTGGTGTTGGGTGTATAACAGTAGCCAGTTCAAGAGGCGTTCGATTTCCGAGATCAAAACTTATATCCGTTCGTAAATGTTTAACAGGACCTGCTTCGAAAGAATATGGACCTTGCGTTTCTACATTAGATATTCCTTGTTCGGTCAAAGTTTCAAGGATAAAATCAGTTACAAATTGCTGCTCCTCCCTTTCTTTTTTTGCCCAATCATCATCGGTTTCAATTGATTTTGTTCCCGCCAATGACATCGTAAAGACATTTTGATTGTGTACTTCAAGAAGAATTTCAGGAGAGGCTCCAAGCCATGTTCCAAATAGGGAGGAACTTGCTAGGTAAACAAAAGCTTTCGGATATTTATCACACAAATCATTGAATAGCTGATGTAAATTTTCTGTGGGAAAAGAAACTTTTTTAACGCGTGAAAATACAACTTTTTTCATTCCGAGCTCCTGCATTGCAGATAAAAAAACTTGGGCATTCCTTACATACTTAGCATAATCAATAACTTCTGGAATTTCGCTGTGAAAGTGCCAAGTTTTGAATTGATCATGGGTATTTGAAATAGCCGAAAAGAAATATTGATTTTCTCCTCGAAAGTCAGAAATAACGAAGGCATGTATAGATGAATCTACTTTATCAAGCCGTGTAAAAGTACCCACCGTTTTTACAATTTCTTTACCCGGAAAGCGATATGCAAGAAAATCAGTCAAATTATTCTTTTGTTTTTGGAACTATCATGACTGTTAAACGTCCGGTACATATCATTTTGTTCGTTTCTTCATTAAAAATATCGACTTGCCAGATATGTGTGCTTTTTCCACAATGTATAATCTTTCCAACTGCCTTAACATGGCCTGACCGTATACCTGCAACGTGATTGGCATTAATTTCTAATCCAACTGGTACCTCTTTCTCTATGTTAATCAGCAAGGTTGAGCCCATTGAACCAATACTTTCAATCAATGCCATACTTGCGCCACCATGTAAGAGCCCCATTGGTTGATGTGTTCGATGGTCGACGGGCATTCTCGAAATAATGTAGTCCTTACCAATTTCAATACATTCAATGCCTAAAACTTCCATGAGTGTGTTTTTATTCATGGCATTTACCGAATCTAAGGAAACTTGTCTTAACATTGAGGATAAAATTATTATGGAAATTTAGGGAACTGTTGGAAGTCGGGATCTCTTTTTTCTAAAAAGGCATTTTTCCCTTCCTGGGCTTCGGCTGTAAGGTAATAGAGTAGCGTGGCATCTCCTGCGAATTCCATTAAACCGTGTTGACCATCTAATTCGGCATTCATTGCTCGTTTGATCATTCGAACAGCCAATGGACTTCTTTTCATTATGGTTTTACACCATTCAACTGTTGTATTTTCCAATTCTTCAAATGGAACCACTTTATTTACTAGGCCCATTTTTTCAGCTTCAATAGCGTTATACTGATTGCATAAAAACCAAATTTCGCGCGCTTTTTTCTGTCCGACGTGCCGTGCTAAATAATTAGAACCAAATCCACCATCAAAACTACCAACTTTTGGTCCCGTTTGTCCAAAGCGCGCATTTTCAGAAGCAATCGTCAAATCACACACAACATGAAGTACGTGACCACCGCCAATAGCGTAACCATTTACCATTGCAATAACAGGCTTCGGAATTGAGCGAATTGCCTTGTGAAGGTCTAAAACATTTAATCTGGGGACACCATTTTCAGAAATGTATCCACCAATTCCTTTCACATTCTGGTCACCACCCGAACAGAAGGCTTTATCACCTTCACCCGTGAGAATAATGACACTTATATCATTTCTTTCGCGACAAATATGCATTGCATCGAGCATTTCCATATTTGTTTCCGGTCTGAAGGCATTGTATACGTTGGGTCTATTTATCGTTATTTTTGCAATCCCTTCAAAAAACTCAAATTTTATATCATTATATTGTTTAAGACTTTGCCAAATGCGCTCTTTCATAAATTGAAATTTATTTACAAAAGTAATAACAAACATTGCGATATTTTGTGTGTTTATTTAAAAACATTACGTGAATCTCTTAACCAACGTTAAATAGTAAAACTCTGAATTCTCCCGATATTAATTTTTTTATTAATGCTCAAAAAATCAAAATCAGCTTGATTTACCACTCTTTTTTTCGAAACTATTTTGAAAAAGAAGAAGCATTAATCGTTAAATTTGCAGCCAATTTACTTTATGGAAAAATTTTCTAAAGCTTTTTTTTCAATGCGCATGATGGCGCTTGCCATGTTTATCTTTTTGATCGCAATTGCAGTTGCCACATTTATTGAATCGGCGAGTGGAATACAGGCGGCAAAAATATTGATATACAATGCTTTGTGGTTTGAAATTTTACTTGTTTATCTTGGGATGACTTTAATATCGAATATGTTTCGATATCAAATGTTTAAGAGAGAAAAAATGGCCCTGTTAGCTTTTCACCTGTCCTTCATCGTCATTTTAATTGGTTCTGGCGTTACTAGATTTATAAGTTTTGAGGGACTCATGCTTATTCGAGAAGGAGAGTCAGTTGATTATATGTATTCGGCTGATCCTCATTTGAAAGTTTCCATCAACGACGGAAAAATGCAGTTTAAGTACGATGAAAAAATGTTTATGTCAACAATAACATCCAATACATTCTCTATCCCAGTTGAATTTCCAAATCATAAAACACCAATTGAAATCAATTATGTCAAATTTGAATCAAAGATGGTTGATACCTTAATGATAGATTCTAAAATAAATTCGAGTGTTTTAGATATTGTCACAAACGGAATGCAATCCAATTATGTGGGAAAAAATGATTTTTTAATGGCAGGCTCAGTTCCAATCTCATTTGAGAAAAAAAACACACCACAAGGAGGGATTGACGTGCGTGAAAATGGAGGTAAGGTAGAAATGAAAACGGATTTAGATGTTCGTTACCTACCTATGTCAGAAATGCAAAAAGCCAGACAAACCGGGGCCCCTATTCCAGATAGTTTGTATCAAATTATTCCCAAAAATACGTGGGTAGAATTCAAAACTACAACATTATACCAATCGGGTAACAATCAATTTGTTTTTAAACAACTCATCAAAAACGCAAAAAAAACGCTTGTTCCATCTGGTAAGAAAGATCGAGGAAGTGATTATTTAACGCTTGAAATTACAGATGGAAAGGCGAAAAAAATTGTTCAGTTAAAAGGTGGTATGGGTGTAATACCTGAGCATGCAATGTTTGCATTTGAGGGGTTAAATTATGAAATTGAATATGGGTCCGTCGAAATGAAATTGCCGTTTGCGATGAAATGTCGCGATTTCAAACTAGACAAGTATCCCGGTTCAGAGTCCCCTTCGTCCTTTTCGAGTGATTTAACCATTGAAGATTCAAAAAATAAAGTGAATCGCAATGCGAAAGTTTTTATGAATAACGTGATTGATTATCAGGGCTATCGCTTTTTTCAATCTGCATACGACTTAGACGATCCAAATACTCCTGAAAATGAAGAAGGAACTCGATTGAGCGTCAATCACGACTGGTGGGGCACCAATATTACCTATCTCGGGTACCTGTTAATGACAATTGGAATGATTCTATCATTGTTTGCAAAAACAGGGCGTTTTAAAGATTTGAATGTTAAACTTGGTAAGTTGAAAGAAAAACGAAGTCAACTGGCAACCATTTTCTTAATTGTATTTTTAGTTTTTGGAAAAACCAATTACGCACAAAATGCAACTTCGAATGAAGAGCATAATCACGAAATGCACGACGGACACGATCATTCAGAACTTGGCCATTCTAGTGAAGCAACATCAAATCAAATACAAACAAGTACGCCAGAAAAGCCGAGGGAGAAACCGATATTTCGAGTTATATCCGAAGAACACTCAAATGATATTGCTACTTTACTAGTTCAAGATTTTTCAGGTAGGATCATTCCTTTTCATACTCTGTGTGATCAATTATTGCGAAAAATTTACCGATCAAATAAATATGGTAAATTAAATGCTGTTCAAACTATACTGAGTATGCACATGTATCCAATGCATTGGATAACAGAGCCAATAGTTCAAGTCCCCGCTCAATTAAGAGAGAAATTAAAGTTGAAAAATGAGTTTGCTACCCTAGAAGATCTGATGGATAACTCTAACGGCCAATTCAAGTGGTTAAAACAGTACGAGGAAGCATTTAAAAAAGCGGACTCAAAGAAAAATGAGTTTGATAAAAAATTGATAAAGTTGAGTGAGAAATTTGAAGTTATCCAATCAATATTTATGTGGAGATACATGAAAATTGTTCCAAAGTCAAATGATAAAGAAAATCGTTGGTTCACCCCTTTGAGCGCTGAACTGTCGAAAACAGATTCTATTTCGTCTACTCTCATGCTGCAATATCTCTCCGCAATCAATCAAGCAGCCCAAGATGGACAATATGGTAAGGCGACAGATTTATTGAATAGATTTAAGGAATGGCAGAGAAAAGTTGCGAAAAATATCGTTCCTGATGAAACAGCTGTTAAACTGGAGGTTTCTTACAATAAAATGGAAATCTTTAAAAACACGTACCGAAGTTATTTAGTCTTGGGATTCTTATTATTACTAATTTTCTTTATACGAATTTTTACGAGGCCAGATGCAGGATATTTTAAGGTTTCTGAATGGATTCGAAAAATTTTATTGTTCTTACTAATAGTTATTTTTTTCTATCACGGAGCCGGTTTGGGAATGCGCTGGTATATTTCCGGTCATGCTCCTTGGAGCAATGGATACGAGGCGGTTGTTTTCATTGCATGGGTAACGATGATAGCTGGCTTTTCTTTTATGAGAAAAAATACAGTAATTATAGCAGGCACGGCAGTGCTTGCTTCATTAATGGTATTTGTTACAGAAATGAACCTACTTGATCCGGAAATCACACCACTCGTTCCTGTTTTAAAATCCTATTGGTTAATGATACACGTTGCCATAATTACAGGAAGTTACGGTTTTTTAGGATTGGCGGCAATTTTGGCGGTTCTGAATTTGGCCCTGTATATTTTTAGAACCCGAAAAAATGGTATTTTGGTAACATCAAATATCAATGAGCTAACCTTTGTATCTGAAATGACAATGACAATAGGATTGTTCATGTTGACGATTGGTACTTTCCTCGGCGGTATTTGGGCAAACGAATCCTGGGGCCGCTATTGGGGATGGGATCCTAAAGAAACCTGGGCTCTTGTTTCAGTATTGGTTTATGCGATTATCTTACACTTGAGATTTATACCTGCACTTCGTGGGAAGTTTCTATTCAATACACTAAGCCTTTGGGGGTATTCGTCTATTTTATTTACCTTTTTCGGAGTGAATTTCTTTTTGGTTGGTTTACATTCCTATGCCCAAGGTGACGGATTTGCTAAGCTACCAAATTGGGTATATATCACAATAGGTGCATTTCTCTTATTTACGGCTATTGCAGCACTAAGAAATAGACAATATAAAGAATTGTAGGCATAAAAAAAGGGAACCGAAGTTCCCTAATTACCTATTGTAAAAAAATCGAGTGATTAATTTACGCTGCTTGATAAATCAGTACCTGCTTTAAAACGAATTGTTTTCTTAGCAGCAATTTTAATAACAGCACCAGTTTTTGGGTTACGGCCATTTCTTGCCGCTCTTTTAGATACAGAAAAAGATCCGAATCCAACCAATGAAATTCTGTCATTTTTTTTCAATGCTCCAGTTGCAGCAGAGATAAAACCATCCAATGCTCTTTTCGCATCAGCTTTTGACAATCCTGAGTTGCCAGCAATAGCGTCGATTAATTCAGCTTTGTTCATTTTTTTTTGTTTAAATGGGTTAATAAATAATTTTACTGCTACAAATATATCTGATAATCAATGCGCTCAACCTGAAAAACCAAAAAAAACACGTAAAATGTTGAAAAATCAAGGGTTTTGTTGATAAAACTTAGATTTTTTGCTGTAAAATCGCCTTTCAAAACGGCTTTCAGGCAAATTAACACATGTAAAATGATACTATTTTTTATGAAATACGGTAGAATTTGCCTGGTCTGTTGGCATAATTACTATGTCATTTAACGTTACGTGCTTCGGTCGCGTTGCGGCAAAATAAATTGTTTCTGCAATATCGATAGCTTGTAAAGGATTATATCCATCATAAACCGAATCAGCATTAATTTGATTTCCTTTAAATCTAACCAGTGAAAACTCTGTTTCAGCTGCACCAGGTGCAATATTTGTGACTTTGATCCCAAATTCTACTAGTTCTAAGCGCATAGCTTTTGAAAGAGAATCAACGGCATGTTTTGTCGCACAATAAACATTACCGTTAGAATAAACTTCTTTTCCTGCAATACTACTAATGTTGAATATGTGTCCAAATCCATTTTTTTTGAATATTGGAATAATTTGTTGACTCACATATAGAAGTCCTTTTAAGTTGGTATCAATCATTTGATTCCAATCAGAGGTTAGTCCGGACTCAATTGATGCCCTTCCTGCCGCCAATCCGGCATTATTAATAAGAATTTGAAGTTGAGATTTGACCCGATCAGATAAATTATGAACAACCTTTGATACCGCCATTTCATCTCGTACATCAAGTTCATTTATTATGGCTTCAATATCATAGTTCCTCTCAAGTCTTTTGGACAATTCAATTAATCGATCTTTTCGGCGTGCAACTAAAACTAGGTTATACCCCTGTGAAGCAAAAATTTCAGCACATGCCTCCCCAAATCCGGAGGAAGCTCCTGTTATGAATACAAATGAACCCATTGAATTAATTTTATCTTTAGTCTAAAGGAAAATGTATTAATTAAAAATAGTTGGTCAAGAAAATAATGCAGTATTAACAAAAAACGTATTATTTCGGTTTTTTCTTTCGTAGAAAACTTCAAATTTAACGAATCTTAAATTATGAATCTTTCAATTCTTTCGACTATTTTCGTAATTAATTCTATCTATTAAATATGCGTTTTTTTCTAACATTCATCATTATTTTTATTTTTAATCAGTTTATGATATCTCAAAACCGAATGCCTGTATTGGATACCTTGATTGATTATTGGCATCTTCAAGCAGCAAAAGCTAATTTTGATGGATATTTCAACATAACATCTGACAATTTTGTTTTTTTGGGTACGGCACCTGGCGAAAGATGGAATAAAAAGGAATTTATGAATTTCTCTAAACCTTATTTTGATAAAGGAAAAGCATGGGACTTTACTTCAAAAAATAGAAATTGGATTTTCTCGGATGATAAGGAAATTGCTTGGTTTGATGAAGATCTTGACACATGGATGAATACTTGTCGAGGAAGCGGGATTTGTATTAAGAATAATGGACAATGGAAACTTTCTTATTACAACCTCACTGTATTAATTGAGAATGAAAAAATAGATGCCTTCATACAATTGAGGAAAAATTAATGTTTGTTCAATCCAATACTATCAAAGCCACACAGTGTTATGTTAAAGACCAACTTGGTCCATCCTTTTCTGAATCAGAAATTCGTAAGATTTTTAAATTAATTATTTGTATTAGATTGGGCTGGAAGGATTCAGAATTTTTGTTGAATCAGGAAAGTAGATTATCTGAATCTGATTTATTATTTGTTCGTTCTGTTGTTAAAAGGCTACTTATCGGAGAACCTTTTCAATATATCTTGGGTGAAACTGAATTTTTTGGGCTAACCCTTTTCTGTTCTCCATCGGCATTGATACCGCGCCCTGAAACCGAGGAATTGGTTCAGTTAATATTAAATTCTATCGATAATTCAAGCCCGCTCAGTATCGCTGATTTATGCACAGGATCTGGTTGTATTGGAATTGCACTCGGCGTGAATTTACCCCAAGCTTCAATTCTTTTCAGTGACTGTTCCGAGGAGGCCCTTGATTTGGCCAGAGAAAATGCGAGTCGAAATAAGGTAAATGGTAAATTTTTGAGACATAATATTCTCAACAAAGATTCTTTTGATCAATTTTTACCCGACTCATTTGATGTCGTTGTGTCTAATCCTCCCTACATCCCACAAAAAGATAAAGATAAATTGAAGCCTAATGTTCTCGACCATGAACCTCACGTTGCACTTTTTGTGGAGAATAATGACCCCCTAATTTTTTACAGACGTATTGCCCTAAATGCGAAAAAAATAATAAAATCAGGAGGCTTGTTGTTTTTTGAAATAAATCCTGATAGTTCGGAGGATTTGGTAATCTTATTGAAAGATTTGGGTTTTGTTAACATTGAATTGATGAAAGATTTGCAAGGTAAATATCGCATGCTTAAGGTTCAAAATAGCTAAATTTGTTTGGTGAACTCTGAACAAGCAAAGATTGAAATTCTTCGATTAACGAAATTAATTAATCATCACAATCATTTATACTACGTCGAAAGTAGTTCTGAAATTTCTGATTTTGAATTTGATGCTTTATTGAGAGAATTACAGGTTCTCGAAAATAAATTTCCTGATTATGCCTATTCTAATAGCCCCACGAAGCGCGTTGGGGGAGATCTAACCAAAAAGTTTGATACAGTTGTTCACCGATATCCTATGTTGTCTTTATCTAATTCATATTCTGAAGAAGATATAATTGAATGGGAAAATCGTATTAAAAAATTAATCGATGGTCAAATTGAATTTGTTTGCGAACTGAAATACGACGGTGTTGCAATTGGAATTCGCTATGAAAATGGTCAACTTAGTCAAGCCGTAACGCGTGGCGATGGCGAAAAAGGGGAAGATGTCACGGCAAATGTGCGGACTATTCGAACAATCCCACTAAGTTTGGTAGGAAATTTTCCAAAAGATTTTGAAATAAGGGGTGAAATTTTTATGCCGATTGCTGTTTTTGAGAAATTAAATAGTCAACGTGCTGAAGAAGGCGAACAACTCTTTGCAAATCCAAGAAATACTGCATCGGGTACTTTGAAAATGCAGGATTCAAAAGTAGTTGCTACACGTTGTTTAGATTCATATTTGTATGGGATTTATGGGGAAGAATTAAGTGCAGAAGGACATTTTGAATCTGTCGAAAAAACCGCATCATGGGGGTTTAAGTCGCCATCAATAAAAGATAGATTTATCGAAAAAACGAATTCGATTGAAGGTGTAATGAATTTTATCCATTATTGGGAGGAAAAACGTTTTTCTTTACCCTTTGAGATCGATGGTGTTGTCATAAAAGTGAATAGTTTTGGTCAACAGATAGAATTGGGTTTTACTGCAAAATCTCCGCGATGGGCAATTGCTTACAAGTTTAAAGCAAATCGTGTTGAAACAACCTTATTGAGTGTTGACTATCAGGTTGGTCGCACAGGTGCTGTTACTCCGGTTGCGAATCTAAACCCCGTTCAGCTTGGTGGAACCACCGTAAAAAGAGCGTCACTTCACAATCAAGATCAAATTAAAAAGTTAGATTTACATATTGGGGATGTTGTTTATGTTGAAAAAGGTGGAGAAATAATTCCAAAAATCGTTGGTGTTAACACAGGGCAAAGAAAGTCGCATCTACGAAAAATCATTTTTCCTTTAACTTGTCCCGCTTGTGAGAGCCTATTGCATCGTAAAGATGGAGAGGCAGGCCATTTTTGTACGAATTACAGAGGCTGCCCTCCTCAGGTGAAGGGAAAAATAGATCATTTTGTCAGTAGAAAAGCACTCAATATTGAAGGTCTTGGAGAGGAAACGGTCGATTTATTGTTTGAAAATAATTTGGTTAAAAATGTTGCGGATATATATCGTTTAAGCTTTGATCAATTGATGAAACTTGATAGAATGGCTGATAAATCTGTGAATAATCTTTTAATGAATATTCAGAACTCTAAAAATATTCCATTTGAACGTGTTTTATTTGGTTTAGGAATTCGATTTGTGGGCGAAACAGTTGCGAAAAAATTGGCAAAACACTTTGGTTCAATAGATAAGTTAATTGAAGCGAGCTACGATGAATTAATTGATGTAGATGAAATAGGGGAAAAAATAGCAAAATCTCTAATTGAATATTTTTCTGATTCTCTATCAAAGGAATTAATTAGTGAACTAAAAATGTTTAACTTGCAGCTTGAAACATCTAAATTGGTGAATTTTGAAGGTGTATTAAGCGGAAAAACAATTGTTGTTTCAGGTACATTTTCCGCTTTTTCGAGAGATGAAATGAAGGAATTAATTGAACAAAATGGTGGAAGAAATGGATCTTCAATTAGTTCAAAAACAGATTTTTTAGTAGCAGGAGAAAATATGGGTCCCTCAAAATTGAAAAAAGCCGTAGATTTAGAGTTAGAAATTTTAAGTGAAGATGAATTTATAAAACTTTTAAAAAAGAAATTTTGAACGAAAATAGTATTTGGAGTACAACAGAATCCTTGTTAATTGTCCTTAACTGCGATGATAACGAACATATGAAGGACTACAAAAAGGCACTTGATCGAGCTCTGAATGAAAGTAATGTGGAGAAACTAACAATTGTGGTTCTTCTTCCAAAAGAAGTGGATAAAAATTCAATGACACCTCATTTTGTGATTTACTATATTTCTCCTACTGATTTCAATTTTTTCGGTAGACTAAAAGATGTTCAGCTTTTGGATGAATTTAAATTAAATTTCGACACGCTAATTTGGTTTGGAGATGACTCTCACCGCATTTTTTCTTACATTAAGAAAATTGATTTTCAAAATAAAATTGGAGTTAATGCAACAAGAGCATTTTTCGAAATGCATCTCAAGGCAGATATTGATAACCCTGCTTCTGCCATTGAATTTATTCATGATGTTCTAACAAAATCGTATTCAGAATAAACGGTAGAAAAATGAAAAATATTTTCAGTGGATCAGGTGTAGCCCTTGTAACCCCCTTCAAGGAGGATTTCTCAATTGACTTTGTGGCCTTGCGAAATTTAGTTCGCTATCAGATTGATAATGGAACTGATTTTTTAGTTGTCCAGGGAACAACAGGTGAATCACCTACACTTTCCCAAGATGAAAAATTACAGGTACTGAAAACTGTCATTGATGAAACGAATGGGGCCTTAAAAGTTGTATACGGTATCGGAGGAAATAATACGTATGACATTGCAGAAAAGTTGAAAAAAGTTCCTGCTGGTGTTGACGGAATTCTTTCTGTCTCACCATACTACAATAAACCAAGTCAAGAGGGAATAATTAAACATTTTACATACCTCGCTTCCCAAACTGAATTGCCAATAATATTGTATAATGTACCAGGAAGAACGGGTTCGAATATGTTGTCTTCTACCACCTTAAAATTAGCGGAAATTCCAAATTTGGTTGCGGTAAAAGAAGCTTCAGGAAATATGGAACAAATCATGGAAATCATTCGCCTCAAACCAGACGGATTTGGAGTATTATCAGGAGATGACGCGCTTACAATGCCGTTAATAGCTGCGGGTGCCGATGGAGTTATCTCAGTTGTAGCCAACGCTTTTCCTAAAAGATTTGCTGAAATGGTTCATTCATCAATTGAAGAAAATTTACCCCGTGCGCGAGAGGCCCACTATGAGCTATTGCCAATTACAAAAATGTTTTTTGAAGAGGGTAATCCCGGAGGAGTAAAAGTTTCTTTAAATGAACAAAAAATCGCAGGAGAAACGATGCGTCTTCCTCTCTATCCGGTGTCCGATTCACTAAGAAATCGCATCCAAATAGAAACAAGAAAAATTCTGAAGTAAGAAAAATATAAATCATAGTGTTTAAATGACATTAACAATCTATTTTCAAATTCCTTTGTATATTTGTAATTGAAATAAATATTCCTAAAAATGACAGAGAAATTGGCAAAAGAGTCAAAGAAAAAAGAAGCACTACCGAAACCGAAATTTTCAAAGGAAATCTATGTTAAATGGTTCAAGGATATGCTTTTGATTCGTAAGTTTGAAGAAAAAACAGGGCAATTATATATTCAACAAAAATTTGGTGGATTTTGCCATTTATATATTGGTCAAGAGGCAATTGCAGTTGGAACTGCAAGCGCATGTCGAACGACGGATAAACATATGACGGCCTACAGAGATCATGCTCATCCGATTGCCCTAGGAACAGATCCACGAGTACTAATGGCTGAACTTTTTGGCAGAAAAACGGGATGCTCAAAAGGCAAGGGTGGGTCTATGCACTTCTTTGATAAAGAAAAGAATTTTGCGGGTGGGCACGGAATAGTTGGAGCTCAAATACCAATGGGAACAGGGTTGGCTTTTGCTGAAAAATATAAAGGAACTGATAATGTAGCATTTGTTTCAATGGGAGATGGTGCTGTTCGGCAAGGAGCGCTTCACGAAACATTTAATATGGCAATGATATGGAAACTTCCGGTCATTTATATTATTGAAAATAACAATTATGCCATGGGTACTTCCGTTGAGCGCACTACCAATGTCACTGATTTATCTAAAATAGGCTTGTCGTATGAGATGCCCTCAAGAATTGTAAATGGAATGAGTCCTGAATCTGTTCACGATGCGATTGAGGAGGCAGCGGCAAGGGCAAGAAGGGGCGACGGGCCAACTTTATTGGATATTCGAACATATCGCTACAAGGGTCATTCAATGTCTGACCCTCAGAAATATAGAACGAAAGATGAAGTTAACGAATGGATAGATAAAGATCCGATTGACCATTGTTTGGATGTGATTAAAGACCAGAAATGGCTCACTCCAAAAGAAATCGAAGATATTGAACTTTGGGTAAAGAAAGAGGTTGAAGAGTCTGTAGAATTTGCTGAAAAATCACCTTATCCTGAAGCTCATGAAATCTATGAAGATGTATACATGCAAGAAGATTATCCGTATATCAAAGAATTTTTAGCTTAAGAAATTATGGCAGAATTAGTCTATATGCCCAAGTTGAGTGATACAATGACCGAAGGTGTTGTTGCAGCATGGAATAAAAAAGTTGGTGATGTTATTAAATCAGGGGAGGTCTTAGCGGAAATAGAGACAGATAAAGCAACTATGGAGTTTGAATCCTTCTATGATGGTACACTTTTGCATATTGGGGTGGAAACGGGTAAAGCTGCACCTGTGAATTCACTGCTCGCTATTATTGGTCTTCCTGATGAGGACATTTCGTCCTTACTTTCAAATGCTCCCCTCCCAGAATCGGAGTCAACTGTTGGTTCAGATCCAATTAAAATTGAAGCCAATACAACCCCGGTAGCAGCACCAGTTCAAATGGATTTACCTAAAAAAGAACCAACTATTGAACCAATCATTTATACGGACTCAGAACGAGTTTTTGCCTCACCATTGGCAAAAAAATTAGCAGAAGAGAAAGGAATTGATATTGGCTATGTATCGGGAACAGGTGAAGGCGGCAGGATAACAAAAAGGGATGTTGATCACTATGTGCCGTACACGTCAACTGGAAAATCCAACAAGACTATAACCCCGGGAATTGAAGCATTTCATGATGAACCGGTAAGTCAAATGCGAAAAACAATTGCTAAACGCCTGTCAGACAGTAAATTTACTGCTCCGCATTTCTATTTGACGTTAGATATTGACATGGATAACGCTATCGCTTTGCGTAAATCCTTGAATACCGTGGCTGAAGTAAAAATTTCATTTAACGACATGGTTGTAAAGTCTGTTGCGAATGCCTTAAAAAAGCACCCGGCAGTAAATAGTTCTTGGCTTGGCGATGTAATTCGACGCAATCAACATGTACACATTGGAGTGGCAGTGGCTGTTGACGAAGGCTTGATAGTACCCGTAATACGTTTCGCAGATACAAAGGAATTGACGCAAATTTCAGCCGAAGTAAAAGAGTATGCGCAGCGTGCGAAAGAAAAAAAATTACAACCAAGTGATTGGGAAGGCAATACCTTTACAATTTCGAATCTTGGAATGTTCGGTATTGAATCCTTTACTGCCATCGTAAATCCTCCCGATAGCTGTATTATGGCTGTAGGGGGAATAAAAGAAACTCCCGTCTTAAAGAATGGTATGGTAGTTCCTGGGAATGTTATGAAGGTTACCTTGTCTTGCGATCATCGTGTTGTAGATGGTGCGATTGGATCGGCATTTCTACAAACCTTTAAACAATACATGGAAAATCCGGTTGTATTGCTGTTGTAAGTAGAAAGTTTCCATGGCGTGTAAAAATATTTGTTTTTATTGTCTTTTAATTTTTTCATTCAATACTTGGAGCCAGGCAACAATTAGAGTTACCGTCACATCAGTTCAAACATCATTATTTCAAGATTGCGATGGTTTGTTTTCAGGTAACTCAGATTTTGTTTGGGAATTTACTGCTACCGATAATACAATTGGTTTCTCAAACAATAATCCTGCACTATTTGGAGTTTTAGGATTCAATTATGCCTACAGTAACAATAACAATGGACCTTATTCGCTCACTAGCCCTGGAGGTAATTTTTCTCCAAATAGTGGTCTCTTTTTCGATCACAATTATTTGTGTGCATCCACTGTACCTACGGTGATAAATTTGTCTTGGGAGGCATATGAAAATGACGATGTTGGAAACTATGATATTCTAGGTTTAATTGATGGTCAAACAAATTTACAAAACGTAGTTCTGCCAGTTCCCGCCGGTGCAGGAAGTTTGAATTACTCATTTACAGCAAATTCAGTTGATCCCGGTTGCAATCAAATCTATACAATTAACCTGCGTGTAGACAGAGTGCCGATTGTGGTTAATTATTTACAAGACGATATTTGTAATGCAAATCAGCTCGCACTGAATACAACCTATACCTTTGCTTGGTGCCCTGCTACATTGGAGCCAAATGAACCAGCTGCCAACGATATTCAAAATGCAGGTTCACTGTGGTCTAAATTTGTTGCTCCTCCTTCAGGTTCAGTTCAAGTTTCTACAGACTTATCTGGGACCACGATAGGAACCTATTTCGAGGTTTATCATGCCGCAGACGGTGCAAATTGTACTGACGGTATTCACCCTGTTACCGGCCAATTAATCAAGGATAAATTTGAATACTTATCTCACGTTGACTTTTCAGATGGAATTGATTTATTAGGAATTGATCCTGAGGCGGATATCACCTTTGATGCCTGCGACCCCATTCCTCTGATATCCTACCATAAACTGATCCCAGGGGAAACCTATTACATTCAAATTTGTGCAGACCAAGTTAACGACAACGGAGCCTTTCAACTAAGGGTTAATGGGTTTGGTGGAAATGGTCCCAATTTAGAAGATATTCCATGTCTTTCATCGACAGTAAGTTATAATTCAACCTTAATTTCCTCAGCTCAAAACAGCCCTGCAACAACTGTACTTAATTTTGGTTGTGCCTTCGATGGTGGCAGTGATGCTGGTGAAACGGGTCAGGTACACGTTACGGCGAATCCAAATGATTATCACGCGTATGACTATCCGCATATCTCTTTAGGAAATACTGTGATGAATGAAAGTGTTTGGTTAAATTTTATTGCGCCAAACAATGGTAGAATGGTTTTTGAAACAGATTATCAAGACCCATTCTACGGAGAAAGTGCGGCCATATTTGGATATGATAAACGTTTTGCACCGGGAATTCCGGCTGATTACTTGTGTTCCAACCTAAATTTTATTGAATCTGATGAGGGTGGAGTGAACTCTTTTTTGGGAGGTGATCCAAGTGCAATCATAAATGCTGCATGCCTAGAACCAGGATACGATTATTATGGAATGGTTGATCCATCCGATGCAATTACTCCTCTCAGTTCTCAGAGTATTAAAACGTGGGTTTACGATCCAAGTGTTGTCAATCCAACGCTCAATCCTCCTGGAAACGATATCTTATGCCTTACCTTGCAAAATCCACTCTTTGAGGTTCCGGTCATTCTCACAGGAACAAACCCAACATTTCAGGCCGTTGCCGGAACAAATGTATTGGCTTGTCAGGAATACCTGGCGGGAGAACCTAATGTGCATCCGACGCAAACTCTGTGTGCAAATCAGACAGTATGGCATTATTTTACAGCACCACCATCGGGCACAGTTGAAATAAGTTTAAGGGCGTATACCGGTCTCGATACGTTGCGCTTTAATATTTTTGAATTACTCAACGGAACAAATTGTTACGGAGGTTTAGCCCCTGCCACATACACCACAAATGGAACAAGGTATACTCCAATTATTTCTCCCCTCGTAAGTGGTTCAGCTACAAATAATGGACTTCAAACCTCTTTGTGCTGTTTAGAGTCGGGAAAAATCTATGGCATTCAGCTTGATGGTGGTTCACCGGGCGATGAAGGCCTTTATATTATTGAATATATCCAAGAATTGGAATCAGATGCAGGCGATATTGCAGCCTCTATTTCAAGCGGGGGCTATGCAAGTATTTACTCGGGTGATACAGCTTTTGTATGCTTCGGAGATACGGTCATACCATCAATTTTAACGGATGGGATTGGAAATTCAACACAAAATATTCCAGATTGTATTAGTCCTGGTTTCATAATTCATGAAGATGCAAGTGTACCAAATCCGGTTTACAACTCGGGATTTACCTTCATTGATTCAATTCAAACAAGTGGCTTCTTTTTAAATAACTCAAATGGATCGGGAACATTTGGAAATCCACTTTTTAACACCGTTTACTATTTATCTCCAGCCGCAGATTTTCCCAACAATTGGGGAAATTTTAGTTGTCCAAGTGCTACTTTGGAGAATGGAGTTCCAATTGTTTTTCTTTCACCGCTCATCGTCAATTCCTCTTACAATAATTCAACGTGTACAATGACAATTAGTTATTCAGGCGGTGGTTATGGTGCTTACTCTAATCAAGCAATTTCGTTCAGTGTAATCAATCCTTCCGGACAGGTAGTTTACACCGGAACATTAAATCAAGGAGCCACGTACTCAATGATTGCGGGAATTTCAGGAATTTATACCATTTCTATAAATGATAATAGTTGTCCGAGCCTTATCACAATTGATGCATCTGCTTGCTCAAACCCTTGTTCTCCTGTCAATGTTCCAGTTACTGCCCACATTTGCGAGGGTGATAGTATCTTCCTTTTTGGCAGTTTTCAGTATTCGAATGGGGTATTTATCGACAGTTTAATCTCATTAAACGGATGTGACTCAATTGTTACAACAAATTTGATTGTACACGCCAATCCAAGCTATGGTTTTCAAAACTATACCCTCTGCGAGGGACAATCCATTTTAGTTAATGGCAATACATATAATCAAAACGGACAATTCCAGGACACGCTGAGTAGTGTTTTTGGTTGTGACAGTATTTTAACAACGAGCATTTTTGTGCTTACTCCTGTGGTTGTTAATCAACAGGCCTTTATTTGTCAGGGTGACTCATATCTATTCAACGGAGTAAATTATTCGGTAGAGGGCGTTTATTTTGATACTATTACGTCAATAAATTTTGGTTGCGATTCGATTAATGTATTGAGCCTGTTTGTCAATAATGACTATCAAACGTATTTGTACGACACAATTTGTCTCGGGTCTAGCTATTTCTTTGCAAATGACTCTCTTGAAGACGCTGGTGTTTATGTATGGCCGTCGGTTGGTGACAATGGATGTGACTCCACCTTAATATTAAATTTATATGTTGAGGATTGCGATGAAATTACAGTATACGCTCCAAATTCATTTACTCCCAATGGAGACAATTTAAATGACACTTGGTTTCCGATAATTCGTAATGCCACATCTGTATTTTATACAATTTACAATCGTTGGGGAGAAAAGATTTTTTCTTCACCCAATGCTCCATGGGATGGAAAATATAATGAGCTTGATTGCCCAATGGGAGTCTATACGTTCATTATTGATTTTAAAGATGATAATAATTTACCACAACAGATCAACGGATTCATCTCTTTAATAAGATAACTCTCTATTCATTTTTTTACTAACGTTTCAAAATCTACGAAACTCTGATTAATTGGTTCCCTTATTTTACTTAAATTTATGATCTAAATTAACACCAACTTTTTATCATGATAAAATTTTATGTAAGAAACATATTACTGGTTTTTATTTTACTGAATTTTTCAAATTCGATTTTGTTTGGACAAGCAACTATTAAAGTTACAGTCACATCGATACTTTCTTCCCCTTCCGTTGACTGCGACAATCTTTTTTTTGATATAACAGGGGAAAGTGATTTTGTTTGGGAATACACTGCCACAGACAATACCATAGGTTATTCAAACAACAATCCCGCTCTATTCGGTGTTTATAATTTTAATTATACAAACACGAGTGGTAATGGTCCTATTAATGCATCGGTTGATAACTTATTTTTTGACCGCCAATACATTTGTCCGTCCGACGTTCCCACTGCTATTAATTTAACTTGGGAAGCATACGAAAATGACGATGTCGGAGATTTTGACATCACAGGAAATACGGATGGAGAAACCGGTTTACAAAATGTTACAATGGCCATTCCATCAGCTACAGGTATTGTAAACTATTCGTTTTCAGCAAGTGGCTCTTCGGGTTGTCCAACAGCTGTCAATTACAGCATAAATTTCTCTGTTGAACGCATTGATTTTACCCCAACTGTAATAATTCTTCCTGACAATATCTGTAATGCACAATTACTAGATTTAAATACTTCCTATAATATTGCTCTTTGTCAGGGTAATACGCTCGAATCAAACGAGCCCCGTGCAGGAGATGTCAATGCGAATCAATCCTCCGCTTGGCTGAAATTTATCGCACCTCCGACAGGGGAAGTAACGATTACTACTGATTTGGGAGGGACAGAGATTGGAACCTATTTTCAAATTTATCATGCCGCAGACGGAGGAGATTGTTCCAGTGGTCTTGAGTTTCTAACCGGAAATGTTATTAAAGATAAATTTGAATACCTCTCGCACATTGAATTTTCCGACGGCATCGATTTGGCGGGAATTGATCCGGAAGCAGAATTAACCTTAAACGCATGTGATCCAATCCCCTTTGTAAGTTATCAAAAATTAATTGCTGGAGAAACTTATTA
Organism: Bacteroidota bacterium; assembly: GCA_016868915.1. GTDB lineage: Bacteria > Bacteroidota > Bacteroidia > Flavobacteriales_D > Crocinitomicaceae > UBA952. The sequence continues at coordinate 26,966 of VGFL01000007.1, read as the reverse complement.
TGTTCAACTTACAGGCGATGATGATGAAGCAGGAATCGTTGAATTTCGGGTAAATAGCGAGGGAAGTGGAACAGGTGCCAATCCCGAAGACATTCCTTGCCTGAGTCCTACGGTAACTTATGGTCAAACCCCAATATCTACGGGCAATACAGAATCAGTGAATTTAAGTTTTGGTTGTGCATACGATGGTGGAAACGATTACGGGGAGACAGGCTCCCCGCATCAAGATAACAATCCAATTCATTATCATGCATACGACTATGATAATAATGCCTTCAATAATCCGGTAGTAAATGAATCTGTATGGTTCAATTTTACAGCACCTCCGAGCGGAAGAATTTCTGTAGAATCAGATTACTTGAATGCTTTATACGGTGAAAATAACGCTCTATTTGGCTATGATAAAAGCTTTGCTCCAGGCATACCTTCCGATTATTTGTGTTCTAATTTATCTTTTATTTCAGCAGACGAAGGTGGAACTAATAGTTTTTTAGGTGGCGATCCGAGTGCGATCATTGTAGCATCATGTCTAGAGCCGGGATTTAACTATTATGCGATGGTTGATCCCTCAGATAATTTAACTCCGCTCAATGCACAAGAAATAAAATCGTGGGTTTTTGATCCGTCTGTTTCGGATCCATCAAACAATGCACCGGGGAATGATATTTTATGCTTAGCCATTCAAAATCCAATCTATGAAGTACCGGTAATTTTGAGTGGTACAGATCCCACATTTCAGGCAGTTGCCGGAAGTAATGTGTTTGGCTGTCAAGAATTTTTAGCGGGAGAACCAAACGCTACACCAACCAATAATACACATGCAAATCAGACTGTTTGGCATTATTTTACAGCTCCACCATCGGGTACTGTCGAAATTAGTCTTCGAGCCTACATTGGAATGGACACCTTGCGATTTAATGTTTATGAATTGTTGAACGGAGATAATTGCTACGGTGGATTGAATCCGGCTACTTTTACCCAGGATGGAACACGAAATACCCCTACGATTAATCCAATAATATCTGGATCCGCAGGTTACAATGGTCAACAAGTTTCAGCTTGCTGTATGGAGCCTGGATCAAAATATGCCATTCAATTAGATGGCGGATCACCCGGAGATCAAGGTCAATATATTATCGAATACATCAAAGAGTTGGAGATAAATGCAGGGAATATATTTGCAGCATATCCCTCAGGAGACAGTGTATTTGTAAATTCAAATGATACGATCTTTATTTGTTCAGGTTCTTCGGTAAATTTAGGGTTGAGTTTAAACGCACTTGGCCAAGAAACACAGGTATTACCTTCATGTTTAAGTTCAGGTTTTGTCTTGCATCAAATTTCAAATGTTAGCGATGCGGACTTAACACCCTCTTTTACCTATATAGACACCTTGCAAGGCACGAATACGACGCTCGTAAATGATACGGATGGTTTGGGTAGCTTCGGAAATCCTCTCTTTAATACTGTTTACTACATTTCTCCCGCCGGTGACATCACCAATGAGTGGGGTGAGTTTAACTGTGTTACCTCAACTATTTCAAATGGGATACCTGTCGTTTTCCTTGAAACACTCTATGCCGGTATCGTTTATGACAATGTAACATGTACGGCAACATTTTCAGTTTATGGGGGCTTATACGGTTACAATATTAATTTATACCCCTACACAATTACCAGTCCGAGCGGCGTGGTGGTTGATACGGGTTTAATCGCTCCCGGTGCAAGCATATCATTTACAGGGTCTGAACCAGGACAATACACCATATTTTTTGACGATGCTTTATGTCCTCAAACCTATACATTTGATGGAACAAACTGCAATAACCCATGTACACCCGTCGTAACGAATGTGAGTTTAACGATTTGTACCGGGGAAAGTGTTGTTCTGGAAGGTCAAGCACAGAATACTCCAGGAGTTTATACTGATGTTTTCATTACTTCTCAGGGATGTGATAGCACAGTAATAACGAATTTATCAATTAGTGATAATTATAATTTGAATGTGAATTACTACATCTGTCCGGGAGGGTCTGTTCAAATTGGAAACAGTATTTACAGTGAGCAGGGTGTGTATATAGATACTTTACAATCCGTTTACGGCTGTGACTCCATTGTAAATTCTGTATTATTTATTGTACAAAATCCGAGTGCAAATATAACTGAGACAATCTGTTCCGGTACGATTTATTCCTTTAATGGAATACCCATCGAAGAGGAAGGGGTTTATTCATCCGTTTTCACCTCCTCACTAGGGTGTGACTCAACGGTGGTCTTATCGCTATTTGTTACGCCTCCAAATAGCAGCTATCAAACTGCCGAGATTTGTATCGGTGAGGAATATGAATTTAATGGAAATATGTATTCAACAAGCGGAATAATTTACGATACAATAAATATTACAGGCTGTGACTCTATCCTAGTTCTCGAACTTTCTGTAATTGATTGTGAGTTCCAAATAAGTAATATACTCACTCCTAATGAGGATGGACAAAATGACACATGGCGAGTAAGTGATTTAAGTAAAATTGCCGGTTGTGATGTTGAAATATACAATCGATGGGGTGAATTGGTTTTTGAAACAAACGACTACAATAACCAATGGGCGGGGACAAGACAAAACGAGCAATTGCCTGATGGGGTCTATTTTTACTCCATAAAGTGCTCAAATACCGATGAGAAACCATATACTGGTGAAATAAATTTATTAAGATTTAAAAAGTAATTGGAGTCATGAAAAAAATAGTATTTCTTTCCGTTCTTTTTTTTGCTTTGGCTTTGAGATCTCAGCAAATACCTCAAAGTAATGTTTACTCGTATAATCTCTTTTCAACTAACCCTGCCTACTCAGGAGCTACAGGTTGTACTGAAATCAATTTTTCACATCTTAACCAATGGGTAAAAATTGAAGGCGCTCCGCTTACTAGCTATTTAGGAATTAATACACGAATTGGAAAAAATATTGGTATTGGTGGTCAGCTATTAATTGATAAAATTGGAATGATAAACCAGGTATCAGGTATGGGAGCCCTTTCCTATGGTTTTTCGTTTAAACGATTTCATACACTTAGATTTGGTCTCGGTGTTGGGTACAATCAATATCGCGTTAATCCAAGCTCTGCAATAGCTTTTGATTATCAAGATCCTATAATTAATGGAGGAAGTCAAGCTTCTGGAACTCTTAATTCAGAGTTTGGTATGTATTATCAATGGAGAAATCTTGAACTATCTGTTGCCTCCAAGCAACTCATACAAACATATACTAATTTTGGTTATTTAGATTTGGATGGGTACGGTTTGAAAAGGCATTTTAATGCCTTAGCCTCTTATTTAATTAAAGTAAATACAACTTGGGCCGTGAAACCCTCAGTCTTTTTAAAGGGAATAAATTCAGGTTTGCAAACCGATCTTAATACCGATATTTTGTATAAAAACTTTGTTCAAGCTGGTTTGGGATATCGAACACAAGTGGGCCTTATAGCACGATTTGCGATTAATATTCAAGATTTATTCTCTATCGGGTACGCTTATGAAACTCCGATGAGCAATATTGCATCGTATAGTTCTGGTTCTCATGAGATTATTCTTGGATTAAAATTTTGTAGAAATAAAAAAAGTATTCCACCTTATGAAACGAAAGAAAATGTTGATGATACGAATCGTAGAGAAGTAGTGAAAAATGACTTTCAAGTGGTTCGAGATACAGTTTTTATTGAGAAGATTGATACCGTTTTTATTCGTGAATACCAATCAATTTCTGATGAAGAAGTTTCAAAGGAACTATTAAATGTCGAGAAAAATTTATTTTTTGAGAAGCTGAAATACAATATTGAAAAATCATCCTTTGAGGAATTAAAAACGTTGGTAGACATCTTATCACTTCGACCAGATATAATTATCGAAATTCAAGGCCATACGGATAATGGGGGTACAGATAAGGAAAATTTGGAACTTTCTAAAAATCGTGCAAATGAGGTTAAGTCTTTTCTTGTGAAGAATGGAGTGGATGATGCACGCATAAAAATTAGTTACTTTGGTGAGTCAATGCCAGTTTCAACGAACGAAACTGAATCTGGTCGACAAATGAATCGCCGAGTTCGTATTCGAGTAGTAAAGAAAGACGAATAACTTTCATGCTTTCTTTTGATATCGACCAACATATTTTTCATTTTAATTTTCCAGCTGGAACATCCAGGGGTCTATTGACGATTAAAAAGTCATGGTTTATATCTGTCTCATCGGATAAACAATTAGTTAAAGGCATTGGAGAATGTAGCGTTATTGAAGGTCTAACGAAAGAATTTTCTTCTGAAAAACAATACCTAAAACTTATTTATCACGCCGTAGAACTCATTAAAAATTATTCTTTAACAGAATTACTTTTTCAATTTGAAAACAATTTTGATAACTCAGAGATTGATGATTTTTTTCGGTCTAATCCATCCATTCGCTTTGGATTTGAATCAGCATTTTTAGATTTGAAAAATCAAAAGAATGGAATTTATTTTGAAAATGACTTTTCAAATGGACGAAAGAAAATCCCAATAAATGGTTTAATTTGGATGGGGGATGAACTTTTCATGAAAAAACAAATTGAAGAAAAATTAGTCAATGGTTATACGACATTAAAAATGAAAGTAGGATCCATTGATTTTGAAACTGAATTTCAACTATTGAAATCGATTCGCTCTACCTTTTCAGCAAAAGAAATTACTTTGCGAGTTGATGCAAACGGAGCATTTACTCCGGAAAATGTTGAAGATAGGCTTAAGCGATTAGCAGAATTAGCAATACATTCCATTGAGCAACCATTGAAACCAGGATTGATGGACAAGACAAAAGAACTTTGTGCAAAAAATTTCATCCCAATTGCTCTCGATGAAGAATTGATTGGAGTTTTTGATTTTGATTCGAAGCGGAAATTATTAGTATTAATTCAGCCGCAGTTCATTGTTTTAAAACCAAGTCTGCATGGCGGAATCAAGGGAGTTCGAGAATGGATAGCTCATGCTACTGATTTAGGTATTCAATGGTGGATGACCTCAGCTCTTGAGTCAAATATTGGGCTTTCAGCAATTTGTCAATTTACTGCTGAATTTGAAATAAGTCTTCCTCAGGGTCTCGGAACGGGTTCCTTATATTCAAACAATATTGAGAGAGGTTTAATCGTTAATAACGGATATATTTTTAGCGAGAAATAAATAGTGTTTAATTACCATTGAATTAGACATGAAAGTAAATAATCAAAAATTAAAATTAAAAAGCTTATTTTTCTTTTCTCAAAATTATTGGAAGAATTTTCATTTAAATAAATTTTCAATGTATAGGTGATAATCTATTATCGGATAACAAGAAGTAACAATAAATTGTAATTTAAGTATATGCATATATTTTGACAGTATTTTTTCTTATTTTAACTTTGTTTAGATTCACAAAAGCTTGCTGATGCAAAAGTTTTACTTTTTGTTTTTATTTATTTTCGGTTTGAAATATCATCAAGCACAAGGTATTATAGATCCAAAGCATTCCCTCACGATTGAACTGGGTCTTCCTAATTCAATATCGAATAGATTATTTCTAGAAATTATGCAAGGTTTAGTTCACGTTTCACCTTATTATCAATATGCAATGAAAAATGGACTTGCCTTCGGTATTGGAGGGCGATACTCATACTTTGCTATAAATGAATTTCGTGTTCCATCAAAAGTCTACGGAGGTAATCATTCCTATGGAGGATTTTTCAAAATTGGACATGAGAAATTTCATTCATCTATTTTTGCTACAGACATAGGTTTTAAATTGGGTTTTAATCAAAATACGTACTACTCAGATTTATTAAGGACAAAAGAAATAGACAGGATAAATAAGCCATGTTTTTATTTTGAACCAAATATTGGGCTAATTCTGGCTGTAAACCAAGTTGATACTTACCGTTTATCTTTGGGATATTCATTTTTAGGATATTCGTTTAAACAATCAGACATTGGTTTTTTCGAAAATGAAGATATCGGTTATTCTGAGAAGGATAAAAAACCACAAGCATCTTTTTTCACAATTGCATTTGGGTATACGCATCATTTTAATGGAAAATCTATTGAAGGATTTGATGAATAAATTATGATAAAAAATATATCTATAAGGTACTCTGAATTTGCTCATTGGGAAGAACTAGGTCCTGATGATATCGAATTAGTTAAAAAGGCATTTGAAGTTTCTGAAAATGCATATGCACCCTACAGTAAGTTTTACGTCGGTACTAGTCTCAGAATGGAGGATAATTCAATTATCTTAGGATCAAATCAAGAAAATATTGCCTATCCCTCCGGGTTATGTGCTGAGCGTGTGGCACTATTTTATGCTGGATCTAACTACCCAAATTTGAAAATTAAAAAAATCTGTGTCGTCGCGAAAGGTGAAATAATTCCCAAAGAAAATTGGATTTCTCCATGCGGGTCATGTCGTCAAGTAATGATTGAATCTCAAAATCGGCAATACCAACCAATTGAAATTATCCTCGTAAGCCAAAATAGCCGAGTTTTGGTATTCCAATCTGTTTCTGACCTGTTACCCTTCGCTTTTAATCAATAAATCATTTGTTTCTACTTATCAAAATTTTATTCATCCGAATTTCATTTATCAAAGTACAAGTGTTAGCAGATTTCTTTCAAAATCAATGAAAAATTTCAATTTTTCAGAGTAACTTTGATTTAGATGCATCAAAAATTAATCATCCTTGATTTTGGTTCTCAGTATACGCAATTGATCGCGAGAAGAGTAAGAGAACTTAATATTTATTGTGAAATACATCCATGGAATAAAATTCCAAAATTGGATTCATCAATCTTCGGTGTTATTCTCTCTGGAAGCCCATTTTCCACTTTAGATGCATTAGCTCCTAAACCAGATCTTTCTGAAATTAAAGGAAAAATTCCTCTTTTAGGTGTTTGTTATGGTGCTCAATATTTGGTTCAGAATTTCGGTGGCAAAGTGCTACCATCCAAAATTAGAGAATATGGGAGAGCATTTTTGGAGGTCAAAGACACTTCTTGTCCACTGATGAAAAATGTCGGAACAAAATCACAAGTATGGATGTCGCATGGCGATACAATAGTTGATTTACCCCCGGGATATTCCGTAATCTGTAGCACAGATGATGTCTTAAATGCAGGTTTTCAACTTGAAAATGAGTTTACTTTTGGTATTCAATTTCATCCGGAGGTATACCATTCAACAGAGGGAACTAAAATATTGAAAAATTTTCTTGTTGATATATGTGGATTTACTCAAGATTGGACTCCGAATGCCTTTGTTTCCGAAACAATTAATTCGTTAAAAGCTATATTAGGACGTGATAAGGTTATTATGGGGCTGTCAGGGGGAGTTGATTCAACAGTTGCTGCAGTGCTCCTTCATCGAGCAATCGGAAATAATCTGCATTGTATTTTTGTAAATAATGGATTGTTACGAAAATATGAATTTGAAAGTGTTCTTGCATCATACGAAGGTATGGGTTTGAATATTAGAGGAGTGGATGCGTCGCAATTATTCTACACTGCGTTGAGGGGTAAAATAGACCCTGAGTTAAAAAGAAAAGCGATTGGTAAAGTTTTTATCGATGTATTCGATGATGAGTCTAAAAAAGTAGAAAATGCAAAGTGGCTTGGTCAGGGTACGATTTATCCTGATGTAATTGAATCTGTTTCAGCAACCGGAGGCCCGTCACAAACAATTAAATCCCATCATAATGTAGGTGGCTTGCCAGATTATATGAAATTAAAAGTTATTGAACCATTAAGACTCTTATTCAAAGATGAGGTTAGAAGAATTGGAACTGCTTTAAATATCGATTCTGCTATTCTCAATCGACATCCATTTCCTGGGCCTGGTCTAGGAATTCGTATTTTAGGAGAAGTAATTCCTGAAAAAATAGCTATATTGCAAGAAGTTGATGCAATTTTTATTAACGGGTTAAAGGATGAAGGACTGTATAATGAAGTTTGGCAAGCTGGCGCAATATTTTTACCCATTCAATCAGTTGGAGTAATGGGTGATGAGAGAACGTATGAAAACGCTGTTGCTTTAAGGGCGGTTAGTTCAACAGATGGAATGACTGCTGACTGGTGTCACTTACCTTATGAATTTTTGGCAAGGATTTCGAGTAAGATAATTAATCAGGTCAAAGGTGTGAATAGAGTAACATATGATATAAGTTCAAAACCTCCCGCGACTATTGAGTGGGAATAAAAAAAAGAGTATGAAATTTATTTTAGGTGTTTTGTTTTGTTTTTTGATAAATGTTTTATCAGCGCAGGAGTATGTTAAGGTAGAAATATTAGGTAGCAAAAAATACTACATTTATGTCATTGAAGAAGGAGTAAGTCTCGAATCTTTATCAGAGGATTTTTTCTCTACAAAAGAGTTAATTATTGCTTCAAATCCAGGTGTAGATAAAAATTTTACGGTAGGAAGAAAGCTAATGATTCCTGTTAAGCTCAAGGAGATATTACATGAAGTTAAAGAATCTGAAACACTCTATTCTTTATGTAAAAAATATTGCGTTCCCGTTGAAACTTTTAAATCAGATACATCAATTGTAGGCGGTAATATTAAAATTGGTCAAATTTTGAAATTCGTGGACGCAACTACACCTGTTTATTACAATTTAATTCGAAAAAATGGTTCTATTTCAGATAATCAACCAAATAGCACCCAATCAGAAAACGATTCAATTATTGAATATAAAGTAAACCAAGGTGAAACACTTTACAGTATTTCTAAACGTTACATGGTATCGTCTGAAAAAATACAAAAACTGAATAATATAACACCAGTTCAATTGAAAACTGGGATGATACTAAAGATACCATTAAAAAGAGAAATTTTAGCTTCAACTATTAAAATAAAATCAATCGATAGCCTAACTATTTTAAATAAAGTTGATTCAACCTTACTCTTTCCTTCAAAAAAAGGTCCTTGGAAAATTGCAATGTTTTTACCATTTTATTTGGGCAACTCTAGCAAAGCTCCAGCATCTGTTGTATCTGCATCCACTGAGTTTTTTATGGGTGCAAAAATGGCAGTTGATCAAATCGGTTCATCCACGGAGCTGTATGTTTATGATTACATGACAGATACAATCGAAATTTCCAAAATTTTACTACGACCTGAATTCTCCACTATGGATTTGGTTTTTGCGCCTTTGGATGTTGGTGAGGCGCTTGTTGTGGCTAACTGGTGTCAGAATAATAGTGTTCCGTTCGTAACAACAGTCCCAAAGGCAAATCGGCTCATTTCAAATAATCCGATGGCTCATTTTGGAATTCCTTCTGACGCTCATATGCTGAAAGAACTGGCAAGATATGCAATAAAGAATTATTCGACCAAACAGGTCATTCTTGTTAAATCAAATCAAGTTGTTGACAAATCAAATTATGATGCTTTTAGAAATGTTTATTATTCTGATGAGAACCCAACAAATATTAAATTAATTGAGGCGACAACAAAAAATTTCGGACAGTACTTAGCTAAAGATCCTCGGAGTATTGTTGTTTTTTCATCAAATGAAAAAAATGAGGTAATAGAATTTGTGAATTTGTTGAAGCCCTATTCTGGATTAACTTTATTTGGTCATAAGGATTGGCTAAAGTATGGAGATGCGGTATCTCATGTTAGAGGAAAATACAATCTTCATTATGTAAATTACAATAGCCCTTTTCCGTCTTTCAATTATCATGCTCCAGCGGTTAAATCACTGCACAGGACCTACCGAAGTTATTACAATGCAGACATAACAGGAATGGTAATCTATGGTTATGATATAGTAAAATATTTTACATCTTATATTTTATTACGTAGAGAGGCAAATGGAGTAATCATGGATTTTGACCTTCAACCAAATTTTGATTCAGGTGGATTTGAAAATATCAAATGCTTCATTGAAAGGTAAATGAAGAAAAGTATTTCTAATGATTTAATTGATCTTCAGGGGTATATTTGTTTAGAACTTGAAAAATTGGATGGTTTAGGTCACTTTAAACAGGACGATTGGATACGTGAGGAAGGAGGAGGGGGAAGAACCAATACAATTTTAAATGGAAAAATAATTGAAAAAGGAGGAGTTGCCTTCTCGGAGGTATATGGAAATGTAACTCCTGAAATGAAGAATCAGCTTGGAATTGACGGTAGTTCGTTTTTTGCAACAGGCCTATCCATAGTCCTTCATCCAAAATCTCCTCATATTCCAATAATTCACATGAATATTCGCTTTTTTGAATTTGATAATAAAAATTATTGGTTTGGCGGTGGAATTGATTTGACACCTCATTATGTTATACCTTACAATGCAGCGATTTTTCACAATGATTTAAAAAATATATGTGATACATATAGTTTAGAATTTTATCAAAAATTCAAGTCTTGGGCTGATGATTATTTTTTTAATGCCCATCGTTGTGAAACACGTGGAATAGGAGGAATCTTTTTCGACCATTTATCGCATAAAAGTACATTACTACCAAAAGAAACTTTATTTGAATTTTGCATGGAACTTGGAAAAGCTTTCCCTAAAATTTATAAAAAGCAGGTTGAACTTGGTAAAAATATTGAGATAAGTGAAATAAATCGTACATGGCAGCAGCTTAGAAGAGGTCGATACGTTGAATTTAATCTGGTACACGACAGAGGTACAAAATTTGGGTTGATTTCAGGAGGCCGTACCGAGTCCATTTTATTAAGCATGCCGCCAACAGCAAACTGGGTTTATGGATATCAGGCATTTGAAAATAGTGCCGAACAAGAAACATTAGATTGGTTAAGAAAAGATGTAGATTGGTTAAGTTTTATGAATAATTAATAGTTTTATGGAGTTTGAAAAGGTAATTGAGCAAGTTGAAATCTTTCATGATTCATTTGGAATAAAAAATAATTATCAGCCTAATGTTGAATTGACCGAATCTGAGGTTGAATTGAGGTTTAATTTAATGAAAGAAGAAAATGAAGAGTATTTTGAGGCTGCAAAAAGAAAAGATATTGTAGAAATTGCTGACGCTTTAGGTGATCAACTTTACATTCTTTGTGGTACAATTTTAAGACATGGACTTCAGTATAAAATCGTTGAGATTTTCAATGAAATTCAGCGTTCTAATATGAGTAAATTAGATGAAAACGGAAAACCAATTTATCGTGAAGATGGAAAAGTACTTAAATCAGAATTATATTTTAAACCTGATATTAAAAAAATATTGATGCATTAATCAGTATCTTTTCCAGTGATTAGTTTGAAAGAAATAGGAAGATGATCTGAGTATTTGGCCCTGAAGTCGTCGTGATTATATGGTTCTATAACGTTATTACCATTAACCTTCATAACCTGTGCTTTTAGGTCATGTACCTCAAAAGAATTTTCAACTATATCTTGCTTTAAATAAGAATTGTAAAAGATATGATCATATGGTCTACCTTTTTCCTTTGATTCATAAATCTTTGTATTCGTTGCTTTGCATTTATCATTTAAGGTGTAAAAATCTAGTTTTCTGAAATGCTGAAATTCACTAGCTTCATATACATTACAATCACCTAAAATGATAAAATCTTTATTGAGTTCTGTTTGTTTTTTTGTCCAATTAAATAAATAATTAAATTCTACCTGCCTTCTAGCATAGTCATTTTTTGAATCTCCGGGGTTTAAGTGAACAGGAATTAAAGAAAATGTGGAATTTCCTTTAACAGTTTTTAATGGAAAAACGTAAGAAACTCGATCTTGGTTTACATTGTTTGTAAGGGGTTGACTGACAAATCCATGAAACCGGGTTGAATCGCCACGTACTTTAGAGGTTTTATAAAATATAACCCACCATTCGCTTGCTGTTGAATTAACATGGTTATTAGTTGGGCCTGTATCTTCGCTAGAGAGCCAACACGCAAAGCCTTGTTTTTTCATTTCATTATAAAAAGCTTTACTTTCTTCATCCACTTTGTACGGAGTATTATTGGGAAATTTCCCTGGAAATGGAGGTGCAACCAATTCTTGAATCACTACAATATCAAATGGTTTTAATATTTTACTTATGGTTACGTTATCTTTATTTTTGAAATTCCCTAGAAATTGAATATTGAATGAGCATATAGATAAAGTGTCTTGAGTAAATCCAATATTGTGGATTATAAAAAAGAGAATCGTAATGTTTTTTCTCATGAATTTATTGATTTAACTGCGATTAAATTGAGGTATTAACTCCAAACAGTATTATTTTCAATAAGAAAATTAGACAAAAATATTAAAAAAATAAATCGAAGAGGAAGTAAAATGCTTTTTTGAAGATTCATCTTTTTCATTCAACACACTAAAATTTTCTTGCGATGGTCATTTCTCTTTTTCCTGGCGGACCTGGTTTTGCTTCAACAAAAAAGCCTATTTCTTTTAGGTTGCGTTTAAATTGGCCTTGAGCACAATATGTAACAAGAATTCCATTTGTATTTAGTGCGTCATAAAGCGGAAGAAACACTGATTTTTCCCACATTTCTTGTTGAGCACGGGGACCAAAAGCATCGTAATAAATTAAATCAAAAGTATGCCTTGATAAATCAAAATCTTGAATTTTTGATTTTATTTTTAAGATTTTGAAATTCGGAGTGATATGCGTGGTTTCATTCCAATTTGCATCTGTGATTCCTTTATAGAGACTAAAGTAATTATCAGCATTTATTTGTTTTGAAAAATCCAATTTTAAATATTCATCCTCACTTAGAGGGGTACTCTCAATTCCAAGGTAATTTACAGAAAGCGAATTTTTGGATTCCATTTCAAGGCATGTAAGTAGCGCATTCAGTCCACATCCAAAACCTATTTCAAGTATATTTATTTCAATTTTATTATTAAGGTAGTTGAGTCCATTTTGAATAAAAACATGCTTTGCTTCTTGCACCGCTCCATGCGTTGAATGAAAGTGCTCATCAAGTTCTGGGATGTAAAAAGTTGGACTTCCATCTTTAGTTACTCGAAATTCTCTTTTCATTTAAACAAAAGTATTGTTTTTTAACATTTGTTGAAATCTCTCATTAATATCTTTTCGAAAAGATTATTTCGGAATACTTTTTAATACCCCCTCTTTTCAGTATATTTGCTTTATGGAATTGAACTCGGAGAATTCACGTAAAACCAACTCGCGGATTAAACAAACATCGAATCTTATGTTGGGTGATATAGGTAAAATTCCTCCTCAGGCCATTGATATTGAGCAAATTGTTCTTGGGGCTATGATGCTTGAGAAAAATGCAATATCTAAAGCTGGGGATAGTTTAAAAGCCAATAGTTTTTATGATCCAAAACATCAGTATATCTATGCTGCAATTCGTGAATTATTCGCCAATACAAGTCCGATTGATTTAATAACAGTAACAACCTTATTAAAAAAACGCGGAGAATTAGAAGCTGCTGGAGGAGCTGCCTATCTGTCTCAATTAACAAGTCGTGTAGTCTCCTCTGCTCATATTGAATTCCATGCCAAAGTTATCGCTGAAAAACATATAAAACGTGAACTAATTCGGATGAGCAGTGATGTTATTCGTGACTCATACGATGAAACGAAAGATGTTTTTGATGTTTTGGGAAGCGCCGAGGGCGAATTGTTTCAAATTGCTCAAGACAATATGGGTAAGCAAGTTCAGAAGATGCAGAGTGTTGTTCGTGAAGCGATTGAAGAAATTGAAAAAGCTGCTCAAAATACAGACGGTATTTCTGGAGTTCCAACTGGTTTTTTTGCATTAGATCGAATTACCTCTGGCTGGCAACGTTCTGATATGATTGTTTTGGCGGCTCGCCCTGGAATGGGAAAAACAGCATTTGTCTTATCGATGGCAAGGAATTGCGCAGTTGACTATGGAAAACCTGTAGCTTTTTTCTCTCTTGAAATGTCCTCTGTTCAATTGGTCAAACGTTTAATTGCAAGTGAATCAAGAATAAATGCCGACAAATTAAGAAAAGGAAATTTGCGGGAAGATGAGTTTCAGCAATTACATACACGAATCACAAAACTTGCTGCTGCTCCAATTTTTATAGACGACACAGCCGGATTAAGCGTTTTTGATCTTAGGGCCAAGTGCCGCAGATTGAAAATGGAACAAAAAATTGAATTGATTGTGATTGACTATCTGCAATTAATGACTGCAAAAGAAGGGAAAGGAGGCGGAAATCGAGAACAAGAAATTTCAACCATTTCTCGTTCTATAAAGGAAATTGCAAAAGAATTAAATGTTCCAATCGTTGCTTTATCTCAACTAAGTCGTTCAGTCGAACAACGCGGTGGAGATAAACGACCCGTTTTATCTGATTTGCGTGAGTCTGGTGCTATTGAGCAAGATGCAGATATTGTTGGGTTTATTTACAGACCTGATTATTATGGTTTTATAGAAGATGAGGAAGGTAATCCGAATAATGGTATTGGAGAAATTATCATTGCAAAACATAGAAATGGTGCAACCAATAGCGTCCGACTGCGTTTTGTTCAGGAATTTGCTCGTTTTGAAAATATCGAATCATTTGATAGTAGATCAATGGCTAATTCATTTAATTCGGCAAATAGTGATTCTTATACGATAACGGTGCAAAGCAATTTGAATAAAGTCGAGGACTCTAATTCCGATTTTGATTTGAATGGGATGAATGAAGTTCCTTTTTAAATTTTTTGAAATCTTGAAGAATTCCATTATTGTACTTTTGTTCGTCCTATCGGTTCAATTAGGTTATTCAACCCAACTTTTGGTTCCAATGGATGAAACGCAAACAAATCATTTGAAGGCTTATGGAATTTCTTATTGGGCTCTTGAAAATGACGTGGTCATTGAATGGTTATTAAATTACAAAGGCGGTTCATTTCTTTATCCTCATTTAAACTCCCTAGAAGAGGAATTAAATATAAGAGGCGTAAAATATCTCGTTCTTACTGATGGGCAGGTAAATCAAATTAAAAATCAAATTGCTGAACCTGAAGTGAATATGGAGGTAATTCAATTGGAAAAAGCGCCAAAAATCGCAGTTTACTCGCCACCGGGAACTCAACCTTGGGATGACGCCGTAACGATGGTTTTGGAATACGCAGAAATTCCTTACGACAAAATTTACGACTCAGCAATTGTTATGGGTGTTTTACCAAAATACGATTGGCTACACTTACACCATGAAGATTTTACAGGTCAGTATGGGAAATTCTATGCAAGTTTCAGAAATTATCCATGGTATCGCGAACAACAAGCAATGGCTGAGAGAGACGCACAAATGCTGGGATTTGATAAAGTTTCGAAAATGAAATTAGCAGTAGCATTAAATCTTAAAAATTTTGTCGTTGGGGGAGGATTTTTATTTACAATGTGTAGCGGAACTGATAGCTTCGATATTGCTCTTTCGGCTGAAGACACTGATATCTGCGATTATATGTATGACGGTGATGGAGCTGATCGTAATGCTCAAAATAAATTGGATTACTCAAAAACATTTGCTTTTAAAGATTTTAAATTAGTTATGGATCCGATGGTTTATGAATACTCTGATATTGATGGCACTGATTTACATAGAGTTGGAGTAGTAAGTGAAGAAACTGATTTCTTTACTCTATTTGATTTTTCTGCAAAGTGGGATGTTGTACCAACAATGTTAACCCAATGCCACACAGATGAGGTAAAAGGTTTTATGGGTCAAACTACTGATTTTCGGAAAGAGGCAATAAAAAATAATGTCTTGATCCTTGGCGAGAATAAAGCTTTGGGTACGGCTAAATATATTCATGGTGAATTTGGGCAAGGAACGTGGACCTTTTATGCAGGTCATGATCCTGAAGATTATGAGCATCGTGTGGGAGATCCACATACTGATTTAAATTTACATCCTAATTCACCCGGATATCGCTTGATACTTAATAATATTCTCTTTCCTGCAGCAAAGAAGAAAAAACGTAAGACCTAGTATGAAGTGGATTGTTCGAAATGAGCACCAATTAGCAGAAATCGCTACCGAAATAATTTCAAATTTACCTAAGACAGGAGTAGTTCTTCTTCAAGGTCAAATTGGTGTTGGTAAAACAACTACTATGAGAACGATTTTATCCATTTTATCAAATGATTCATTTCAAGGGTCTCCTACCTTTTCTTTGGTAAATGAATACAAATCAAAATGTGGTCAGTCGATATACCACTTTGATTTGTTTCGAATTAAGCATTCATATGAACTACAAGAAATTGGTATTGAAGAATATTTTGAAAATGGTTCATTAAGTTTTATTGAATGGCCTGAAAAAAGTTTGATTTTTCTTCCAAATGATAAAATTTGGATGTATATTAGTGTAGGGAATAAAAACGAACGAATAATCGAATTAAAAAATGATTACTGATCCTGAATTATTAAAAGGACTCATGCAGCAAGGTAGTCTTTTGCCAAAAGAGGAAATGCTGGAGATTAAACGTAAAAAAGGAAACCTATTCATAGGTGTGCCAAAGGAAAGTGCTTTCCAAGAAAGGCGTGTAGGACTTGTCCCTGAAGCTGTTTCTTTACTTGTTTCAAACGGACATCGCGTTCGTGTTGAGGCTGGTTGCGGTCTAGAGGCAAATTTTACAGATAATGAGTATAGTGAAGCGGGGGCAGAAATTTGTATTGATCGAAAAGAAATATACCAATGTGAGATTATCATAAAAGTGGCTCCCCCTACTGAAGAAGATACTGATTTATTGATTGGAAATCAAACGCTTATTTCAGCCTTACAAATTGTTATCCAACCAAAAGAAATCCTTAAAAAACTAATTGATAAAAAAGTTACTGCTATCGCATGGGACTATCTTCGTGATGAGGAAGGGGTTTTTTCTGTAGTCAGAACACTTGGAGAAATTGCTGGAACAACATCCATTTTAGTGGCGGGTGAAATATTATCTTCCTTCTCAAGTGGAAAAGGAATAATGTTGGGTGGAATTGCCGGGGTTCAGCCAACGGAAGTGGTTGTAATTGGAGCTGGTACTGTTGGTGAATTTGCCACACGTGCAGCCCTTGGATTGGGTGCATCGGTGAAAGTTTTTGATAATTCGCTTTCGAAATTAAGAAGATTACAAAATGATTTAGGATCAAGAGTTTATACTTCTATTATACAACCAAAGGTTCTAGCAAAAGCAATTAGAAGGGCAGATGTGGTTATCGGTGCTCTACGTTCTCCCATTGGTCGAACACCCTGTGTTGTAACAGAAACTATGATTGAATCAATGAAGGTTGGTTCTGTTGTGGTTGATGTAAGTATTGATCAAGGCGGATGCTTTGAAACGAGCCGAGTTACAAATCATATTGAACCAACATTTGTGCAATATGGTGTCGTTCATTATTGTGTTCCAAATATTGCTTCTAGAGTTTCAAGAACGGCATCTTTCGCTTTATCTAATATCTTTTCTCCCTTACTTTTAGAAATGGGTAAACACGGCGGGTCAGGTGATTTAATCGCTCGAAATGAAGGTTTCAGAAATGGGGTATATATTTATAAAGGCGTATTAACAAGCGAAGTTCTTGGAAAAGTATTCGATTTGAAATATAAAAACATTGAGTTACTTATTCCGAGAATTTAATGTTTACTCCGTTAAATTTACCAAACGCACCGTTAAAGATTACCGAAAAAAATGAAAAGCGCTTCGTAACCTGTTTGTTGCGCAAAAAACCGGTGGTCTTAACACCTGAAGAATGGGTTCGCCAACATTTGATTCATTATTTAGTTTCCCATAAATCACTGGCTCTTGGCCGCTTAGCGGTGGAAGTGAATGTAAGAGTAAATTCACTTTCCAAACGCGCAGACATTGTCTATTACGATGAAACTTTGCAACCTGAACTCGTAGTCGAATGCAAAGCGCCAGAAGTAAAACTCACTTCTGAAACAGTTTTTCAATTAGCCACTTATAACTCTCAATTAGATTCAAAATTTCTTATTATTTCCAATGGATTAGACCATTTTATTTTTGAAAATAAGAAGGGTACTTTGGTTCCATTGGATGATTTACCTTGTTAAATTTCAAAAGTTCTAAACAGTGATTACTCTTTTTTATTACCTCGAACCAAACAAAGAACTTCCAACTCGTATCATTGTGCTTCCTTCATCGATAGCCATTTGATAATCTCCACTCATTCCCATTGAAATTTCTAAGAAAGAGGAGGAGCTTGAAAAATAGGTTTGTTTTAATTGATCAAAAATTTGCTTTAATTTTTTGAATTCGTTCCTTACCTGATTCTGATTGTTAGAAAAACTTGCCATCCCCATGACGCCACAAAATTCAATTGACTCAAATATTTCAGGATTTCGTATTGAAAATAATTCGTTTATTTCATTCCAATCAAATCCAAATTTAGTTTCCTCTGTAGCTATAAAAAATTGGAGTAAAACTTTAATTTTTCGATTATTTTTCTCTGCCTGTGAATTCACTTCATCGAGCAATCTTTCACTATCGATGGAATGAATCATATCAACAAATGGAGCGATATATTTTACTTTATTTCGTTGTAGATGACCAATCAAATGCCATTTAATGTCTTCGGGCAACAATTCGTGTTTTTCAACTAATTCTTGTACTCTGTTTTCACCAAATATTCGCTGACCAGCATCATGTAAAACTTGAATTGCCTCAATCGGTTTGGTTTTCGATACTGCCACCAGTTTGACATGATCGGGAATTGCTAATTGAATTTCTTTAAAATTTTCAAGAATAACTTTACTCATTAATATTGTAAATAGTTAATCCACTTCTCAATTTCGGTTCTACCCAAGTAGATTTAGGAGGCATAATTCCACTTACATCTGCTACGGCTTTTACTTGTTTGATAGAAATAGGGAAGAGAATAAAGGCAATTTTGTATTTCTTTGAATCAACAGAATTTACTATATTTTCAATGGGTTCAGCACCACTCACAAAACTGATATTCTCGTCGGTTTTTAAATCCTGAATTCCTAGGATTGGTTTTAAAATTAATTCTGTTAAAAGATAAGTGTCTAACGATTTTACAGGATCCTTGAAAGGAATAAGGGAATTATCGAAATTCAATGTATACCAATCCGAATCTATATAAATGGTTAATTGGTGCTCGATAGTCGGTTTATCTGCTGAGTCAATTTTTGTAAGTGAACCAATTTCAGTTAATTTTAATAAAAATTCTTCTTTTGACAAATTATTAAGCGTTTTTACCAATCGATTGAATTCTGCTATTTGCATTTTTTGTTCATCCATTATGAACGCGAGGAAGTAATTTTCGTTTTTGTATTTCTTAACTTCTTTTTTAGATCTTTTTTTTCGCAAACCTGCGGATGACGCACAACGATGATGTCCGTCGGCAATATATAAGGAATCAATTTCTTCAAAAAACTTGTTTATCAAATCAATATTTTTTCCTTTGATCACCCAAACTTCGTGTTTGATCTTATCAGTGGTCGTAAATTCATATTCAGGTCGCTCTTGCATCAACCCTAACAATGCTTTATCTAACTCGTCATGTGTGGAATGAGAAAGCAAAACAGGCTCAGCGTTATATCCCACAATGTCTAGATAACTCACGAACAGAGTCTCTCTTGAAGTGATTGTTTCTTCATGCTTTTTTATTCTACCTTTTTCATAATCATCAATACTAGCTCCTGCAATAATCCCATAAAATTTATGTCCATTTTTTGTTTGTTGATAGATGTAAAAGGCATTTTCATTTTCTCGTATTAGGATTTTTTCCTTGATGAATTCAGCATATTTTTCACGAACGAGCGAAAAACGTTCTTTTGAATTCGGTTCAGTTTTTATTGCCTTATTGAATTCTGGATTTATGATTCTTAAAAAGGTGAAAGAATTATCCTCTAATTTTGCCTTGAGTACATTTTTTTTATAGGAGTAATAAGGTCTTGCTGCAACGAGATGAACTTTATCACGAGTAGGACGAATTGCTTTAAATGGAACGATATCAACCATTGAATTAACTCTAAATTATATTATTTCCCTGATGAATCACGCGCTGAGGATATGGTATTGTTATTTTATATTCTCTGAATAGGCGGTCTATTTCCATGCGAATTTCAGATTTATAATTATTGATATCCCAACTCTGATCGGCCCAGAATATGAGCTCCATTTCCAAGCCATTGTCACTAAAATTTGATAGTCTGACAAGCACGGGTTGGTTCTTTTTTACTTTTGGATGAGCTAGAGCGGCCTGTTTAAGCAATCGTGTAACTAATTCCGAATTTGATCCATAATTTACTGTAACAAGAATTGTAAATCTTGATAATTCAGAACCGTGACTCCAATTTTCTACGTTATCTTGGGTTAGTCTTGTATTTGGAATGATTATGACGTTTCCTTCGCGGGTTTCAATTTGGGTCGTTCGTACATTAATTCTTAAAATTTTTGCAATAATTCCGGATGATTTTCCTGTACTTGAAATTTCAACTATATCCCCAACTTTTACATTTCCTTCAAATAAAAGGACAATTCCTGCGATCATATCTTTGAATACGTCCTGTAACCCAAGCCCAAGTCCAACCAAAAGAGCTGCTGAACCTGTAAGTAAAATTGTTAAGTCGATTTCAAGAACTTGAAAACTCATTAAAATACTAAAAATATAAATTATATATTTCGCAATTTGATTATAAACATATTCAGATCCTCTGTCGTACTGTGAGTTTTCTCTATATTTTCTTGATATATAAAGTTTAACAACATTACTCATAATTTTAGCACCGTAAAATATTGAGATTAAAATGAGACAATGGTAAAAATTGAGCTTGAATTTAGTAAACTTGAGAATATTAAAATTTAGAAAATCAGAAAATGTAACATACGGATTATTGAATTTTAAACTTAAAATTCCGATATATAAAGCCAACAAATAAACACTCTGACTGAACAATTTTAACCATGTTACTCGTCTTCCTTCAAGAATAATATTTGCATTTTTAAGATAGCGTTTCAGTAACCTATGTATTACTCGACGGGAAATTACAGCAATTAAAAAAATTATGGAGAGTAAAATGATATTCCAAAAACAGATTTGATAGGGACCGATATTAAATATGGTTGCTGAAAACATTACTCAGTTATGATCCTACCGAGTTTATCGGTAAATACTTTTTTTACACGTTGATAATTCATTTGTTCTGCTAGTAAAAATAACATTTCTTCCTCATTTAGTGATTCATTTTTTTGCAATTCAAGTTGAATTGCTTTAATCTTTTGATCAATTATTTTTGTTTTGAAGTGATAAATTGCCTCTGTTGCCAATTCGTACAGGTAATCAAGTTCTGTTCTTACCTCAATCTTATATTTTGAGAGCCACATTGGACTAATTTCATATTCTGTTGATTCAATATCACTGACTAACTGAACGATTTCTTGATCTTCTAGCCGTTTGAAGTAGCTTGTAGTATACAGCGTTTTTTCTGAAAGACCGTCAAGAAAAACAGAAAATATTTTTGCGTATAACTCATTTTCAAAAGATAATTCATCTCGTGTAATTTCATGGCAGATAAATTCAATAATACTTGTAACTATTTCCTTATCGGCAACGGTGGAGGTTATTTCTAAAGTTCCATATTTTAACATTAATCGCAACAATTCATATTCATGAAAATGGTTTTGCTTTTTCTCAACAGTAGTTATGGATTGATTTTTATGCCCCTCAGGCTTTTCAATAGGAATTTCTTTCAATTCAGGAGCATTCAATTGATTTGAAAGTGCAGCGCGCCGTCGTTTTAGTACTTCATTTGAAATGATGGTTTCTTCTATTCCGAAGAGAGTAGAAATTTTTTGAATATAAACAGATCTTGTGATCGAGTTGGGAATTAAAGAGACTGAGTGAATTATATCTTTAATCAACTCGGCTTTTTTCAAAGGATCATCATTTGATTCATCTAATAAAATAGCTGCTTTAAATGAAATAAAATCTTGTGTATTTTTACTCACATATGACTCAAGTTCAGACGTACTATTCTTTTTTGCAAATGAGTCAGGATCCTCTCCATCAGGAAAAAGAACTACTTTTACATTCATTCCTTCCTCAAGAATTAAATCTATTCCTCTAAAAGAAGCTTTTATACCAGCAGAATCACCATCATAAAGAATCGTAATATTTTGGGTGTATCGTCGAATTAGTTTAATTTGATCTTTGGTAAGAGATGTACCGGAGGACGCTACAACATTAGTAAGACCAACCTGATAAAGAGAAATGACATCTGTATACCCTTCGCACAAGAAACAATTATCATATTTGATAATGTCCCCTTTGGCAAAGTAGAGGCCATATAAAATCTCACTTTTATTGTAGATCAAACTTTCAGGTGAGTTGAAATACTTGGCAATCTTTTTATCATTTAAAAGTGATCGCCCACCAAAGCCAAGAACTCTTCCGCTAACGCTATGAATTGGAAACATAACTCGTCCCCTAAAAAAATCAAAATGGCGATCATCTTTCGTTTTTACCAAGCCTACTTTTTCTAAGTACTCGATTTTGTATCCCTTCTCTAAAGACGCTTTTGTGAAGTCATCTCCTTTATTCAAGCAATATCCTAATTGGAACTTTTCAATTATATCCTTGCGAAATCCTCGTTCCTCAAAATAAGAAAGGCCGATTGCCTTACCCTCATCTGATTCATTCATTTGATTAACAAAATAATTACGTGCGAAATCATTTATGATATACAAACTGTCCCGTTCATTTAAAATTGCTAATTCCTCAGCGGTTGACTCTCTCTCAACTGGAATAGTAATATTGTATTTATTTGCTAACCATTTTAATGCCTCTGGATAACTAAAATGTTCTTTTTCCATAAGAAAAGAAACAACCGTTCCACCTTTACCCGTTGAAAAACACTTAAAGATTTGTTTGGCCGGAGAAACGACGAAAGATGGTGTTTTTTCATCCGTAAATGGACTTAGTCCTTTTAAATTTGAACCAGCTCTTTTAAGATTAACAAAAGATCCAATAACTTCTTCTATTCTCGCGGTTTGCATGATTTCATCGATTATATGAGAAGGGATTTTATTCACTTTTATCTATTTTTTACTGATTTTTTCTTTTTTTAATTTTGTGTTTGTGCTGTCAACACCAGTTGAGTTATACTTTTCGCTTTTTATTAATTTGCCGTTTGGATCGTAAAGGTTTTCAATAAGTTTATCACCTGTAACAGAATAGAATACCCAAATTCCAACCTTTTTATCGTTTTTATATTCACCAGTGTAGTTCAGTGTTCCGTTTGAATGATTCACGAGCCAAACTCCAGTTTTTTTTCCATTTTCATAAAATGAACTTGACATGACCTTACCTTCAGGATTGTATAATACCCATTTTCCATGTCTTTTATTTTGGGAGTCATATTCCCTTCGATACTTTATTTGGGTTTTACCAGGATACCAGATTGTTTCAACTCCATTTTTTACTTCGATTAAAGGATTATTACTTTTTTTAGTCTCACCCTGATCACAGGAAGTAAAAAGAATAATAATAATAAAAATGACACTATATTTCATAACTTAAATTTCACGATTTATGGTGTAATCAACAAGTAATTTTAGTGATTTTTTGGCTTCATTTTCAGGAAAGTCTTTAATAATCTCTAGTGCCTTTATAGAATAGATCAACATTTGCTCATGGCTATATTCAATACCTCCATTTTCTTTTACTAAGATAATCGCTCGGTTTATTGACTTACTCAATTCATTTTTGTTTTTTATGATATTGATTAATTCTCTTCGAACTTCCTTGGTCGAATTATTCAACGTAAATATAATTGGTAATGTTAGTTTTCGCTCTCGAATATCAATACCGGTTGGTTTACCAATTTTTCCGGGTTTTCCGTAGTCAAAAATATCATCTTTTATCTGAAAGGCTATGCCAATATATTCGCCAAACAAACGCATTTTTTCTTGGTTTTCATTATTTCCCGATGAAAGTGCGGCACTTTCACAGCACGAGGCGATTAAAGATGCGGTTTTTTTTCTAATTATTTCAAAATAAATCGTTTCATTTATATCAAGTAAGCGTGCTTTTTCAATTTGTAGTAATTCTCCTTCACTCATATCTTTGACAGATCGTGCAATTATTTCTAATAAATCAGGATTTTTTTTATAAATTGAAAGAAGTAGGATTTTTGATAACATATAGTCTCCAACTAGCACTGCGATTTTGTTTTTCCATAAAGCATTAATCGAAAAATAGCCACGTCGTTCATTCGCATCGTCAACGACATCATCATGAACAAGTGTTGCGGTATGTAATAATTCAATTAATGTCGCTGCATCATATGTTTTAGGCGTTACCTCGCCCAACATTTTAGCGCATAAAAAAACGAATAGTGGGCGAACTTGCTTGCCTTTTCTCTTAATAATGTAGTGCGTGACTTTATCGAGCATCGCTGCATCGGAGTGCATACTGTCTCTAAACTTGGTTTCAAATTCAATCATTTCTTGCTTGACAGGCGCGATTATTTGATGTATGATACTCATAGAGCAAAGTTAGTCTATAAAAAATTAAGTTCTTATTTTGTTTGTAATTTATTACAAGAAGTTTGCTTATTTTCGTTTTCATGAAATTGTATCTTTCAAATAATGAATGTATCGATACCGAAAAACCCCTAGATATTTCTATTCCTATATCGAATAACGAAAATTCTGTACGTGCATGGTACTTAGAAAAACCAGAAATTACTCCAGTTAGAAATGATTTTTTTTTAGGATCAGTAGACGAGGGAGGTAAAGTAAATTTTAGAAATATTTTTTTCAATCCGCATGGCCATGGAACTCACACGGAATCGTGTGGACACATTACCCCCAAAGTTCATTCTATAAATGGAGTAATTAAAAATTTTATTTTCAGAGCATTGTTGATTTCGGTAAAACCAAGTGCAACATATAATACAAATTATGAGGTAATGGATCACGTAATAACCCATGATCAGATGCGAGAGTTGATTGGTAAAAGAAAAAATTTAGATGCTGTTATTGTTCGGACGATACCCAATGATGAAATGAAAGTAGAAAATAATTATTCCAATACAAATCCACCATTTTTTGAAGAAAAAGTTGTTGATGTGTTAAATGAGTGTAACGTTATTCATTTTCTTACAGACTTACCGTCCGTAGATCGAGAAATAGATGGCGGTCGTCTTGCGTTTCATCATCGCTTTTGGCGAGTACCGGAAAATCCTGATATGGATAGAACGATAACCGAATTAGTTTATGTTAGCTCAGAGATTGTTGATGGTGACTATATTCTAGAGATGCAAGTGGCGCCGATTGAGAACGATGCGAGCCCTTGTCGACCGGTACTATACGAAATTAAAACGGCCACAAATAGTGACCGTTTTTAACCAAAACCAAATAAATTCTAAATGTTCCGTTCACATATGCTGCAACATATGTGAAAAAGCAGGTTATAATTTTCAATGCAAGAACTACCAAACTCTTTTAAAACTGCTTCATTAAGCAGTGAGATTTAAAAAAATATAACCTTCTTTTGAATAACTAAGCGAAATATAAAAATGTTTCTGATGAATATTTAACGAAATGAATATTTGCTGAGAAAAATTGAATATTTGTATCAGTTCATTGAAAAAATAAATATTGTATTTTTACATAAAATTTTCCGTTTGAAAAAGTTCATTACTTTAAATTTAGTTTTATTTATTTCGTTCAGTTGGGCGCAAACCTTTCAATTACCTAGTCTTAAATTCGCTTATACAGATTACGAGCCATTTATTGACGCAAAGACAATGGAGATTCATCATTCAAAACATCATCAGACATACGTAAATAATCTAAATAAGGCAATTCAAGGAACTAAACTCGAGAAATTTTCTTTGAATAATCTATTAATAAATACATCCTATTTTTCCGAGACGATAAGAAATAATGCGGGTGGTCATTACAATCATTCGTTATTTTGGGAAATTTTGACTCCTAAATCTAATTCTAGCCCTGACGAAATTCTGCTTAAGGCAATTGAAGAAAGTTTTGGGAAATTAGATTCTTTACAAACCAAATTACAACAAGCCGCAATGATAAGGTTTGGTTCGGGGTGGGCTTGGCTTATTGTTAATCCAGATGGAAAATTGCAGGTCACTCATACGGGGAATCAAGATAATCCACTTATGGATGTTATATCAGAGAGAGGTATACCGATTATAGGAATTGATGTATGGGAGCACGCATACTATCTAAAACATCAAAATAAACGAAACGATTACATTTACGCGATATGGAGCATTCTAGATTGGGGTGTTATTTCAGAAAAATATCAAGCGGCGATAAAAGATCCAACTTTAGAAAAAATTAAACAAGATAATTGGCCTGAATTAAAAGCATTTCATAAAGTTATGTCAGCCACTTTTCATGCCGCTGAAAAATCTGATTTTAAGCCAATTATTGAGAGAAATAATGAATTAAAAGTAAATGCCTATTTGCTGAAAAATTCAGAGATACCTGTATTAAACCCTACAGAAGAAGCGACAATGTCCAAATCATTACATAAACTTGAAAAGCAAACCAATGATTTGAATAGGTATTTAACAATCGGTAGAAAGATATCTGATAAATTGATATTTAAAAAACTGACAGCAATTCATGATACATTTCATGAGATAGCAGGACTCTGCAAAGAAGAATAGTCAAGCCTTTATAAGTGCTGGGTAAAGAAAGTATATGTTAGCTCACTTATTCCGAAATTACAACCGGAAAAGTTTTTATTTGATTAACAGATATGATTTTTATAAAGTAATTACCTGAATAAATTGTCGATACATCAATATATCCAATTGTACTTCCTTGTTTAATTAGCTGTTGAATAACTACTCGCCCGTTAGGATCAATTAATTCAACCTGAAGATCAGATTTATTCAATCCATTTAATTGGATTATCAATAAGTCATTAACAGGATTTGGGAAAATATTTACAGAAATTTCAGACTCTTCGACACTTGCCGTGGAGGTAT